>DAVZHM010000008.1:0-31616 GCA_052273845.1 Candidatus Fimenecus sp. | reverse complement strand
CAGGGTAAACCAACGATTTACTCCGCGTTTCACGCGGCGGCGGCGGGGAAATTCCCTCTTGCAACTGAAGCGGTTTCCTTGTATAATAATAAGCAGATTTTCATTCGCGGGCAGGCGTACCCTTTTCTTCGCCCGCAGTTTAAGGAGTCGTACAACAGATGTTGGGTAAATTTGTCAGAGTGCGGGTCACCATACCCCTTGGGCGCTTTGACCGCGATACCGGCGTGAAATATCTGCTGAATTACGGCGTCGTTGAAAGCGGACTTTTGCCGCATTCGCCCGTTGCGGGCGCGTACATTCTGGGGGTGGACCACCCCGTGCGCAATTTTGACGGTCGCGTCACAGCAGTCATCAAAGATAAAAAACGTCACGCTGTGTATTTGGTGGTTTCGCCGAAATCCAAGCGGTACATTATTCATGATATTGCACCTGCCGTCAGCTTTATGCATAAAGGCAAAGGCGTTTCCATAGAATGCTTTTACGAGCGTTCGTGCGGGGCGGTTGTCTTTCGCAATATCAACGGCGAAAAGCGCTTTTTACTGATTAAAAACAAACGCAGCGCCCATTGGGGATTCCCCAAAGGTCACGTGGAAACGGGCGAAACCGACGAGCAAACCGCCACGCGCGAGGTCTTGGAAGAAACCGGTTTGCACATCACGATTTTCCCCGATTTTCAGGCAAAATCCGCCTACACCATTCAAGGGCGTATCGACAAAACCGTGCTGATTTTCTTAGCCACCACCGCCGACACGCAAACCGTGATTCAGCAAAGCGAAATCGAGGATTACATTTGGCTCGGGTATGACGCGTGCTTAAACACCCTCAATTATGAGAACGATAAAAGCATTCTCGCCCGCGCAAAAGCATATATGGACGAACACAATCTGTATTGAAATTAGGAGGAAACCATGGCTGAAACCCTTGCCCAAACGCTTGTCGAACTGTTTCAGGATAAAATTCCGCCGGAACTGACTGCGTTTTTGATTTCCCTACTCCCGATTTTGGAGTGCCGCGGCGGCATGATTGCCGCCCGCCTTTTGCAAATCCCCTTTTTAAAGGCATTTATCATTTGCTATCTCGGCAATATGGTGCCGATTCCGTTCATCATTTTGTTCATCAAAAAGATTTTTGAATTTTTGCGGCGATTTTCGTTTTTTGAGAAAATCATCACCCGCCTGGAAGCCAAAACCGAACGGAACAAAGACAAAGTGCTTCGCTACAAATCATGGGGATTGCTGTTGTTCGTTGCCATTCCCCTGCCCGGCACCGGCGGTTGGAGCGGCGCGCTGATGGCGGCGCTTTTAGACATCGATGTGAAACGCTCCTTGCCGATTATCGCCCTCGGCGTGTTCATCGCGGGTTTGATTATGTCGATGCTCACCTACGGGATTTTCACTATGGCTTAATTTATACAGTTTCAGCGTATCAAATCTTTGGTACGCTGTTTTTTTCAAAATCAAACAGCGAGGTGTATAATATGGATGTTCGTGTCGGCGATACGCTCGAAATGAAAAAGCCCCACCCTTGCGGGAGCAAAACATTTGCGGTTTTGCGCGTCGGAATGGATTTCCGTCTGCGCTGTACGGGTTGCGGCAGAGAAGTTTTGGTGCCGCGCGTCAAAATCGAGAAAAATATCAAAAAAATCACACGGAAAGATGACGAACAGGTATGATAGAGAAATTAGAGGGCATTGAAGAACGCCTGAACGCGATAAACGCGGAGTTGTGCGAGCCGGCGGTGACAAGCGACCAACAAAAATACGCCGCTTTGATGAAAGAGGCGAAGCACTTATCGCCGATTGTGGAAAAATTTTGCGCGTACAAACAGGTGAAAAGTGAAAACGAAGAAGCGCGGGCAATTTTGGACGAGGGCGGCGCAGACCGCGAACTGCGCGAACTCGCACAGGCAGAGTGGGAAGAAACCAACGAAAAATTGACAGTCCTGCACGAGGAACTGAAAGTGCTGTTGCTCCCGCGTGATGAAAACGACGACAAAAACGTAATTGTGGAAATCCGCGGCGGTGCGGGCGGCGAAGAAGCCGCGCTGTTTGCCGCATCGCTTTACAGAATGTATTCGATGTACGCCGAGGCGCACGGCTTTAAAACCGAGATTATCAACGCCAACGAAACGGAGCTCGGCGGATTTAAGGAAATCAGTTTTACCGTGGAGGGCGAGGGCGCGTATTCGCGGTTAAAATTTGAAAGCGGCGTGCACCGCGTACAGCGCGTGCCCGAAACCGAAAGTCAGGGACGCGTGCACACTTCCACCGCGACGGTGGCGGTGCTCCCCGAAGCCGAAGAAGTTGAATTTGAGTTGGACCCTGCCGATTTGCAAATTGATGTATTCCGTTCCAGCGGCGCGGGCGGACAGAAAGTCAACAAAACCTCGTCGGCAATCCGCGTCACCCACCTGCCCACGGGGATGGTGGTAGAGTGCCAGGACGAGCGCAGTCAGTATAAAAACAAAGATAAAGCACTCAAAGTGCTTCGTTCGCGGCTTTTGGAGATTGAGCGCGAAAAGCAAAACGCCGAAATAGCGGGCGAACGCCGCAGTCAGGTCGGCACAGGCGACCGCAGCGAACGCATTCGCACCTATAACTATCCGCAAGGGCGCGTGTCCGACCACCGCATTGGGTTAACGCTTTATAAAATCGAACAGATTTTGAACGGCGATTTGGACGAAATCATTGACGCGCTGATTACCGCGGACACCGCAGAAAAATTGAAAGCCAACCCCGTGTGAAACGCGCACGCGTGGCGTGACCGAATCGCCGCGTAGGGCGCGGAGGAAACCGCCGCGTAAAACACGGGGGAAATCGCCGCGAGGGTAGACACTGCGATAACCCACGCCGTACAAAGAAAAGGAACCCCACGGTAGACAATTTTTGTCTACCGTGGGGTTTTCGGAATGTTAATCAAAATTAAAAGTGCAAAGTCCTCGCGCGGGCACGGATTTTCTGCGAAAACGTCACCCTTTTGTCCGCATCGCGGACATATCCCCTAACAGGGGAATCCCCCGCCCCTATGCGCTCAAATTACGGTTCGAGAGGATTTATAAAGAATTTGCACAGGGTAAACCAACGATTTACTCCGCGTTTCACGCGGCGATTCGGTCCGCGCCCTGCGTGGCGGCGGTGTTTTTATGCTTTTTCAAAAAACGCTTTGAATGCGCGGTACGCCATAAAGACGTCGAGTTTGGAAACCACTTCAAACGGCGCGTGCATGGAAAGTACCGGCACACCGAGGTCTACCACATCAATATCGAGTGCCGCGAGGTACATTGCCACCGTACCGCCGCCGCCGGCGTCCACTTTGCCGAGTTCGCAACTCTGCCACACGATGTCATTGCCGTCCAAAAGCGCGCGCACCTTGCTCATAAATTCCGCAGACGCGTCCGAAGTGCCGCTTTTGCCGCGTGCGCCCGTGTATTTCATAATCGCCACGCCGCCGTTCACAAACGAGGCGTTCATACGCTCGGAAACATCGGGAAAAGTCGGGTCAAACGCCGCGTTAACATCGGCAGACAGGCACTGCGTGTTGCGCAATACCGTATGGTAGTTTTCGCCGTTTGCTTTCGCCAAATCCGCAATGAAATATTTGAGATACGAGGAATTTAATCCCGTGTTGCCCTCGGAACCGATTTCCTCTTTATCGGTAAGGCAGGTAATCGCCGTGTACTCGGGATTTGAGACGGCGAAAATCGCCTCTGCCGCGGGGTAAGCGCACACGCGGTCATCGTGGCCGTAAGCGCCAATCATACTGCGGTCCAAACCGATGTCGCGCGCCGCAAACGCGGGCACAACTTCCAATTCGGCGCTCAGGAAATCGCCCTCGGTCACGCCGTATTTTTCAAAGAGAATATTTAAAATGTTCAGTTTAACCTGTTCACCCGCTTCGTCATCGGAAAACGGACGGCTGCCGACAAGCACATTTAATTCCTCGCCGCGGATGCCGTCGGCAAGGGTGCGCTTCATCTGCTCGGCTGCAAGATGCGGCAAAAGGTCGGTCACCACGAATTGCGGGTCGCGTTCGTCCTCGCCGATGTTCACCGTTACCGCTGTGCCGTCTTTTTTCACCATTACGCCGTGGAGCGACAGCGGAATGCTGGTCCACTGGTATTTTTTGATGCCGCCGTAATAATGCGTTTTGAACAGCGCCATTTCGCTGTCCTCATACAGCGGGTTTTGTTTCAAATCGAGACGCGGGGAATCGATGTGCGCCGCCGAAAGGCGAACGCCCTTTGAAAGGGGCTGTTTGCCGATGACCGCCAACACAATGCATTTGCCGCGGTTGTTGAAATACACTTTTTCTCCGGGGGCGTATTTTTTGTCGCGGTCGAAAGGTACAAAGCCGAAACTTTGCGCCTTTTTCACCATATACTGCACGGCTTCGCGCTCGGTTTTCGATTCGTTCAAAAACGCTTTATAGCCTTCGCAAAAATCGTCTGCCGCTTTGATTTCTTCGGCAGAGCAGGTTTTTGCCGCGTTTTTGCGCTTATAAAACAGTTGTTCTTTCAAAAGTTCTGCTTGACTTTTTTCGTTAGACATTGTCTGAAAACTCCTTTGCATAGAGATTGTAGTATATTTCTACGGCCTTTAAGACCTTGTGGACATAGTGGTTGGTATCTTTTGAGGGAATGGCGGTAAGCGTTTTGCCGTCGGCGGAACAGTCGGGATTTTGAAGCCAAACATTGACCTGCCCGCGCCCCGCGTGATAGGCGGCAACGGCGGTGGTCCAATCGTTGTCAAATTCCGAGAGCAGCAACTTGTAAAACACCGCGCAGTAGCGCACGGCGGTTTCCGGCTCGTAAAGCGCCTCATCGGGAAGCGACTCCCCTGTTTTGGTTTGCAGCCAACGAAAGGTTTCGGGCGTGATTTGTGTTAAACCGATTGCGCCGGCAGAAGATACCGCGTCTTTGTCGAAGCCGCTTTCGGTATGTATCACGGCATACAAAAGCACGCGCGGCACATTGTATTCGTCGGCGTATTTGTCGATTTCGCGGCTGTAATCCAACGGGGAGACCGCCCGAAACATCGCGCGGCCCGTAAAAAAGACGCATGTGACAATCAGCAGCACAAACACCGCTGCAATCGCCGCAAATTTCAAGGTGGCTATGGTTTTTCGTTTGTTCATACCGGAAAAATCCTCTGTATCTCTTCTTCTAACGAATAGGGCGGATAATTTCGCAGCACCGCGTCGCAGTGCTCCACATAAAACGATTCGTCTTTTTGTGCGCCCATACGCAAAAGTGCTTCTTCCTTTGTCAAGTTGTCGCGCGCCACAATCCGCGCAAGGCGGACTTCTTCGGGCGCGACCACGCCGACGGTGCGGTCACAAAGTGCGTTTTCGCCGCTTTCAAACAGAGCTATCGCATCTATTATAACCGATTTTACCCCCGAGTTGCGCTTTGTGTCAAGCAATTCGCGTATTTTTTCGGTTACGGCAGGGTGCACGATTGCGTTGAGGCACGCAATAGCTTCGGGTGTGGAAAACGCGGCGGCGGCAAGCGCCTTTTTATCGAGTTCGCCGTCAGCAGTTAAAATTTGACTGCCGAAGGCGGTTTGCAATTCCGAAAGAATCGGCGCGCCCTTTTGATATAACGATTTTGCCACGGCGTCGGCGTCGATATGGTGAACGCCGCGCGCGGTAAGCGCTTTACAAACGGTGCTTTTGCCCGCGCCTGTTTGCCCGGTGATGCCGATAATTTCCATAAAACCACTCCGTAGATGTTTTTTAACTATCCTGTATTGGGTGAATCGGGTTATTCCGCAATCGCGCGGCGCAAGGCTTCGATTTCCGCCGCATGCCCCGCGGTGTCGGTTGGGGTTTCCAGCGTGAACGGCAATCCATTTAAAGCGGGGTGCATAAGCACCCGCAAAAGTGCGTCAAAACCGATTTCGCCCTGCCCAATCAGCGCGTGTCGGTCTTTTCGACTTCCGCACGCGTTTAAACTGTCATTCAGATGCACGGCATAGAGCCGTTTTAATCCAATCACACGGTCAAAGTCCGAGAGTACGCCGTCCAAATCGCGCCGAATGTCGTACCCCGCATCCCAAACATGGCAGGTATCCAAGCAAACGCCCACCTGTTCGGGGCAGGTTGCGCGGTCGAGCACGGCGCGCAGTTCCTCGAAAGTGCGCCCCATTTCGCTCCCCTTGCCCGCCATGGTTTCCAACAACACCGTGGTTTTGCCGTTCGGCTGTACCACACGGTTTACAAAGTCGGCAATCTGCTGCGTCGCGGTTTCCGCCGATTGCGTCAGCCGCGAGCCGGGATGAAAATTGTAAAGATTGTCCGGAATATGCGCCATACGCGCCAAATCGTCCGCGCACATCTCCACCGCCAATTCGCGCAATTTTTCATCGGGCGAACAGGGGTTCATCGTATACGGCGCATGGGCAATCACGGGTGCGAATGCGTTGTCGCTGAGAAACGCACGCAACGCGGCGGCATCCGCTTCGTCGAACGGCTTTGCCTTTGCCCCGCGCGGATTGCGCAGAAAAAATTGCATGGTTTGCATCCCCGCGCCTTTCGCTTCTTTGCCCATATGCAAAAAGCCTTTGGCGCTTGACAGATGCGCGCCCAAAAATACGGTTTTATCCATTTCAGTATTCCTTTATAACTCCACCAAGTGAAATCCTGCCGCGCGAATTAAGCGGTTATACACCGCCAAACCCACGCCCGAAAGCGCGGGACAGCGCGCGTAAACGGTTTTTGCGCCGCGTGCATCCAATTCACGCAAGGCATCAAACAGACGGTTCGCCTGCGCGGCATCATCATCGGCTTCGCCGTAAGTTACGGCGCGGTCAAAACAGGCTTCCTCGCCCGCAAAGCAGAGAACGAACGCGTCCTTGCCCGCGACAAATTCGCGGAACTGCTCCAATGTGCCGCGCACAATCGTGATTTCGGCATGCGGGGCGTAGTGTTTGTATTTCATCCCCGGAGAGGCGGCGGTTTCGCCGTCTTTTAAGCGGTGCAAAACGGCATCGTCCACCGAAACTTCGCCGAGCACTTCGCGCAGTTGCTCAACGGTCACACCACCCGGGCGCAATACGCGCGGCACGGGGGTTGCAAGCGTAATCACGGTAGACTCCACGCCGACTTCGGAACTGCCGCCGTCTAAAATCAGCGGAATACGGCCGTCCATATCGTCGAGCACGGTTTTCGCGTTGGTGGGACTTGGACTGCCGGAGCGATTGGCACTCGGCGCGGCAAGCGGCACGCCCGCCGCTTTGATAACCGCCTGTGCCACGGGATGCGCAGGGAAGCGCACCGCCACGGTGGAAAGTCCGGCTGAAACCGCGTCGGGGATTTTGTCGCTCTTCGGCAAAATCACGGTTAAGGGACCGGGCCAAAAGGCGTCCGCCAATTTTTTTGCCGCTTCGGGGACTTCTGCGACAAGGTCGAACAATGCGTTGAAAGATGCGATGTGCACAATCAGCGGATTGTCCTGCGGTCTGCCCTTGGCCGCAAAGATTTTTCGCACGGCGGTTTCGTCATAGGCGTTCGCCGCAAGGCCGTAGACCGTTTCCGTAGGAATGGCAACCACCTCGCCCGCCGTAAGGAACGATGCGGCGCTTGCGATTGCCTGTGTATTTAAGTTTTCCCCGTTTTCATATGCGGGTAAAAGTTCTGTTTGCATTATAAATCCCTTATTTTAACCAATCTGTTTTCAAAGCGTTGTTACGCCGCAAGTGCGCGAATCGCGAAATACGCAATCACCACCGCGCCGAGGACAATTCTATACCACCCGAACGCTTTGAAATCGTGCTTTTTGATATATCCCATCAAGAATTTGATGATGACGACCGACACCGCGAACGCCGTGACCATACCCACAAGCAAAATCGCGATTTCCATACCCGTATAATGGAAGCCGTATTGCAAAAGTTTCAACGCGCTCGCGCCGAACATAACGGGCACGGCAAGGAAAAAGGTATATTCCGCCGCAACGGTGCGCGAAACGCCCAAAAGCAACGCGCCGAGAATGGTCGCACCCGAGCGCGAAGTGCCGGGGAACACGGCGGCAATCAGTTGGAAAAGCCCGATGTAAAACGCCACGGGGTATGTAATTTCGGCAATCAAATGGATTTTCGCCGTTTTCTTTTTATTGATGTTTTCGATAATGATAAATGCAATACCGACCAAAATCAGCATAACGGAAACGGTTTGCCAGTTGTAAAACCATTCTTCCAGTTTATCGTCGAACAGCAACCCGACCGCGGCGGCGGGTACGCAGGAAACCAAAACTTTAAACCACATGGTGAAAATCGGTTTTTTAATCAGCAGTTTTTTCTCCTGCACGCCGAAAGGCCAAAGTTGTTTCCAAAACAGCAAGACGACCGCCAAAATCGCGCCGAGTTGAATGACCACCAAAAACATACTCCGAAATTCTTCGGAAACATTCAGGTGCAGAAATTCATCGACCAAAATCATATGCCCTGTACTGCTTATGGGCAGCCACTCGGTCACGCCTTCGACAATCCCTAAAATAATCGCTTTTAAAATCTCAAGCATATTGTTGCCTCCAAGAAGTGCAAAATTGCATAATGCCAACGGAATTTCCCGAAAGAGTTCCATGGTAAAATACAGTATACCAAATCTTACGCAAAAAGAAAAGAGAGAATGCAAAATATAGGCAAGAAAACAGCGGCGGGCTTTTACCCCTGCCGCTGTGTATAGCCGTTATGAAATCTTATTCGGTCACGCTGTACGCTTCTGCCCACTTTGCCAAAACGCTGTCGAATGCCTCGCCTTTTAAGGTGTGCAAACAGTCGGTTCGGTAGGTGGCAAACAAATTGCGTTCCTCGTCCGCCAAATCTTCCCGCTGCACCAAAAAGATGTAATCGCCGACCGTAAATGTCTGTGCCTTGCCGTTTTCCACGGCGGCGACCTGTGCGAAAAATCCGTCGGGATAATTCGGATTGTTCCGATGCACAACAACCGTTTCCGTATTGGCGGTGGTGTTTTCCATAGCGTTCGCCTGTTCTTCCACCGAAGAGCCGTTGTTGATGGCGTCTGCGGTTTTCGTGAATGCGGATACAATTTTCTGCTTTTCCGTGTCCGAGAGCGCCACAGCATTGCCGCTGTCATCCACCGTGGTTAAAAATCCCGTAATGGACTTAAACGCCACATAATTTTCGTTGAAATAGGTTTGCAAAGTCTCCTCCGCCACGGGTTCGTCGCCGTCGGGCGCGTAATAATCCGCCATAACCGCGTCTTTGTAGGCTTTGGAAGTCTCTATAAGCAATAAATCCTGCTTTGTAACGCCCAATTCGGTGTAATATGTGCCGAACAGCCGCCAAAGTGCATTGACGGATTGGGAAACCGCCGCTTTTTCCGCGGTGGAGAGCGCAAGTCCCCGTTCGGCAAACGCCGAATTGACCGCCGCATATTCCACGATTTTTTGATTTGCCGCCGCGTGCTGTTCTTCGGCAGAGCCTTCGGGCAAATCCTTTTGTGCTTCGTCGGTGAAATAGGCATATACGCCGTCTTTTATCGGCGTGCCGTTGACATACACCGCCGCCCGATTTCCGCAGGCGGAAAAAGTGCACAGGCAGAAAAGCATTGCAAGCAAAACACAAATCGACTTTTTCATCTGCCTGACACCTCCCATCATTTCAGCATAAATTCTATCGTAAAGGTTCTTTCGCCGCAGTGTGTGGTGATGGTGCACCCCACGCCGGAGACGATGTATTCTTTGAATTTCAATGTTTTGTGGACTTCTTTTTGAAGCGCTTTCAACTGTGCGTCGCTTATCCCTTCGGTGTGCGAAATGAACACGCGGTCGGTATCAATTTGCCCTTCGTACTGTGCGAGCAAATCGCGGATATACTGCGTTTGGCACGCTTCGAGTTTGCCGCGGTATTTTTTCCCGACCACCAATGCCCCGTCCTGCATCACAATAGAGGGTTTGATGCCCAAGATATTCGCGCCGAGCGCCGTAACGCCCGAACAACGCCCGCCTTTGTGCAAAAATTCCAGTTTATCCAAAATAAAGGTGGTGACGACCTTTTCGCGTTTGTATTCCATTTCGTGCGCAATGGTCGGCGCATCAAAGCCTGCCGCCGCCATTTCCGCCGCCTTAATGCACAACAGCGTAATACCCGTGGTCAAACTTTTGGAGTCCACCACGAAAACATTGTCTGCTTTTTCGGCTGCCAACACGGCGTTTTGGTATGTGGAAGAAAGTTTCGATGTAAAACTGATGTGCACCACAGCGCTGCCGTCGGCGGTCAATTCCTCGAAAAAGTCAATGTATTCCGCAATGGAAACCGCCGAAGTGGTCGGCAGTTTGCCCGTTTCCTTGTAATACGCAAACAAGTCGGGCGGGGTGACGTTGACGCCGTCTTCATAACAGCGCTCGCCCATCAAAATGTGCAACGGAATCACACGGATACCGTACCGCTCGCGAATTTCGGGCGGCACATCTGCCGGACTGTCAGTCGAGATGATAATCTTGTTCATTTACATAGGCCTCCCAAAGGCGGTCTTTTCGTTCCGCATCCTTTTTCTCGCGCAAAATTCGTGCGCGCACCTGTTTTTTGTGCTTTCCGATTTTGCCGTTTCGGTAAAAAGCCACAATAAACATACCGATAAGCGCGCCCGCCGCCGCAATGATGAAATCCACCATTGTGTCGATAAGCCCCGCTTCGCTCATCGGGGACGAGCATTGCAGCGCCAACCCGTAGAGCCTGTCCATTGTGAATTCGTAAATTTCCCAGGCAACGGAAATGCCGAGAGAAAAGCAGAGTGCAAACATAGATGCAAGCGCCGGCGAAAGCCGCCCGTAGCGGCCCTGCATAATCACGGCAAAATCGTAGCCAAACCACGCGGAAATAAATCCCGCGCAAAAATGCGTAACCAAATCAAAACTGTGGAAATTCGTGCGGTTGTTCAAAGTGGTACCCACCACAACGCCGATGAAAATAAACAAATTGAGCATTGTGCCCGAAATGTAGTCCACGCGCGTGATGAAAGCATTGCCGCCGAACACCTGAAAATAGTTCCACATATGGGTGAACAGAATGGCAAAAACGGCTTCTAAAAACTCAACTGTCGATCCGTGAAACAACCCGTAAATCCCCCAAATCATAATGCCCGCCCGCAAAACAAGCCACAAAATGCGGTGGGATTTGGGCAAATACCCCGGTTGTGTGTTTTCTTCCATACTTTACTCTCTTTTCTACCGTTCGGAAATGTGATTAGGAAAATCTTGCAATCATACCGACGGTGTTTTGCCCGTCGCTCTGCGCGCCGGAACCTACCAAGTCGCCGTCCACGGAAAGTGTGGAGCCGCAGGCAATGATTTGCCCTTCGGTGGTTTTGCAAAGGCTGTTGAATTTATCGTCCCGACTGCCGCCGTAGCCCTGCACGGAATTCACTTTGCCGTCCGTGCCGAGGGTGACTACAAACGCATCGCTGCCGCCGCGGTTGCCGACTGCACGCAAATCGCGGTTGGAAGAATTGGAATAGCCCACCGCGGCATAGCCGTCATCGGTTGCAACAATGTCGGTAAAGGCATCGTCAAAGAATCCGCAGAAATTGCGGTGCCAAGCCTTATTGCCGTTTGCGTCAAATTTTACGAGAATGGCATCATAGCCGCCTTGGTTGTAAAGACCGTTCAGGGAGTGGTCGCCAGAATTGGAGCGCCCCGCAATCACACAACCGCCGTCGCCCGAGGCAACAACGGACGGGAAACTGTCTACTTCCGAGCCGCCGTACTGTGCGACCCAAAGTCTGTCGCCGTTCGGCGCATATTTCAGTACGCCGGCATCTGCTCTGCCGTAACTTTGGAACAGCGCGCCCGAGGAAAACGCCCCGACAGTATAAATGTTGCCGTCTGCGTCCACATCGACATCATACAGCGAATCGCCCGTGGAGCCGATGGCTTTCATAAAGGCGACGGCGCCGTCCGCATTGTATTTGACCAACACAGATGCGCTGTTTTTCGGAGAAAGTCCGAGAGAAGCACCCGTGCCGTCGGAAGAACTCGAATATCCGACTGCCACAAAGCCGCCGTCGGGAGAAGCGGCAACCGCCTCAAAACCGTCGGTCATGGAGCCGCCGAAATTTTGCGTCCATTGCAAATCGCCGCGGTCATTGTATTTAAACAGCACAGCGTCAAAATCCCCTGCGCCCGCAAAACCCAAATTCGTGGATTTTGTGTAGCCGCTGACCGCAATATTATCGTTTTTATCGACCGCAATGCCGGTAACCACAATGCCGCGGTCGGAAGAAATGGCTTTTTGCCACGCAACGGTGCCGTTTTTCTTATATTTAATGAGGACGGGAATGGGCGTTGCGGAATTGCCCGCAAGCGCGGACATACTGCCGTCTTTGGAATTGGACTGCATCAGCGCCACAAAGCCGCCGTCCGACAAAGCCGCCGTGCCGACAAAATTGTCGTTCCCCGTGCCGCCGAAAGTCGCGCCCCAGTTGGAACTGTTGTCGCCGGGGGTGGCGGGGTTGGTGGTGTAAATCATCGTTTGGGTAACGGGGTTGCCGTTTTTATCGACCACAGGATTGCCGTTTGCATCCGTCACTTCCCACGAAGTCACGGCAGGGCCGCCCGTGGTGGGGGGCACAATAATCATGGTGGTGAGCACTTCGCCGTTCGCATCGGTGACGGGCACGCCGTTTTCATCGGTCACAGGCACGCCGACCTTTTGCGGAATATAGACCACCGAGGTTTTCACATTGCCGTTTTCGTCATAAACCTTTTCGCCGTTGGCGTTGGTGACTTCCACAAGTGTGGTTTCGAGTACAACGGTCATCGCCTCGCCGTTTTCATTGGTAATCGGCACGCCGTTTTCATCGGTCACCACTACCGTTTCGCCGCCGCCCTCCGTTTTGCCTTTACAAGCAGAGAGTGCCGCAAATACGGCAAGCAGCAATACGAGCGAAAGAATGATTATTTTTTTATTTCCGTTCATCTTCATCGCCTCGCGATACGGTTTGCAAAAACAGAAAACGCCTGATTTTGCGCCCGTAACCGTCCTTTCTTTTGGTTTCGTGCCGACGCGTATGCCAAAACAAACACTACATCAGCATATATATTTGTATTTTAGCATAAAACGCATGGTTTTTCAATGGAAAATTTTTATGCAGAACGGTATTATTCTGCAAGAAAAAGCGCGGCGGTTTCCGTTGAAGCCGCCGCGCTTTTCTGATTAGGACAATTCAAACTGCCCTGTATATAACTGATAATATTTTCCTTTTTGTGCGAGCAACTCATCGTGGTCGCCGCGCTCAATAATTTCGCCGTTTTCGAGCACCATAATCGCATTCGCATTGCGCACGGTGGAAAGTCGGTGGGCGATAACGAAAGTCGTTCTGCCCTGCATGAGTTTATCCATACCCTGTTCAATCAAATGCTCGGTGCGCGTATCAACGGAACTTGTCGCCTCATCCAAAATCAGTACGGGCGGGTCGGCAACAGCGGCACGGGCAATGGCAAGCAGTTGGCGCTGACCTTGGCTCAAATTCGCACCGTCCCCGGTAATGACGGTATCGTAGCCGTTCGGGAGTCTTATGATAAACTCGTGCGCATTGGCAAGTTTTGCCGCTTCGACCACCTGTTCATGCGTGGCGTCGAGATTGCCGTAGCGGATATTGTCCTCCACCGTGCCCGTAAACAGGTGGGTATCCTGCAAAACCATCGCCAAAGAACGGCGCAAATCGCCTTTTTTGATTTTTTGAATGTTGATGCCGTCATAGCGGATTTTGCCCTTTTGGATTTCATAAAAACGGTTGAGCAAATTGGTAATGGTCGTTTTGCCCGCGCCCGTCGAGCCGACAAACGCGATTTTTTGACCGGGTTTTGCGTAAAGCGACACACCGTCCAGCACGGTCTTTTTGCCGTCATAACTGAACGAAACATCTTCAAACCGCACATCGCCCGCGAGTTTTTGGTAGGTCACCGAACCGTCTGCGGTGTGGGTATGTTTCCACGCCCAAAGCCCCGTGTGTTCTTTGCACTCGGTCAAATTGCCGTTTTCGTCGGTTTTGGCGTTGACAAGCGTCACATAGCCGTCGTCGGTTTCGGGTTTTTGGTCAATGACATCAAAAATGCGTTCCGCACCCGCAAGCGCCGACAAAATGTTGTTCAGCTGTTGGGAGAGGTTTGCAATCGGCTGTGTAAACGAACGCGTATATTGCAGGAAGGACAGCACCGTACCGACCGACATAGTTGAACCGATAACGAACGCACCGCCGATGGCGGCAATCGTTGCGTAAATGACATGCGCGTAGTTGTTCATAATCGGGCCCAACGCACTTGCGTAGGTATTTGCCTGTGTGGCGCTGTGCTGTAATTCATCGTTAAGTACGCCGAATTCATTCAGCACCTGTTTTTCGTGATTAAAGACTTTAACCACCTTTTGCCCTTCGATGGTTTCTTCAATAAAGCCGTTCGTGTCGCCCAAGGCTTTTTGCTGACGGCGGAAATACTTTGCGCTTTTTGAGCCGATGGCGCGTACCATCAAAAGCATAATGACCAAAAAGACCATCATCACCGCCGTAAGGCGAATGCTCAAAACGCACATCATCACGAATGTGCCGACCACCGAAATCAAAGAAGAAACGGTCTGCACAAAGCCCATGCTCAAAAAGTTTCGCACGGTGTCCACATCGTTGGTGTAGCGGCTCATCAGTTCCCCGTGGGTGTGGGTGTCGAAATACGAAATCGGCAAATCCTGCATGGCATCAAACAAATCGCGGCGAATGGTGTTGACCGTGGACTGCGAAAGCGTAAGCATAATGCGCGCATATCCGTAAGAAGCCGCCACGCTCGCCAGGAACAGCGCGCCCATTTTGACAAGTGCCGATACAAGCGGCTTGAAATCCGCATTTTCCGGCCCTGCAAGCAACATTGGGGTTAAGTAATCGTCGGTCAGCACTTTGATGAAATACGAAGCCAGAAGCATACCCGCCGTGCTCAAAAGCACCAACAAAATCACAAGCACCAACAGCCATTTGCGGCGGGCAAGATAGCCCATCAAGCGCGAAACCGTCTTTTTGGTGTTTTTCGGTTTTTGGAATTTCCCGGGCGCACCTTTTTTGCCGCCCGGCATCATTCTGTTCGGTCCCGGCATCAGACAGCACCTCCTTCGGAATCAACGCCTTTTTGCTGTGAATGATAAACCTCGCTGTAAATGGGACTGCGTTCGAGCAATTCCTCGTGCGTGCCCATATCGGCAATTCTGCCGTTGTCGAGGACAATGATTTTGTCCGCATCCTGCACGGAACTGATGCGTTGTGCAATGATGATTTTCGTGGTGTTCGGAATATCGTTTCTGAACGCTTCACGGATTTTGCTGTCGGTGAAGGTATCCACCGCGCTTGTGGAGTCGTCCAAAATCAGGATTTTCGGTTTTTTCAGGAGCGCACGCGCAATGCAAAGGCGCTGTTTTTGCCCGCCCGAGACATTTACGCCGCCCTGTCCCAAATCCGTTTGGTAGCCATCGGGGAACGATGTGATGAAATCGTGCGCCTGTGCCGATTTACACGCGGCAACCAATTCCTCGTCGGTGGCGTTTTCATCGCCCCAACGCAGGTTTTCGGCAATCGTGCCCGAAAACAGCACGTTGTTTTGCAACACCATACTGACCGATTCGCGCAGTTCTTCAATCGTATAGTTTTTGACATTGTGACCTGCAACGCACACTTCGCCTTCGGTGACATCATACAACCGCGGAATGAGGCTGACCAGCGTGGTTTTCGCGCTGCCCGTGCCGCCGATGACGCCGACGGTTTCGCCCGACCGAATCGTGAAATCGGCATTGTCCACCACATTCTTTTCGCCGTCTTTGTTGTATTTAAAGGAAACACCGCGAAATTCGATTTTGCCGTTTTCCACTTTCAGGCTCCCGTCTGCTTCGTCATCGTTAATATCGGGGGTTTCGTCCAAAACCTCTTGAATACGCGAAGCCGCCGCGCGGGACATCACATAGTTTACAAGCATCATTGCCATCATAACAATCGACATCAAAATTTGCATAATGTAGGTCAAAATCATAGCAAACGAGCCGATTTCCATTTCGCCTGCGACGATGTATCGGGAGGACATATACGCAATCGCCAAAATCGTGCCGTACATCACAAGCATCATCATCGGCTGTGCGGCAACCATCAGCATTTCCGCCGAAACCGACGCCGCAGTCAGTTCATCGTTGGATTTTTTGAACTTCGCCTTTTCGTAGTCGCCGCGCACAAACGCTTTCACCACGCGGATGGAAATCAGGTTTTCCTGCACCGAAGCGTTCAAGCCGTCGAACATTTTGAACATTCTTTGGAACCGTTTCATCGCAACCGGTCCGAATATGGCGAGCGTCACCAAAATCAGCGGAATGACCACCAAAAAGACCGACGAAACCTTGTGGTTGATGCGGAAACTCATAAACATGGCGCAAATGAATTGAAGCGGTGCGCGGAAAAAGATGCGCAACATCATTTGATACATATTTTGCACCGTTGTGACATCGGTGGTCATTCTCGTAACGAGCGACGCCGTGCTGAAACGGTCGATATTGGAGAACGAAAAAGTCTGTATGTTTTTATACATCGCTTCGCGCACACGCGCGCCGAGCCCCATGCTCGCCACCGCCGAAAGCCGCGCCGCAAGTGCGCCGCACAGCAGCGAGCAACCCGCAATCAACAGCATTTTGCCGCCGGTTTGCAACACATACGGCATATCGCCGTTCGGTATGCCGATATCGACAATTTTACTCATATACAAAGGAATCAGCAATTCCAATACGACCTCGCCGATCATCAAAATCGGACAGATAACGGATTGCAACCAATAGGGTTTTGCATATTTAATCAGTTTTCCCATTTTCGGGTGCACCTCCTAAACAAATTTCTTCACGCATAATTTCCTCCATACCCGTACCCTCGGGCAATGCGGCGGTCAAATTACAGCACAGCCGCGTGAGATACGCTTCCAGAGTTTGCAATTCTTCCTCGGAAAATCCCGCGTACAGTTTGCGGTCGATTTCATCAAAACAACCGTGAATATAGGCGCACTGCTCCCTGCCTTTCCCCGTAAGGCTCATTCGGTTACAGCGCAAATCGGTTTCATCGGCAACCTTTTCAATCAAGCCGCTTTTTTGCATACGGCGCAAAGAGACCGACACCGAAGCGGGCGACACGTTTAAAGCGCGCGCAAGTTCATTTTGCGTACCGGTGCCGTTTTCTGCCAAAAAATCCAAAATCGGCGGCTGACCGAAATACACGCCGCTGTCTTTTAAAGCATGCCGCACCACATAGTGGCGGCACCATTCCAAATCGTGCAGTTTTTTCGACACGGTTTTCTGTCTGTTTTCCAACGCAATACTCCTTTCGTCAATTTTTTATTTAACCGACTAATTATTAACCGCTTAACGGTTCTTATTGTACGACGGGAAAATAATAATGTCAACAAAAAAATTATGAACAATTTGTGCATATAGACCATTATTTTCAAGATAATCAACACTTTTTAAAATTGTGTTGTGTGTATTTTGCGTACAAACCGCCCCGCTTGGGCATACGGGTGAAAGGTCTTTCAAACATCAACAAGCGTTAGAGTCGAATCGAAACACAAAAGGAGTGAATATATGGCAAGCACGCTTTCTCAAAAACAACTCGCCTTCTGCCGCGCGTTTGTGCGCACGCGTTCCCCACGCGAGGCGGCGGTCTGCGCGGGATTTCTGCTTTTCCCCGAAAAAGCGGCGGAAAAACTGTTGGCAAGTAAACCCGTACAAGAAAAAATCCGCACGCTCGAACAGGAATTCTCGGTACAGCGCGCCGAATTGGTGGCAGGCTATCGTCGTTTGGCGTTCGGCTCGGTTGCGGACGCGGTACGGCTGTTACAGCAAACCGACGCAGACGAATCGCTCAACCCCGACGCCTTAGACTTATTTATGGTATCGGAAATCAAACGCCCCAAAGGCGGCGGATTGGAAATCAAATTTTTTGACCGACAAAAGGCGCTCGACCGACTCACGGAATTACAGGAGACGAGCGCAGATGCCGCTTTGCCGTTTTACGAGGCTTTGGAGCGCTCGGCGGCAAGGTTCCGAAAGGACGGGGACGGCGCATAATGCACAGTTCACAATTTAAGTGTTTTTCGCAAAAGCAACTCGAACTGCTTTCGTGGTGGTGTGAGGAAAGTCCCTTTCACAACTTCGACGCCATTATTTGCGACGGCGCGGTACGCAGCGGCAAAACCGTGTGTATGTCGCTTTCGTTCGTATTTTGGGCGTTTTACCGCTTTTGTGACCAAAGTTTTGCGCTCTGCGGCAAAACCGTAACGGGTCTGCGCCGCAATGTCATCACCCCGCTTTTGCCCCTGCTTTCGGAACTCGGATTTCAATGCAGCGAGCAGGTTTCCAAAAACTATTTGGAAATTCAAAAAGGCGGCAGAACCAATCGCTTTTATTATTTCGGCGGCAAGGACGAGTCCTCTGCCGCGCTCATTCAGGGCATGACGCTCGCGGGCGTAATGCTTGACGAAGCCGCCCTGATGCCGCGTTCGTTTTGCGAACAGGCGATTGCACGCTGCTCGGTGGAAGGCTCTCGGCTTTGGTTCAACTGCAACCCCGAACATCCCGCGCATTGGTTTTACAACGAATGGATTTTAAAGCGCGAAGAAAAAAACTGCCTGTACCTGCACTTCCAAATGCAGGACAACCCCTCTCTTTCGCCCGCGATGCTCGAACGCTACCGTTCGCTTTACAGCGGCGCGTTTTACGAACGCTTTGTCGAGGGGAAATGGGCGGCGTGCGACGGTCTTGTTTATCCGTTTTTTAACGGCGACTATCTTTACGATGTGCCGAAATCCTTTTCCCGCTATGCCGTCTCGTGTGACTACGGAACCGTCAACCCCACCTCGATGGGGCTTTGGGGAAAAAGCGGCGGGCATTGGTATCGCATTGACGAATTCTACCACAGTTCAAAAGCAAAAGGCTTTCAAATGACCGATGAGGAATATTACCGTTCGCTTTGCACGCTCATCGGCGACAGAGAAGTGGACTGCGTGGTGGTTGACCCGTCTGCGGCATCGTTTATTGAGTGCGTTCGCCGCCACGGCAAATACACCGTGCGCCGCGCGGACAACGATGTGCTCGGCGGCATCCGCAAAACTTCGGACGCGTTAAAATCCCGCGAAATCCGCATTTGCAAAACCTGCCCCGATATTGTTCGGGAATTTTCCTTGTACCGTTGGGACGAAAGTGCGCGCTATGACGCGGTCAAAAAAGAACACGACCACGCCATGGACGATATGCGCTATTTCGTTTCCACCGTATTGCACGCGGGTGACGGCGACGACTTTTTCGCCGTTGCCTGCAAACGATGAAAGGAGGTGAAGCCGAATGAGGAAATTCCGCAAAAAGGCAGAGCCTGTTTTACCCCAAAATCCTGCGCTTGCCGCGGTCGGTTCGCCGCAAAGTATACCGTTCGGAACGCTGAACACATACAGTCCGCCCCCGCGCATTGCAGGGGATTTATTTTCCTCTTTGCGCGAGGCGGTGCCGCTTATTGACGCGGCTGTTTACAAACTCGTTCGCCTGACGGGCGGCTTTCAGGCAGTCTGCAAAGACGAACGGTTTCAGCCGATTTTGGATAATTTCGTAAAGTATGTCCCCTCGGACAGCGGCAGTATTTCCCTGCAATCGTTTGCGGACACATTTTTTGAGCAATTGCTCACCTACGGCACTGCCGTCGCGGAACTTGTGCCCGACCGCACGGGCGCTGTGCGCTATTTATACAACGCACCGCATCACGATTATGTACTGCGCCGCAAAAAAGGCGATTTCGCCGCACTCGAAGTCTGCGCCGCAGACGATGTATCGGAGAAAGCGCTCCCCTATCAGCAAAATATGCTGGTTTGCACCCTGAACGCCAAGCCGGGCGAAATTTACGGCACGCCGCTTTTGGCGGGACTGCCGTTTGTTGCCTCGGTGCTTTTGAAAATCTTTAACGCCGTCGGGCAAAACTGGGAGCGTGTAGGCAATGTGCGATTTGCCGTGACCTACAAGCCTTCGGACGACACGGGCGGCAAGACATTCGCCAAAGAACGCGCTTTGCAAATCGCCACGCAATGGAGCGAAGCCATGCGCAGCCGCGAAGCTCGCGATTTTATCGCTGTGGGCGATGTGGACATCAAAACCATCGGCGCGGACAATCAGGTTTTGGACAGCGAAGTCCCCGTGCGCCAACTGTTGGAGCAGATTGTCGGGAAACTGTCCGTCCCGCCGTATATGCTTGGGCTTTCGTGGTCCACGACCGAGCGTATGGCGGCAGAACAGGCGGATTTGCTGACAAGCGAATTGGAACACTACCGCCGACTGCTCTCCCCTGTGCTTGAATCCGTTTGCCGCACGCATTTGCGCGCTTACGGCTACACGGGTGATATGGAAATTGTTTGGGACGACATCTTGCTTCGCGATACCGTAGAGGACGCGACCGCACGCCATTTGGATGCCCAAACCGAGGAGATTTTGCAAAATCTGCCGCAAAAAGATACTTGATTTCGGAAAGGAGGACTCCGATGCAAAAACAGTTTCAAACCCAAACCGAGGACGGTGCGGTGACCGAAGAAGCACTCGCCGCGATTAACCGATTCACGCAGAAAGACTTGCGTGCCGATGAGGTATTCGTCTTTTCCGCCGTGCTGTGCGACAACGAAATCGACCGCGATTTTGAACGCTTTTCGGTGGAAAGTCTGCACACGCTTGCGCCCCTGTTTGAAGGCAAAACCGCCATTCAAAACCACAGTATGGACGCCGCTGACCAAAGCGCGCGCACCTTTAAAACCGAGGTGCTTACCGACGAAACCCGCAAAACCGCGCTCGGCGAACCGTACACCTATTTGAAAGCATACTGCTATATGCCGCGCATTCCGAAAAACGAAGCGCTCATTGCCGAAATCGGCGCAGGCATCAAAAAAGAGGTATCCGTCGGCTGTGCCGTGGCAGAGAGCATCTGCTCTGTTTGCGGTGCAGACGAACGAAAAACGCCTTGCCAACACCGCCGCGGCAAAACCTACAACGGCGAAGTGTGCCACTATATTTTGAACCGTCCGACCGACGCTTACGAATGGTCATTTGTTGCCGTCCCCGCGCAGAAAAACGCAGGCGTGACCAAAAAACGCTTTGCCGATGCCGATGCGCTTTTAAAAGCCGTGCGAAAAGGCACCGAACCCGAACTGACGCTTTCGCGCGCGGAACTTTCGGCGCTGACGGAAAAAATCGACACATTGGAAAACGCCGCAAAAGACGGCGCCGCGTACCGTGCGGCACTTGCAGACCTTGCAGTCAAGGGATTTGCAAAAGCCTTGCCGACGCTCGACAATCATCTTGCCGAACGCCTGTGCGCGCCGCTTTCCGTTTCGGAATTGAAAGCCTTAAACGGCATGCTCGAAAATGCCGCACCCGCCGCGTGTGTACCGCAACTTTGCGCGCACAAAACGGCAACCGATACCGACTCCCCGCAATTCGGGGCGTTTAAGTTTTAATAAAAATAAGAAAGGAACGAAAATTATGTCCAATTTTGAAACCATTAAACTCGACAAAGGGTTATACACTTCCGGCAAAGGCTTTACCGCCGCGCTCGAACAAATCGACCCGTCCGAAAACTACAAAGGCACCGCGCTTGAGGGCTTAGACGCATTTGAGCGCCAACTCAAGCGTTTTAACATCAAACTGCACGGCGCCGGCAGCGACTGCGTGGAAAAATTCTTCCAGACCACCGACAGCGCCGCCCTTTTCCCCGAATACATTGCCCGCGCGGTGCGCAAAGGCTTGGAAGAAGCAGATTTGCTCCCCTACATCGTTGCCACCAAAACCGACATCAACGGGATGGACTACCGCACCATCACTTCCGTGCCGACCGCCGAGGAAAAAGAACTCAAAGAGACCGCCGAGGGCGCAGCCATTCCCGAAACCGTTGTGCACACGCAGGAAAATTTGGTCAAACTCAAAAAGCGCGGCAGAATGTTGGTTGCTTCTTATGAAGCGCTTCGCTTCCAGCGTTTGGATTTGTTCACCGTTACCCTGCGCCAAATCGGTGCATACATCGCCCGCACGCAGTTGAAAGACGCCGTAGACGTGCTTATGAACGGCGACGGCAACAATAATCCCGCGCCGACCGCCGATTTGGCAGGCGCAAGCGTCACCTATGCGGATTTGGTAGATTTTTGGAACAGTTTTGACCCGTACGCGCTCAACACCCTGATTGCTTCGCCCGATATGGCGGCGGCCATTCTGAAATTGCAGGAAATGCGCGACGCGGCGGCGGGGCTCACCTTCCACGGTGACGGCAAGCCCGTTACGCCCCTCGGTGCAAATCTTTTGAAGAGCAGCGCCGTGCCCGCAGGCAAACTCATCGGTTTGGACAAAACCTGTGCGCTTGAACAGGTTTCGGCAGGCGGTATTCTTACCGAATATGACAAACTGATTGACCGTCAGTTGGAACGCGCCGCGATTTCGCAGATTTCGGGCTTCGCCAAAATTTACACCGACGCTTCGCGCGTGCTCGCGTAATTTTCATCGAAAGGAAGTGCGCAAATGATTGATGTGATTCGTGTTTCACAAATTTTGCTTCGTTTTTCGGGACTTTCGCAGGACGCACTTGCCGACTCGATGCCCGTGGTCGCCGTGACCTGTGCGGAATGTTCCGAAAAACTGCTTTCCCCCGAACACGCCGACAATCCGTTGGTATTGGAGGCAGTCGCCGCGCTTTGCAATTACCGTTTGCTTCTGCGCGACAAAACCTACCGAGAGGGCACGACCGCCTTCTCGGCGGGCGATGTTTCGGCATCTGTAAGCCCTGCGGCAATGCTTGAGAGCGCGGTGCGTCTGCGCGACGATACCTACGCCGCGGCGGCGCGGTATTTTGAAGATACCGACTTTTTATTTCGGCAGGTGCAGTAGAATGGATTCTTTTTTTAACAAATTCGGCAAAAGCGTGTATCTCTGCGACAATACCGGTTGGCGCTCGCCCGTTTACCGCGCGTTTTTACAGCCGCTGCGCTACAAAAACAAAATGTATTTGGAAGGCACTTACACCGTGCTTGGAAAAGACCCCAACGGGCTGTATTTGTATATCGGTTCCCCGAAACATGACATCACCCGCCTGCCGAAAAACAGCCGCATCACCGATGCGGACGGCAAAAGTTATCTGATTCAACGCGCAGAAAAGGTTTTCAGAGGCGACGAACCGTATTATTTTTGGGCAATCATCAAAGAGGTTAGCGAGGTGAAAACAAAATGAACATTCCGCATACCGTCATTCGAAAAATCCTTCTGCTTATTAAAAATGACCCGTTTTATGAGAATGTCACGCTGACAACGGCGTACGAAAACGAAATCAAGCCCTACCCCGTCACACAGCCGATTATCGCCTTTGCGATGGACAACCACACCGTGGGAGATCGGCAAATCATCGTGAACACCGACGGGTCCCAAACGCTTTCCAAAAACCGTATTGCCGAAAGCGTTATAAAGGCAAGCATTTTTGTGCCGTATGACAGCGGCGCCGAGGCAGGGTATCGCTTGGCGGATTATCTGTATTCCTATTTGCTGTTCAACACGGAATTGGGCATCGTAGGCTGTCGGTATTATGACAGCAATTATGTCCGCGATTGCGGCGCGCTGATGCTTGAAACGGATTTCACCATTCGCCACACCGAAAGCGAATAATTTTTTTCATGTGTGAAACAAAAAACACTTGATTTTGTGCGAGGCATGCCAAAAACGCTCTCTATAATAAAAGGGGCTGTAAAAAAACAGCCGAAATAAAATCCGGGATTCACTTTTTTGTGAGTCCCGGTTAATTTTTGTTAAAATTAGACTGATGTTTGATTTTTTGTGAAAAATGTGAGATTGTAAAATAAAGCTGTTGTATTGAGGTTAAATCCATTCTAATACAACAGCTTTGTATTTACATATTAAAGGTCGGGAAGTTCAATCGGTCCTGTTACGTCTATATAAGTAGTTGGCTCACTGCTGACAGTAATAATATCGGTCGTACAAAACTCCGTTACTTCAAAAGACGGAGCAGAATATTTTTCTTTCATTTCTTTTTCTCCTTTTAAGTTCTATAAGCGACAGCTGATTTTCCATAACGCATCATAGCTTGCGTTAAATCATCAAGGGCTGTGCCTTTATATTCACTTGATTGCTGAACGGTGCTTGCATAAGATTCAACGCTGAAACGCATTGTATTACTGCAAGGAATACCGTTTTCGTAAACGGTGATAAGAATTTCATTACTCAACTCATGAGCAAAAAGTTCATTGCAATAAACATAATATGTGCCGTCACCGTTATTCACAAAATCGTTTTTGTCATAGATGAATTTTGTGTTTCTAAAAGCAAATTCAACGGTCTTGTTTTCAATGTCATTTGCCGAAAACTTTGCTCTGATCATAATTGAATTGTTAAGCACTAAACCGCAGGCGTTCCACTGTACAGAAGGATTACTTATGGTTTTGAAATTAAAGTCTCTGATATTTTCTAAATCATCAGTATTCTTACTCGCCCAACTTTTTTGGGTATCGGTAAGGTCGGAATTAACAAGATTATCTGTTTTATATCCAACATATTTCTGTGCCATTGCACCGTAATTCAGCAAATCTACAAGTAAGGTACGAAGCTTTGAATGTTCCTCGGTACTGTATCTGTCAAGCATAGTATAAGCATACTCTTTGACGCTCATTACCTTTTGAGGACTTGTATATTCCTCATTTCCGTTTTTAGCGTGTAAAACGGCTGTAATCTCATCGTTCATAAGTTGCGGATTTATGCCTTTATATGAGAAAACACAGTAATTTCCGTTTTGCTTATATTTGGTGATTTTTTCCTCTTTTTCTCCAAATTTAACAGTAACATAGAAATCGTCAAAAGATGAAACGCTATCTTTAAGCACCTTGAAATTCATTGTTATGCTGCTTTCAAGCGAAAGTGAAATTGTGTTAATTACAGGGGCAGGTTTTTCAGGAACGTTTTTACTTTTGTAATAATATGTAACAACCGTGCCGTCAGAAACGATAGGTGTATTCAAACCGTCAGCCTTTACAAATTCGTAATCGTAAAGTGATTTCGGCGGTGTTAAATCGAGCTTTGTGCCATACGGAACAGAGAATGTTCCGCCGGCAGTATTTGGAATTTCGGTGCCATCCTCAAATTTGTACTGAATTGAAACGGTTGGGTAGCTCTGCGTTTCTGTATTATCATCAGCGAGAACATTTCCGTTTTCGTCAAGCACTTGGAATGCCACGGTATCGCCGTTCATAAGCTGTGCGTCAGACGGAATTTGATAAATAAGTGAGCAGTTTTTTAATCCTGAATTAAAATCACTTTTGATGTGGTCCAATGCACCGATTGGCCAGAAATTTGCCTTATCATTCCAAACGGGAATATCAAAGGTTTTTGTTGTTTCAAGCGGTTTACCCGATGAATCGGTTGCAACGCTTCCGTCGGAATGTTTAATCCACATTTTGAATTTTATCTGTCGTGCTTGCTTATCTGAAATATTTTGAATGACAGTGCGAAGTTCAATCTCCTTGCCCTTCATATTAGTATTAAATCTGTTTTTACTGTTACCGCTTAAAAGTCTGTCATTGCGATTATAGGTGTAATTATAGTATGAGCTGACTTCAAGGTCGGTAAAATCAGACGGTTTTGAGTAAGCACCTGTGTATTCTTTAACCTCAGGCGGAGCAACATATAAATCCACATCTTTAACAAGTTGCGACATTCGCTTGTAGCCTTGCAAACGACAAACCTCGCAGAATTGATAGTTTGTATCTCTCATTATACATTCGTAGCTTGACACAAGCATTTTTGAGCCATAAGCATTACGGCAGGTATAAGTGTTTCTAAAGCCTAAAAGTTGATTCCATTTAATCTTTAAGGGATCTTCTACCGAGGAAAGATTGAGCGATTTAAGTTCCTTATCCTCAAGCAAATATCCGTTACTGTATTCATCACCAAGACCGAGCAACCCGTGCCCGAACTCGTGAGCAAAAGTTTTTGACGCACGATAGCTGTTTGATGGCGAAATGAAATAATGGAAGCCGTATTCACGGTTATTATAGGCACCGCCGAAATCGTTCGTTGTATTTACGACCATAGCAAACTGGGCAATATAATCGTGAACATAATAATACGGCTCATATTCGTTCGACTCACCGTTTGGCTTCATCGGAATTGTATTCGGGTCGGTTGTTTTTTTAATATGGGCATCGTGGATTTTTTCGATAAATTCAGGTCCTATACACCTTTCAAAAATATGATTTTTCCATTGACTTCCACGAAGGTTATTAGAGATAAAAGGTGAATTATATTTGTCAACTAAAACATCAAAGAAGGTGCTTCCGCCATTGTCAAAAGTTGATTCGGAGGCTGTGCAAAGGGCGTAAACATTGAACCTGTCGGCATAACTGCGATACGGTTCATATTTCATAGCATCCTGCCAAAGTCGCTTGACATCATTGATAAATTTGCCCTGCTGACTTTTTGTGTATCCCTCGCCGCATACGACAACAACCATATTTTCTGTGTCACTTCGTGTTTTTTGAATGGTATAAACAGGGATGGTAGGATTAGAGTATTTACCGTCATTTGAATACCAAGGACCGAGAGTGAGCTGAATACTTTGCTCGGTGCTGACATTCCAATCCGGATTTGCATCCTCGGCAGGTTCTGAAATTGTATAGTCGCTTTCCTGCTTGTTGGGAGCAGAGCCGATATAAGGATTGCTCTGTGAGCCGGTACCCGAAGTGGCAACAAAATATTCGGAATCGAGATAAAACGCAGGTCTTACGCCCAAATCGGAATACCACGGAGCATAACGACCAACCTGACCCGATGCACTAATATAACGCATATCGTGATTGCAATCGGTTACGGGAGTGCGAAGCCAATAAGGCCATGCTATACCGTCATTGTTATATGCAACATAATAGCTTTTGAGATTTTTCCAAACAGCATTTGCCTGCTTTACATCAAGAAGAAATACTTTTTCGGTTGTGGTTTCAAAATATGCATTGTCATAATTTGCTACCGCATAAGAAATGTCTGTATAGTAATACAAATCTGAATTTGCATCACCCTCGACAATGCCTTTATTGTATTCAGGGTGAGAAACGAGGGAACGCTGTGTGACGGTTTTCATAGCCGCAATTTCCGACTTTGTAAACTCATTCAAAAATCCTGCTTTATTATTATAAGCACCTGTTCCGCTGACATATCCGTCTTTCGGCGGATTTCCGCAAAGCCAATCGACCTTTCCTGCTGATGCGGTGGAATTAAGCCATGAGCGCATATTACTGTCTTTCCAATAATTAGAGCCATAGTCATCACGCTTATAACTTCTGCTGTGCGATTTTGAATTGCTGTTGTCATTCGTTTTTGCATCATAAGCAAGAGTGTCTACAATTCCGTCTGCAAGCATAAGCGGACCGTTATCGTCAATACTTACACAACGCCAAAGAATCGAGGCGTTATTATATTTGCCCATTTTGATATAATCGCCAACCTTAATGTCAGGCTTTGATGTTGCCTGAACGAACATTGGCAGGAGTGAAATCATCATGCATAACGCTAACAAAACTGCTGTTATTTTTTTTGCCATTAACTCACATCCTTTATATATGGTATTTATGTTATTATTTTAACAATGATTCCAACTTGTGTCAATAGAAAAGAAATATCAGCTTTTAAGGAATGGGCTTATATAATTTATATTAAAAGAAAGGGGCTGTAAAAAACGCCCCGAAGAAAAGAAAAGACTGCAAGTCTGCCGAAAAGGTAGGCTTGCAGTCTTTTTAGTGATATAATGTAGTTAACAAGAACAGAAGAATACTATCAATGTGAGGATTGCACAAACTGCAAACATAAAGAGAAATGCTGTAAAGCTAAAGGCAACAGAATCATTAGGCTCAACGAAGAATTGACAAGTTTTCATCAAGAAGTTTTGAACAATCTCAACAGCACAAAAGGTGCATTACTTCGTATGAACAGGAGCATTCAAGCTGAGGGTGCATTTGGAACAATCAAATGGAACAGAGCCTACACAAGAGCCAAAAGACGAGGCTTAAAAGGCATAAATTTAGAAATTTCAATGATTTGTTGCGGTTTTAACCTACACAAATATCATTTGAAAAGCCAATTACAACAACGAGCAGCATAGAAAAACTAAAAAGTTTTTAACATCAAAGGTGTAAATCTCCACACCTTTGGTTTGTTATATCCAAAAAACAACGATTTTTCACAAAATCTAAAATATTTGTATTGTTTTCCACAAAAAACATCGGGACTCACAAAAAAGTGAATCCCGGTGTTTTTTCAGCTGTTTTTTTACAGCCCCTTTTTTGTTGCCGCAAGAGGAGCGAACTTATATTGTTGGAAATCTTCGCACGGATTGAATTTCACGCGTAGGAGCGTGCATTGCACGCCCGAAATAAGTTCCTGTAAAAACAACGGGCGGCCGAGTCGTCCGCCCCTATGAGATTGCAAATCAATTTTATCTTGCGCGAAATTCGCGGGGCGTCGAGTCGCCGCCCCCTACGGATATGCAACTATATTTTGCACCAAAACCATCCCTACGGGTTGATTACCAAATGGACATTTTATAAAAGCAAAGGGACGCCGAGTTCGGCGTCCCTTTGCTTAATCAAATTCCAATTATGAATTCGATTTACATATCGGCATAATAAACGAAATCTATTTTGCCAAAAAGCTTTGTTATTTCATCGCCGAGGAGTGCATACAGAACCGCAGGACATTTTCGGCGGTGCGTTGGAGTTCGCCTAAGGTGATGCCATCGGACTTTCCGTAACTTTTTAACAGCGTGCCGTCAGGCTTTTGCTTGCCGGTACGCTCGCCGCCGGGCATATACACATCGACCTGTGCACGCACACGGTAGGCGTTATCGCGCAGTTTCGGAAATTCGGGGCTCTTTTGCATACGCATCCACCAATCGGTCATCACGCAACCCGTAAAGCCCCACTCCCCTCTCAAAACCGTGGTGCACAAGTCATAGTGATAATGCCCATGCACACCGTTAATCAAGTTGTAAGAGGTCATTATATTGTGCGGTGCGGCTTCTTTGACGCAGATTTCAAAGCCTTTCAAATAGATTTCACGCAATGCGCGTTCGGAAAGGCGGGAATCGTTGCGATTACGGCGAAATTCCTGATTGTTGCAGGCAAAATGCTTGGGGCATGCAGACGCGCCCGCGCTTTGGATGCCGCGCACCGCCGCGGCGGCAATTTTGCCGGTCAAAAGCGGATCCTCGGAATAATATTCAAAATTTCTGCCGCACAAGGGATTGCGGTGGATATTCATTCCGGGCGCTAAAAGGACGTCACTCCCCTTTTGGCGCATTTCGTTACCCTCCGCCTCGTAGACCGCCGCCACCAAATCCGTATCAAACGAGCAGGCAAGCAGTGTACCGATGGGCAACAGAGAACAAGAGGCATACAGGCGAATGCCCGACGGGCCGTCGGTTGCCGTTACAGGCGGCACACCTTTTTCGCGGAGAGACTTGAGCACGCCGCCGTATACGCCTGCATTGCCGGGCGTACCGAGCGGGCTGTTCATGCGGTAATCGCCGCGGGAAATCGCTTCCAATTCTTCCAAACTGAGTTGTGCCACGAAATCCGCCATAGAGACTTCGCCATCGCGCACTTGTGCAAGTTTGTAACCCTTGTCGCCTGTTTGCGGATAGGCTTTCGGGAGATTTTCGAGAATCCGCGCACGCAAATCACAAGTGGCTTTGCTGACCGCCGCCTTTTTCGGCACACGAACGCCGTTTTCTTCACACGCTTTGAGCACGGAAAAATCGGTTTGCGGGGCAGAAACTTCACGAAGTTGCTCTGTAACTGCGGTTTCGGGCTGTGTAAAAGACCAAACTTCTTTTGCCGCGCGCACATCCCCGCCGAGATAAAAACGGTAAGTGCCCGCTTCGCACACATAGGCGGATTTATGTCCTGTCGCGCCGCTGTCATCATAAGAGGAAAGCGCCGCGCGCGGCACGGTTACGGTCAGCGTTTGGCTTTCGTTCGGTGCTAATACGCGGGTTTTTGTAAACCCAACCAACTCACGGGCGGGATTGCCCAATTTGCCGCAGGGTTTTTCAAGATACACCTGTACCGTTTCTTTGCCGCTGTAAACATCGCCTGTATTCCGCACGGTACAAGTAACGGAAAAGCCGCCCTCGGTTTCTGCCGCTTCGTCAAAGCGGACGGAAAAATTCGTATAGGAAAGTCCAAAGCCGAACGGATACAGCACCTCGTCTTTGGCGAAAGTTTCAAACCAACGGTAGCCGACAAAAATATCTTCGGTATAGAAATTGTAATCTCTGCCGCCGAAATCGGCAGCGGACGGGTAATTTTCGTAAGTTTTTGCCACGGTGTCGGTCAGTTTGCCCGAGGGCGTCACTTTGCCCGACAGCAAATCCGCCACGGCGTTGCCGCTTTCCATACCGCCTTGCCACACCAAAAGCACGGCGTCAATTTTGCCATCGAAGCCGTCCACCCAAGATAAATCCATAATACTGCCGATATTAAGAAGCACCACGGTTTTTGAGAAGTGTGCGGTTACGGTTTCGAGCAATTTTTGTTCCTCGTCGGTCAGGTAAAAACTACCCTTTTCGAGCGCGTTTTCCCGATCCTCCCCCGAAGAACGCCCGATGGTCACTACCGCACAGTCAGACTGCTTTGCCGCGTCGGCAACGGTTTGCGCATCCATAGGCGTATCGGGATAAAACCGCGGCCAATGCCCCCAAAAGCCGTGGTCGATGGGATTTTTTACGTCCCACTCTTCATAAAGTTTCGTAAGCGGTTCATAGACCGAAAGAGATTCGCAAGCGCGCAATCCTTCCAACAGACTGACGGCATACGGCTTATTGACGTCGCCGCCCGAGCCGTAACCCGTATAAAACCACTGAATTTGCCCTCTGCCAAACAGCGAAACGCGCGTGCCCTCAGGAAGCGGCAAAGCACTGTTTTGATTTTTCAAAAGCACCGCGCCCTCTGCCGCCGCACGGCGCAACAATGCGGGCATCCCTTCGGTGACGGTTTTGTCGGCGGCTTTTCGAGCCGCCTCCTCTTGCGCAAGGCTGTTTTTTTGGAACAGGTTGATTGCCCCTTGCACGATTTTGGTGACAAATGACATTCGTTTTCCTCCATTCACGATTACTCCCCCGCAAGATGTGAAGCGGGAGTTTCCGCTTTCTCCGCCGCCGCTTTTTCGGCGCGGCGTACTTTCAAATCCTAACAACCTGTTCTTTCAGGCTGTTGGGATAACGGATAAATAAAAGCGAAATCACATTTAAAACCGCGCCGACAATCGGTCCCAAAATGAACAACGGCCACACCCATTTTTCAATCTCGGGAGAAAGCGGCAAGTCTGCATCGTAATCCTGCGCGCTGTAATTCAAAAGCATAAACAGAACGGTGGCAACGCGGTGTTGATTGCCCCAACAATTTTGCCGGCAAATGTTTGCGCGGCAAAGGGAATTGCCTCAGCGCGGCGTCCGGTTTAGCGTGACCACCCTCGGTTTTCACGCGAACCCCGCATGATTTTTATCGCACACAACAGATGAAAACCTATGATATAATTC
>DAVZHM010000007.1:0-32472 GCA_052273845.1 Candidatus Fimenecus sp. | reverse complement strand
TGAAATCGGTCAGCAAATCGCTCCAGATGTTGTTACCGTAAGTCCATGTCTTGGTGTCAAGGACTTCGCCCAATTCACCCGTAGTGTAAGCATACTCTTTGCGTTCGGTGATGTTGCCGTTTTGGTAAGCATAGGTATAGGTTTTGCCGATTTGCTGATTGTTTTCGCGGACAAGTTGATTTAACGAATCGTAATCGTAACTTGTGGTATAAGTGCCGTCTGAAACGGTTTGAATATTGCCGACTTCATCGTAGGTATAGGTGAATGTACCTGCGGCGGTTTGGACGGAACTCACAAGCGTGGTGGTTTTGGTCTCATCGGCATTTACATAGGTGTAAGTGTTGTTGAGTGCTTTCGGCTGTGTTCCTCCACCTGCGTTTAAAAGGACCTTTTTATTGGTTAAACGCCCAAGCCCATCGTAGGTATAATTGACTTTTTCCTGCCCGTTCCACGAAACTTTGTAAATTTGGTCGGGCATTTCGCCTTTTGATATATCACCGTAGGTGTAGCCGATATTTTGCGTACCAAGAGGGGAGAAGTGCTTGATGCCTGTTAAATAATTGGTCTTGTCGGCGTAGGTGAAATCGGTGGAACTGCGCAAAGTGCCGCCGTTTTTGGCAGTGGTTGCGTATTCTTTTTGCGACACCAAACGGTCTGCGAGGTCGTAAGTAAACTGCGTGCGTGTGCCGACAGAATAATCTATCGTTTGTGAAATGCTGCCGTCTGCGCCGTACAAATAGGTTGCGCGGTTTGTACTGCTGCCATTATACTTCTTTTCCGTAATGCGGTCAAGGGTATCATAGGTGAAGTTGATATAATCCCCGTTGCCGTAGGATTGTTTGGCAAGAAGTCCTGCGTTGTTGTATTCGAGACTCGACAGCGTTTTCCAGTTTGTGCCGTTGCCGACTTTGGTAGAGGTGGTTCTTCCGAAAGCGTCATAGTTAAACTGATACTGCAACGCGTTGTTGACATTTATTGCTTTCAGACGGTCATTTTCGTAAGTGTAGCTGTTGGTCATACCGCCCGAAGAAACGGACAGCAACGAATTGTTGTTCGCATCGTAAGTATAGTTTGTTGTTCTGCCGAGCGCATCCGTCGTGGAAGTCAGCGTGCCTTTTTGTTCATCGTATGTGTAATCCGTTGTGTAGCCGCGTTGGTCGGTCGAGGCGGAAACAAAGTTTTTGCTTTCGGTATACGAAGTCTCCGTAACAATGGTTTTGTCCTCGGTTGCTTCTACGGGGTAGAAATACCAACGCATACCTTCGGGCAAGTTGTTCGGATTACAGGTAGCCTGCCGCACTTTTTGCGACAAAATGATTTCGTTCCCTTTTTCTAACTGCCCGTCCAAGCACTTTTCATAATTTGTGCACGCTGTAAAGATACCGAAAGTATTGTCCTGTTTTTTGACGATTTTGAATTTTTGTGCATTTAAGCCGTTATATGGGTATATTTGCAATATTGCACCCTGTTCCTGCGTACCATCAGGAACATCCAAATACATATTGCTGTTTTCCGTTACCAACGAACGGAGATAGTATTCATCTGTTGTGTTCGGAACTGCCTGCAAAACCCACTTTTGCTCTCCGAACCGTGGGGTGTAAAGGTAAGTTGTTACTTGGTCTCTGGCGTTTCCCGCCCAATAACTGTCCATAGCCTGTCCGGAATAGGCATTCACCAAGTAGTATGCCTTACCGCTTTCCAAAGTGGTTGCGGGCTGTCTCCCCGTGATTTCGGCTTTGGTCACATTGCCTTTATCGTCATAGGAAAATCCATACTCTTGCCCGTCGGAAGACAGTGCATAAAGCAACTGTTTGTTGTCTTTGTGGTATGTATACATATACTTACTGCCCGACGGGTTGAGCATTTTGGACATTTGGTTGCCGTAATAGGCAAAAGTCGAATTGGTTTTTGCCAAATCCACCGTAGAAACCACATTGCCGTCTTTGTCATAATCATAGGTCTGTCCGTACTGCTCTTTATAGCAGAACGCGCCTGTCAGATAGGCGTTGTTGACATTATGGTCGTACAAAAGAGAGATTGAAATTTTCCCATAATCCACAGGGGCGATAGCTTCTTCTGTTATGAATTGCCATTGGTTTTTAAGATCCGCATTGCAATCCAAGTGTTGGTATTTCAACCAACGCCCGCCTTCGTCATAATAATGCAGCACAATTTCAAAATGGGGTTGGTAGGCATCTCCATCTTTGCAACCATTATTCGTTGGCGCAGAAGCGGCATACGCCCACATACCGAAGCTGAACACATCGCCTTGTTTGCCCGATACCGGTATTATTTGCAGAAGATTTTTGTAGCGATCCTCGACCGTTCCCGGAATTTTTGCGCAGTAATCAAAGCCTGCAAGTCCTGCCCAGGTACGCGTGCCTGCCGCGCCGCCTTCGCCGCCCCAGCAAGTCATATCGTTGGTAAAGCCCGAATTCTCTACAAGGTTAAAGGTGCTTACGCCCTCGCCTTTTTCCAGCTGTATATCATCATACCAAACCGTGCCGCTGCCGCCCGTGCCGAAGCCGAGCACCAAACGGACTTGGCACCCCGAGGGTACATAGAAAGTCACGCTTTTGCGCTCCCAGCCATCGGTTTTAACCGTGTTTTCACCGAAGTTAGAGGAAACCCACGAGCTCCCGTTCCAGACTTCCGCAAGTAACCATGCACCATCCGTCAATGCTGCGCCTTCGGTATTGATGTGCGCTGAGAAAGTGTAAGTTCCCTCCGAAAGTCCGTTGACATACTGCACAGCGTTCACGCGCCCTGTATTTGCCGCACCTTTTTCGATTTTCAACGCAGAATTGGTTGTGTTTTTCTTGCTTGCATCAATCGAAATCGACTGATTGGCGGTGTTTTCAATATAATTGACATAGCCATCTGAATACCCGCGTGTAAAGCCGGGATTTATAGCATAGTTCGTGACGGATTGGAGTACACGAGATTCCCTTATCAATTTATTGGCGCGGCGGTCGGGCGAATCGCCGGCATTCAGCTTAAAAAACTGCGCAGAACCGTCGGTGTCCGAAACTACACCCGTAGTCTGTCCCCAATCGTTGAATTGATAAGTATAGCTGCGATTTTGAATATCCGTGACCTTTGTCGAATTTTGCTTGTAACTGAAGCTGTATTTTTCAAGCAGATTGGCGTCATCAGCGCCCCAATTGATTTGCGATACGCGCTTTTGCTGTGAACTGTCATAACTGATTTTTGTGCGTGTGCCGTCGATTCCTTTGATTTCTGCTAAAGTGTAATTGTTGTAATTGTACGATATTTGTATCACTTTACCATCGGAAAAAGTGATATATGTAATCGTACCCCCATAATATGTAAACTCTGTTTTTCTACCCGCCGGATCAGTAATGCTTTTTACATGATTTGGGTAGCCATCGCCCAAATATTGGAATGTATAACTGCGCCCCGCACCGTCGGTGATAGATTTCATTCTGTGTGCGCCGTCAACATCTTCATAAGTAATATTGACCGTTACGCCCGAAGCGTTTGCAATTTGGATGAGATTTCCGCGCCAATCAAAGTATTTCTTGTTTTCATCCTTATCGACCATTTGAAACACGGCTTTTGGAGCTGAAGAAACGGAGCCTTCCGATATTTCTTTGAGTGTCAACCCCAGACCGTCTTCATCTTTAAATTCGGCGGCATTATCCGTCTTATAGAACCAATGTACCGTCCCATCCGAATCATTCATATAGTATTTATAACCGTCTGCCGCCATTTTTGCGTCATACCGAATGTAAATATGGTAATTGGTTTGCATACGGCTGCCAAGGATTGAATAAGGTGGTTCTGCTTTGTTAGCGTTAAAGACCAAAGACAAGTTGACAGGCATCAAATTCCCGCCGTTATCCCATGTAATCGGCTGGGAATAAACGAAATTGCCGTTGTAATTATTTACGCTCGCAACACCACCGCGTCCGGCTGAGATATCGGTATATGACCGGTAGTCTTCATAGCCTGACATATTGCGATAGGAAACCACCATAAGCGGGCGATTCTGGTAATATGTCGTATAGTGAATCGAAAAGAACCAAGCCTTTGCCGCAGCTGTTTTATCCGTTGTCAGCGAAAGGCCGTAATTGGGATAGTCGCCTGAATACCACCCACGCACCATATCCGTAATTTCTGTTACGAGGTGATGCGTTACGTCTGTGTGCGGCGTCAGCGTCAAATAGTCCGCGATATCGCTTTCACCATACGGACCGTTGTTCCACGTAACGGATTTCTCATCCCAATCGTTTACAAGACGTTTAATGTTCAGCTGCAACCCGTTTTCACACTTGCGCAGTCCGAGAAGCAACCGAGCGTCGACAACCTTGCTGCCAACACCGATATCCGGAAGCTTTGTGAATTTAATATATGACTCTGTTCTTCCATATCCGTCAATTTTCCCGACATACAGACTTCCCATATCGTTAGTGCCTGACGCAAGATAACATTTATTGGGATTTGCCGCTGAAACAAAGGCCGTTTGCGCATTGGCAACACTTTGCTCCGTCTGTATTGCCGGGTCAACCGTAACCGGATAAGCACGCGCATCAGAATCCAGCCATGCACGGTCTAAAGACATTTTTACGGTAAATGAATTGTTTTTGACAGATTCAAGCGTCAATGCAACACCGTCAGAGCACGCTCCGTCTGTATCCGTCATAAAAGGTGCAGAGATTACATAGACAAGCGTGCCGTCACTTGCGCGCAGCTCGATTGTCTTATCATCCGTCTGCACAGGTGTCAGCCCGTTTGTTTTGTATTCCGCCGTAAATACGGTCGGCGCTTTTGCACTTTGTAACAGAAGGTTTTCTTTTACGCCCTCGGAATTTAATATATATTCAAAATCCGTCGCTTTAAAAACATCTTCATACAAAACAGTCGAAGTGAGCTTTTCAAGCGTAGTCGGATCAGCGTCTTCCTCTTGCTGTTCAATTTTTGCTGTGCTCTTTTTGGCATTTTGATAGTACCAAGAAATTTTGTACCCGTCTTTTTCAATACGGACAAATTTCTTTCCGTTGGTTTTCTTGGAAAGACGAACAGAATAATCCGCCGTTTGGTTGATTAAATCTTTATTTTTCAGAATGGAACGGCCTTCGTTTTCCTCTTCGTCGGCGTCCACTTCCGTAAGTGTGTTATCGTAATCTGTCCACACGCCGTCTTTCTCAAAATGAACAGGTACGGCATACTGCGCCGCCTGCATCGTACCGTCGCTCATACGGAAATGCTTGACATTTTCTTCCCTTTTTTCCGTATCCTCCGTCAGAATCACCGCAGGTTCTGTTTTAAACGGTTCTTCTTCCGGAATATCCTCCAAGTCCTCTTCCGTTTGCTGTGTCAGAAGTTCATTTTCCGTTTTTTTCAATGCAAAGGCTTGCATCGGAACGGCTTCAATCAATAACACTGCGGAGAGAATTACTGACAGAAGACGAGTGAACATTTTCATCTTTTTTGACATAATACCCCTTCTTTCCGTTCCGCGTTATATTTCAGCAGAACATTTTTTAATATATTTTCAAATGTCTGCAAAATACATGACGGCAATATGTTTTTCACAGATATATCGTTACATGAAATATAGGATAGAAAAAATCAGAGGAACCGTCCTCCAACAAATATGTTTTCGAGTTCGTACTGCGTTTTTCAACAACTTCTTCTTTAATGATAAGATCTTCATTTTCTGCGGTATCAATAGTAGTTAATGTTTAATAATTTTGATATTCTGCTGTAAATGTTTTCATTGGAGGAATACACCGAAGAAAGTATTTGTTTTAGAAAACGGTAATTACATAGAATTAAGTTATGAGGACTTCTGTTCGTTTGAAGAAAAGAGTATTTCTTATGCGGACAAGTTCTTTATACTTATGCAATACAATACTACCGTTTTTCTGCAGAAAAGAAGACTGTTATAAAAGAACTTTTCTCAAGGATTTTGGCGCTTGATACATGTAAAGGGAAACTTAAGTTTATGAAAATAACCCAGCGTCCAGATTCGAACTTTGAAAGTTCTATTACAGATGATCTTAGCAATGATCAAAAGTTGCAACAATATTATGTCGATATAATAAATGATAATGCAAAATCTATAACAGCGGTAACATTAAAAAATCTTTATTCTTTTAGTACATATTATGCTATGAATGACATAGTAACAGATCGTTACTATAAAGACAAAAAGTTTATTCGCTACATCGTTTCAAAAACTCTTTTTCATAATAGATTTGATATCGATTCAGGTGAAAAGTTTGATTTACTATGGCCAATATATGTGGATATTTTTGGTGAGAATCGTTTCCCAAATATTTGTTCATATATGTCTAATAATACCGAGTTTTTAAGGCTGATTATAGAAAAAAAGGCATATGAGGGATTATCTGAAAAAGTAAGAATGAACTTATCAAAGGTTTATCAGGATGCAGATTGTATTAAAAACGCATTGGAATATGGCACAATATTTGCTATAAAATATTTTTCTTCAATAGCTGGCTTTGAGGATTATGATGCCGCTTATGAATTTATAAACATCATTGAAAGGAATGCTCAAGTTTTGGCTTCAGATACAGTTTATGATAATACATATGAAAAGTTATGGAACGCTCCTCTTAAGTCACGCTATACGAAATTAAGAAAAAAGAACGGATTGAAATAATAACAGTTATTAAATTTCTGCAAGGTGGTTTTGAAGTGCTTTATTTAGTTGATAAATCAGATTCTATGATTATCGTATGAAATAATGGATACGGGGATGTTTACCCATCGGTTCGGGAGAGCGCCACACTGGCAGTGTGGAGGTCATCGGTTCGATCTCGACCGTCTCCACCAAAAAGCACTTGCGATTTGCAAGTGCTTTTTTCTGTTATTTACTTTTTCGGAAAGGCGACGGTTGTGGTGAAGATATGCTGTTCTGCATCGTAAGACCAATCGAACACGCCGTCATACTTTTTGACCGTGCGCTGTACGCTTTGCATACCGAGCCCGTGCATGCTTTTGTCCGATTTTCGGGTAATTAACTGTTTGTGCTTCGCTTTGGGCGGGCAATCGCAACTGTTTTTTACTTTCAGTACTTCATAGGCTTGTTTTGAGAAAACATCCACCGTGATTTTTCTTGCGTTGCTTTGCTGCGCGGCTTCCACGGCGTTGTCTAAAATATTGTTCAACACGGTGGATAAATCCACATCGTCCATACACGCAAGATTTGCCGTTTTCACATTGAAATAAATTTCAATGTGCCGATTTGCGCACAAGGCGTTGTATTTGCCGATGAGAATGTCTAAAATTTTGTTTTGACTGCTTCCGACGGTTTCGTACTGATTGACCGTGCCGTACAGTTTGTGAATATACTGCCGAACCGCCTCGTTATCTGACAAATTTCCGATTTGCTCCAAATGGTTTTTGATGTCGTGCGTAAACACTTTTAAATCGCGATTGTTTTGTTCCAACACGGAAAGATAAGTCTCATCCAACTGCTGTTTTTGCTCGGCGGCTTGCAATTCAAACAGCTTTTCCATATTGCGAACGGCATATTCATAGATGAAAAACACCACAATGTTGGCAACCAACAAAAGTCCCGATGCGACCGAGCAGAAAATCTGCATTGCTGCGGAGAGTTCCGCTTCGTATGTAACATACCGAAGGGCAAGCAAAGCCACAAGCGAGGTAAGCGGCATAATCAGCAACACCCAAAAGACGGAGTTGTTTTTGCTGTACCGTTTGCTTTTAGAAAAGATGTTGACAATGGCAATACAAATAAGATAGTAGACCAATTTGCTGGAAACGACATTTAAAATATGAATATTAAAGTTGCTTTGGTAGGCGTTAAACCCCTGATGCAATATGGTGGAAATAATGAAAATCAGGATCCATTCACAAGCACCCATTATGCACAGCAACAACACCGAGTGGAAACAAGCGGTGTTGAAATTGCAGTTGTATAACAGGATAAAAAGCAACGCGTTGACCGCTAAAATGGCGAACGAGTTCAATACGGCGTTGTCGAATTGGTAAACCGTAAATAAAATGGCATACCCCAAAAAGATGCACGGCAACGATACCGCGGTGCTGTATTTTTGTTCAAACATACCGTGGGCGTAATAAAAGAGGATGACCCCTTCGGACAAATACAACAGTATTTCAAAAATTATCTGATAAACTTCCATTGTCTTCTCCCATAAATCGGATGAATTTCTTTTTGATTGCCGATTGCTTTTTCGGCGCGATGGAAATCACCGTTCCGTTTTGCAGTTGCATCCGGTCGCGTTGGAACTGTGTCACATAATTTAAGTTTACAATATAACTGTGGTGCGGAATAACGAAATCCGAGGAGGACAAGGCGGTTTTAAAATACTCCATTTTTTCTCTTGTCAAATATTTTTGCTCTTTCGTGACCACAGACACATTTTTGGTGTGTACTTCTACATAAATAATGTCACTTTTTTGCACGGAAACAATGCCGTCGTCACGGGTTTTAAAGGCAATTCGATTGTGATTGAGAAATTCCATAGCCTTATCTAACCCTGCGTAAATCCGCTGTTGGTTGATCGGCTTATCAATATACCGAAACACATCCAAATCCATCGCGTCGTCCAAATACTTTTGATACGCCGTCACCACAAAAATGACGGTGTCGCGGCTTCTGCGATTGATTTCTTTTGCGGTTTCTATGCCGTTCTTGCCATCCATTTCAATATCCAAAAACACAATATCGAAATTTTGTGCACAGCGAAGCAGTGCTTCACCGCTGTCAAAAGTCAAACAAGAGAATTCTATTTGTTTTTCTTTGCAGTAAAATGCAACCGTTTCTTCTAAATAGTTGCAATATACTTTTTCGTCATCGCAAATTGCAATTTTCATGCTTTTCCCCCGAAAAAATAAGGCGTTGTATGCTATTATACAACGCCTTGCTTCATTTTTCAATTTTTTCTTCTTCAAGAAACACGTCAATAATTTTTGCAATTCGCTTTTTATTTTCAATGGAGCATATTTTGAGCTTTTCTATAATCTCGTCTTCCAAAGAAGTGTAAACCGTTCCGCACAGCAAATAGTCCATTGTAATGCCCAACTGCTTGCAAATGATAATCAAAGTATCCAAACTCGGTGTTTTTTCTCCGTTTTCAATCGAAGAAATGTGTGTATTTGACACGTGTACCAATTCTGACAGTTTCTTTTGCGTGATGTGCAATTCTTTTCGTCTTTGGCAAATGCGAGAACCGATTAAATTATAGTCGATATCCATATTCTCATCACCATATCCATTTTAACACGCAAAGATAAGCAAATAAATCATCTGCCGGAGAAAAAATTTTCCGTTAGTTTGAAAAATTCAGATATATGCATAAAAATCCTCTCTCAGGCATAAAATGATTTGTTTCGGCGTTTTTTTCGACAGTTCGGCAAATCGATTGAAAAGAGGGGTTGCGATATGCTATATTCAAATCAGCAAAAAACCAACCATTCTATAAAGGAGGAAATGCTATGAAATCCATGAAAGAGATTTCCAAGAAAGCGGTTGCTTCTCTTGTGAAAAAGAACTTGGAAGCGGCCGCGAACAGCACGACTTGCATTGTGGCTTATCAGCCCAAAGCACCTGCCGAACTCAAAAAATTCAGCAAGGTAGACCATGCTGAATAAGCTGGCAAATCTCCTTACTGACCGACTGCTTTCAAGCGGTACCATTCCGAAAGACGAGCAAGAATTATACATCTACGGCTTTTTTATGCTGTTGTCTAATCTGATGTATTTAATTCTTGCTTGTTTTCTCGGTCTGCTTTCCGGATGTATATTGGAGAGCATGATTTTTTATATTGCTTTTCAGTTCATTCGACGGTATGCCGGTGGATATCATGCTTCCACGGAAACAAGATGCGAAATTGTGTCTGCGCTTTCCATTGCGGCGTGCATTGCCGCAATCAAGGCGACAAAACTCTATGATTGGCAAACGGCTTTGCTTCTGATTGCCCTTGTTTCGGCGGTGTGCATATTTTGCCTTTGCCCGTTAGATACCCCTGAAAAGCCGTTGTCGGAAAAGGAGTTTCGGCATTTCCGTAAGATTTCCCGTCTGATTTTATGTGGGTTGGTTTTTGCGATAGTTGTTTCCTATTGTTGTCGGTTTTTTATAGTATTTGCCCCTTGTTGTGTCAGTTTGATTTTGGAAAGCGCCTTGCTTTTGGCGGGGAAACTGCAAAAAATTCGGCGCACATAAAATGCCGCGCGCTTTTCTTCACGGCGGTTCACAAAATGATTTAAGTCCCTTTCACGGTGTTATTTCTCGCGGAAGGGACTTTTCGGTACGGCTTTACAACCGGTGGCGATTTTTGAAAATAAACATGAAAGACAGGCCGAGAAAACCGCGGGACGAATCGCTCCTGCGGCGTTACGCTGCGGGCAGGATTTCGGCGGAATACTCAGTCCAATGTTTTGCAAAAACTGACGCCGCCTGTGATTTGGAATCCGTTCTTTTGATAAAAGGATAAAATCCGTGCGCGGGTGCGTGCAGGGACTTCAGCGGGGATATGCAATTCTCCTTCAATGCGGTGTACCCCGCGAAGGTCGGCTTGCTTGAGTCCCAAAGAGAGCACGGCTGTGCCGAGCCCGCGGTTTCGGTATGCATTTTCAAAGTACATCTCGTCAAGGTGTACGCACATCCCTTCCCCGTCGTCGTATGTGTAGGTATATTTCAAAAAGCCGATGTCTTGGCTTTCTTGATTATACACCCGAAATGCACCGTAACGCGCCTGCATGGTGTTTTCTGTCAAGAACCGCATATGGCGAACCGAAAATTCCGTCCCGTCTTGTGCGGCGATGTTCAACCGTTTTGAATACACATTGCAAGCATTTTCTTTTGTGCTTGCCGTTTTGGTCTGTGTTTGCTCAATCACCATAAAAATCCCTCCGTAAAAAATATCGGTTCATTTGTGCCGACGGCTGTGCAATTTGTGTGATTTGCCGACCGTCTTTTTTATTTCTTACCATGTTTCAAAACACAGGTCAATAGAAAATGCATAAAAGTCGAAAAAATGAGCCGAAATATCACTTTTTGTCGAAAAAACAGGACTTTTTTATGCGAAATGTTTTGTTTGCAGGTGCATTATTGTAACACGAAATTCGGGTTGAAACGCATTTTTTAATGGGAATTTTATACAGTTAGGTAAAATTTTTCGACATTTATGCCATTCCGGTTGCTTTTTTCGCGGTTTTGCGTATACTGTGCTTGCTTGCCGAAAGATGCTTTTGCACCGTTCTGCAAGCGTGCGGCAAAAGAGATGTTTTATCACTTAAAATGTCGCATGATTGAGGGTAAATATAGGAAACGGTTCCGTGCTTTTTCAAACACGGAACCGTTTCCCTTTTTGCGATTTCGGAATATAATCAAGCGACATTCATGACAACCGTGTTGACACGAAAAACGCCATTTCAAATAGAACAAATGCACAGCTTTTTCCAAAAAATTTCCATGGCAGAATTTGGCGCGTGCAAAGATACGGGCACTCCTGTATAATGGCGGTAAGAACAGGAGGTAAAATGATGAAAACACGAACAAAAAAAATTCTGACCGTTCTTTTGAGCGCGGTGCTTTTATTCGCGCCGACATTGCCCGCTTTTGCGGCGGACGCAAACAGCACGGCAGGTACGGTGCGCATTACTTCGGGCAGTTTGAATGTCCGTTCCGGACCGTCCGCCTCGTCGGCGGTTATTGCATCGCTTTATAAAGACGAAACCGTAACGCTTTTGCAAAAAAACGGCGATTTTTGGAAAATCGAATACGGAAACGGCAAATACGGGTATGCGTCCGCGAAATATATTGTGCAAATTTCCGGCTCGTACGCGGCGCGTGTAAAAACCGCCGGCGGAAACTTGAATGTCCGCACGGGCGCAGGGACTTCGTATAGCGTGCGTACATCTCTTCCAAACGGCAAAACCGTGGTGGTGCTCTCAAAAAGCGGCGATTGGTCGAAAATTTTATATAACGGAAAAAGTATCGGCTATGTCAGCAACGGGTATCTCGATTCAGCATCGGCAAGCAGCGGCTATGCCGCGGTGAAACTGTCGGTAGTCAGTTACAAGCAAACAGATGCGCGTTGGGCGAATGTGAAATTGGGCTCGTCGGGATATACCATCGGAAGTTCCGGCTGTACCACCACCGCCCTTGCCATGACCGAAAGTTACCGCACAGGCACGAATATTACCCCTGCAACGATGGCGTCGCGCCTTACCTACGCGCCCGCAGGGTGGCTTTACTGGCCTGCAAATTATGTGGCTTCTACAAATGCAACAAACTACTTGCAGACAATTTACAATCTGCTGAAAAGCGGAAAACCCGTTATTCTCGGGATGCAAAAGGCAAACGGTTCCCAACATTGGGTTGTGGTTACGGGTTTTACAGGCGGGGCTTTGACCGCTTCCGATTTCACAATCAACGACCCCGGCTCAAACAGCCGCACCACGCTTTCGGCGTTTTTAAGCGTTTATCCGAATTTCTATAAAATTGTATACTATAAATAATGCACGCACACTTTCAAAAATTGGCAAAAAAGGCTTGACGAAATGAAATTCGTTTGGTATAATCGTAAATCGCTGTAAAATAATTTTTTGTTTTACGGCTCCTTCCCACGGGGAATGCCCGTGGGCGAAAGTCCATAAGGAGGTGCAAAAAGAATGTCCAAGTATGAAGCAGTGTTGGTTCTCTCCGTGAAAAACGGCGACGAAGCAACCCAGAGCCTGCAAGAAAAATTCAAGGCTTTGATCGAAGCAAACGGCACTCTGGAAAGCGTTGATGAGTGGGGCAAAAGAAAGCTCGCTTACGAAATCAACGACGAGGCTGAGGGCCACTATGTGATCTTCAATTTTGACAGCGAGCCCGCTTTCCCGGCGGAGTTTGAACGCGTTGCCGGCATTACTGACGGCGTATTGCGTACACTCGTTGTGAAAAACTGAAGCGGAGGGTAAATATGCTGAATTGTGCAATTATCATGGGCAGATTAACTGCCGACCCCGAGCTTCGCACAACAGGCACCGGTGTTTCGGTTACCTCTTTCTCCGTCGCGGTGGACAGAAGATTCCAACGCCAAGGCGAAGAAAAGCAAACCGATTTCATCAATGTGGTTGCCTGGCGGCAAACTGCGGAATTCGTTTCGAGATATTTCCGCAAAGGTTCTATGATTGCGGTGCAAGGTTCTATTCAAACCCGCAATTATGAGGACAAAAACGGCAACAAGCGCACAGCAGTTGAAATTGTCGCGGACAACGTTTCGTTCTGCGGCAGCAAATCGGAAACCGGCACAGCAGGTGCCGCTGCCCCCGCTGCGCGTCCCGCGCCCGCTTACCAAAGCGACAACGCTGACGGCTTCTCGGTACTCCCGACGAATGACGATGACGCGTTCCCGTTTTCGGCAGGCGATGATGACGGCTTGCCGTTCTAATTGATTTTGAATAGGAGGATTACAAATGGCTTACGATAAACCCCAAGGCGGCCGCCCGCAGAACCGCAAACGCAAAAAAGTTTGCTCTTTCTGTGTGGAAAAGGTCGAAAAGATTGACTACAAAGACGCCGCAAAACTGCGTCGCTATACCTCTGAACGCGCAAAGATTCTTCCTCGCCGCGTAACCGGCACTTGCGCATATCATCAGAGAGAATTGACCACCGCAATCAAACGCGCAAGAGCCATTGCGATTTTGCCGTACACTGCGGACTAATTCCATGTACCCAAAACAGCGTATCCGAGTATCGGATGCGCTGTTTTTCTCTGCAATTTGCTTTAAAACCCACGCCAAAAGCATAAATTTTATATTGTCTTTCTATGGGCAATATGGTAAAATATTTTAATCGGTACGCATTTTTCTGTCGCTTTTTGGAGATATGCGAAAAAAGTGTATAAAAATGCGTGAAATCCCCATTACATATGTGGAAAAACACACAAATATGCATAAAACTTGAATAAATATGCAAAAAATGCTTGCTTTTATGCAAAAACAGTGTATAATTGCACTGTAAACACAAGAATATTCAATTTCGGAGGGAATTTCCATGGATAAAAAAGATATTAAAAAGGTAGTTCTTGCTTATTCGGGTGGTTTGGATACATCCATTATCATCCCGTGGCTCAAGGAAAATTACAACAACTGCGAAGTCATTGCCGTTTCGGGCGATGTCGGGCAGGGCACGGAACTCGATGGCTTGGAAGAAAAGGCAATCAAGACCGGCGCTTCCAAACTGTATGTGCTTGACCTTAAAAAAGAATATGTGGAAGATTATATTTGGCCTTGCTTAAAAGCGGGTGCGGATTATGAAACCTATTTGCTCGGCACTTCGCATGCGCGTCCCTGCATTGCAAAAGGTTTAGCGGAAATCGCCAAAAAAGAGGGCGCGGACGCCATTTGTCACGGCTGCACCGGCAAGGGCAACGACCAAGTCCGTTTCGAATTGACCTTAAAGGCATTTGCGCCCGAAATGGCAATCATTGCTCCGTGGCGGGAGTGGGATATTAAATCCCGTGAGGAAGAAATCGAGTACGCCGAGGCGCACAATATTCCGCTGAAAATCAACCGCGAAACCAACTATTCCAAAGATAAGAATGTTTGGCATCTTTCCCACGAAGGTTTGGATTTGGAAGACCCCGCCAACGAGCCGATGTATTCGAAAGAGGGCTTCCTTGAAATGGGCGTTGCGCCCGAGCAGGCTCCCGACAAGCCGACCTATGTTACCATTCACTTTGAAAAGGGTGTGCCCACCGCTTTGGACGGCACCGAAATGGACGGCCTTGCAATTGTGGAAAAGCTTAACGAACTCGGCGGCGCAAACGGCATCGGGCTTCTCGACATCGTTGAAAACCGTTTGGTCGGTATGAAATCGCGCGGCGTGTATGAAACACCCGGCGGCACAATCCTTTACAAAGCACACGAGCTTTTGGAAATGATTACCCTCGATAAAGAAACCCAGCATTACAAAAAACTGATTGCGCAAAAATTCGGCGAAATCGTTTATAACGGGCAGTGGTTCACCCCGCTTCGCGAAGCGCTTTCCGCATTTGTTGACAAAACACAGGAAACCGTTACCGGCGATGTGAAAGTGAAACTTTACAAAGGCAACATCATCAACGCAGGCATCACTTCTCCCTACACCTTGTATGATGAAAATGTGGCGTCCTTCGGCGAGGACGGCGGCGCTTACAACCAGGCGGATTCCGCAGGCTTCATCAACCTGTTCGGCCTGCCGATTAAGGTAAAAGCGTTGTTGGATGCAAAAAGAGAAGAAAAATAATTTTACTTTTGATACGCTTCGTTTGTTTCGAACGCGGTATTTGCATACGGCTTCGCTTACAAACATTGCCTATCCAAAAAGATTTACAAATAAGGAACGGTCTTGACCGTACCCGGATTTACACGGCAAAGGGAAATTTTTCCCTTTGTCGTATTGTACTAATTAGATAAAACAGGTGAAAACTATGCAGCTTTGGCAGGGCAGATTTCAAAAAGCATTAGATCCCAAAACCAACGATTTCAATTCCTCCGTGAAGTTCGACAGCCGAATGTATCAAGAGGATATTGACGGCTCTCTGGCGCACGCGGCGATGTTGCAGGCGCAGGGCATCATTTCCGCCGAGGACTTGGCTTCGATTACCGACGGCTTAAAAGCCATCAAGGCAGAAATTGAAAGCGGAGAACTGCCAATAGACCCCAACGCGGAGGATATTCATACTTTTGTGGAAGGCGAACTGACCGCGCGCGTGGGTGCGGCGGGCAAGCGCTTACATACCGCCCGCAGCCGCAATGACCAAGTGGCTTTGGATATTCGCCTGTATCTGCGCAAAGAATGTGACGCACTGTATGCGCAACTGACCGAATTGATTGCGGTGCTTTGCAAAAAGGCAGAGCAGTATTCGAGCGCGGTTCTGCCCGGCTACACACATCTGCAACGCGCACAGCCCATCACGTTCGGGCATCATTTAATGGCGTACGCCGAAATGCTTCTGCGCGACAAAGAACGGCTTGCAGACGCGAAAAAGCGTATGAATGTTTGTCCTTTGGGCGCTTGCGCTTTGGCAGGCACAACCTACAATACCGACCGCGAAATGACCGCACGCGATTTGGGGTTTGACGGCGCCATGCAAAACTCACTTGACTGCGTTTCCGACCGCGATTTCTGCATGGAATTGGCGTCGGTGCTCTCCATTTTGATGGTGCATCTGTCCCGCTTCTCCGAAGAAATCGTGCTTTGGTGCTCGTGGGAATTCAAATTTGTGGAATTGGACGATGCGTTTTCCACCGGTTCGTCCATTATGCCGCAGAAAAAGAATCCCGATATTACAGAACTTATCCGCGGCAAATCGGGCCGCGTATTCGGAGACCTAATGACGCTTTTGACCGTAATGAAAGGTCTGCCCCTTGCTTACAACAAAGATATGCAAGAGGATAAAGAAGCCATTTTCGACGCGTTTGATACGGTTAAAATGTGCTTGACGGCGTTCATTCCGATGCTCGACACCATGACCGCACTTCCCGAAAATATGCGTAAAGCGGCGGCAGGCGGATTTATCAACGCCACCGACTGTGCGGATTACCTTGTATCGAAAGGCTTGCCGTTCCGCGACGCGTACAAAGCCACGGGCGAACTTGTCGCCCTGTGCATCAAAAAAGGCTTGACGCTCGAAACCCTGCCGCTTGAAGAATACAAAGGGGTTTGCGATTTGTTCGACGACGGCGTTTATGTATCAATTAACCTTGACAAATGCGTCAATGACCGTACCTCCCTCGGCGGCCCTGCCCCGCAAAATGTATTGGCGCAGGTCGAGCGCGTAAAAGAATTAAACAAATAATGTAGGGCGGGGGGCGCTCCCGCTGTAAAGGAATAACCTATGACCAAAGTATTTATTGACGGCTCACAAGGCACAACAGGGTTGAAAATTTTCGACCGTCTGAAAAGCAGAGCCGATATTGAACTGATTGCCCTTCCCGAAGATTTGCGCAAGGACATAGCGGCACGCAAACAGGCGCTCAATTCTGCGGATATTGCGTTTTTGTGCCTGCCCGATGCGGCGGCGGTAGAGGCGGTAAGCCTTATCGAAAACGAAAATACCGTTGTGATTGACACTTCCACCGCGCACCGCACAAACGAAGCGTTTGCGTACGGCTTTCCCGAACTTTCCGAAAGTCTTGCGGAAAAACTGCAAAATTCCAAACGCATTGCCGTGCCGGGGTGCTACGCAAGCGGCTTTATCGCCCTTGTGAAACCGCTTGTCGATGCGGGATTTGCTTCCCCCGACCACGGGTTTATGTGCCATGCGGCGTCCGGATACAGCGGCGCCGGCAAAAAAGGCATTGCACAGTATGAAGATGCAGAGCGCGACACAAGTCTTGACGCACCGCGCGAATACGCCCTCACCCAAGAGCACAAGCATTTAAAAGAAATGCGCATCATTTCGGGGCTGTCGGTCACGCCGATTTTCTGTCCGTACATTTGCGATTATTTCAGCGGTATGCTCGTGACCGTGCCGATTTTCAAGTCGGACTTGCAAAACGGCAAAACGGCGGAAGACATCAAAAATCTTTACCGCGAAAAATACAATACCGCGATTGTGCAGTATAAAGACTGTATGGACGAAGCGGGGTTCCTTTGTGCGAACGCAAAATCCGAATATGACAATATGGAAATTACCGTTTGCGGCAATGACGAGCGCATTTTGCTTCTTGCCCGTTACGATAACCTCGGCAAAGGGGCAAGCGGCGCCGCCCTTGAATGTATGAACATCAAAATGGGACTTCCTGCGGAATTTGGATTAAATATATAAGTAGGGCGGGGGAAAAACTCCTGCCGCAAAGGTGAGAAATATGAATTTCAGCATAAACATCAACACAAACGGCGGGGTGACCTCGCCCAAAGGGTTTAAGGCGAACGGCGTGCACTGCGGCATTCGCAAAAACAAGGAAAAAAAGGATTTGATGCTCCTTGTTTCCGAAACCGAATGTGACGCGGCGGCGGTCTACACCAAAAATCTTGTGTACGGCGCGCCCATTACCGTCACCCGCAAAAATCTCGAAAACGGCAAAGCACGCGCGGTTATTTGCAACAGCGGCATTGCCAATACCTGCAACGCCGACGGCGTGGAAAAAGCGCAGGCGATGTGCGACCTCGCCGCAGAATATTTACATATTTCGGCAGACGATGTGATTGTCGGTTCTACGGGCGTTATCGGTCAGCCGATTGATTTGGCGCCGATTCAAAGCGGTATGCTTTCGCTCACAAACGGGCTTTCCGAAACCGGCTCCGATGCGGCCGCCGAGGCGATTATGACCACCGACACGATTAAAAAACACATTTCTGTGTCTTTTGAAATCGACGGCAAAACTTGCACCATCGGTGCCATTGCCAAAGGCAGCGGTATGATTCACCCCAATATGGCAACGATGCTTTCCTTTATCACAACGGACGCGAACATCTCCGCAGAAATGCTCAAAAAAGCGCTCGTTTGGTGCGTGGACAGAAGTTACAATATGCTTTCCGTGGATGGCGATACTTCTACCAACGACACCGTGGCTATCATGGCAAACGGTCTTTGCGGCGACGAAAGAATTGAAACGGAAAATGAAAATTTCGTCAAATTCCGCCGCGCGCTGTTTAAAATCTGTAATTATGTTGTGCGTATGCTTGCCAAAGACGGCGAGGGCGCAACCAAACTTGTGATGTGCGAAGTTTCGCACGCAAAAACAGAAGAAATTGCAAAAACTTGCGCAAAATCCGTAATTTGTTCTCCGCTTGTGAAAACCGCTATGTTTGGCTCGGATGCCAACTGGGGCAGAGTGCTTTGCGCACTCGGCTATGCGGGTGCGGACATTGATGTTACAAAAATTGATGTTTCCTTTGACTCGGTAAAAGGCGAAATTTTCGTATGCAAAAACGGCGCAGGCGTGGGATTTTCCGAAGAAAAGGCAAAAGAGATTTTGCTCGAAGATGAAATTACCGTCAAAGTCAATTTGAATGACGGTGAGGCGGAAGCAACTGCTTACGGGTGTGACCTGACATATGATTATGTCAAAATCAACGGCGACTACCGCACCTGATTTCCAATAGCACGCACATTTTGCACTTTTGCCACGGCAACTCGCGTATACTCGATACGCTTCGCCGTGTCAAAAGCACAAACTGCACGCACTCTTGAAAATCAGGAATGGCACGCACATTTTGCACTTTTGAAAATCAGGAGTGGCACGCACATTGTGCGCAATAAATTAAAAAGGTAGATGCAACCCTATTTTTCTTCCCCATCGGCGGGGCAAAAAGTTAGATGAATTGGTGATTTTATGGACATTTCAAAAATCTCTCACGCGGACCGCAGTGAAGTATTGGTACAGGCTTTGCCTTACATTCAGCGGTACAACGGCAAAACGGTGGTTATCAAATACGGCGGCAATGCCATGATTAACGGGGATTTGCAGGACGCCGTGATGACCGACATCGTGCTTCTGCGCTCGGTGGGCGTCAATGTGGTGCTTGTGCACGGCGGCGGCCCCGAAATCAACGATATGTTAAAGCGTGTCGGCAAAGAAAGCCGATTTGTCGGCGGTCTTCGCTACACAGACGAAGAAACCGTGGAAATCGTACAAATGGTGCTTGCGGGCAAGGTCAACAAGCATCTTGTGCAGCTTTTAACCCGCAACGGCGGGCAGGCGATTGGGCTTTGCGGCTTGGATGGCGATATGATTCAGGCGAAAAAGCACAATGTAGGCGAAGACATCGGTTTTGTGGGCGATATTGTCAAAATCAACACAGGCATCATCAACGATGTGATTGACAACGGCTATATTCCCGTTATTTCCACCATAGGCAGCGGCGAAAACGGCGAAGTGTATAACATTAATGCGGATACGGCGGCGGCGCGGATTGCTTCGTGTCTCCACGCCGAAAAACTGCTGTTGATGACCGATATTTGCGGTCTTCTGCACGACAAGGATGACGAAAGCACCTTGATTCAAGAGGTAAAAGTGTCCGAAATCCCGTCTTTAAAGGCACAGGGTATTATTTCGGGCGGTATGATTCCGAAAATCGATTGCTGTGTCGAAGCGGTACGCCGCGGCGTCACGCGCACCAACATCATTGACGGCAGAATTCCCCATTCTATTCTCATAGAACTGTTTTCCGATGCAGGTATCGGAACCATGTTCTCGGCATAAGGACGGTTACATATGACTTTTGAAGAAATCAAACAAACGGCAGACACATATTTGATGCCGACCTACGCACACTTTCCCGTTGCGCTCGAGCGCGGCGAAAACGCGACCTACATCGGCGCGGACGGCAAAGAATACATTGATTTTACCGCGGGCATCGGCGTCAATGCACTCGGCACGGCAGATGCAAAGTGGACATCGGCGGTAAAAGCGCAACTCGACAAATTACAGCACACCTCAAACCTCTATTACAACGAAACCGTTGCGAAAGCGGCAAAACTGATTTGCGAAAAATCGGGTTTCCCGAAAGTGCTGTTTTGCAATTCGGGTGCTGAGGCAAACGAGTGTGCCATTAAACTTGCGCGTAAATACAGTTTTGACAATTACGGCGAAGGGCGTTACAATATTATCAGCTTGCAAAACTCGTTCCATGGCAGAACCATGGCGACCATCACCGCCACGGGGCAGGCACATTACCACGAATTTTTCACTCCGTTTTTGGAAGGCTTCCGCTACGCCGAAGCAGGGGACTGCAAGGCACTGGAATCCCTTTTGGACGGCACGGTTTGCGCTGTGATGCTCGAAGTGATACAAGGCGAGGGCGGCGTTTTGGAAACACCGCGCGAATATATTGAATTTGTGCGCACGGTTTGCGATGAAAATGACATTTTGCTCATCTTTGACGAAGTGCAGACGGGTGTCGGCAGAACCGGCAAACTGTTCGCGTACGAAACCGTTGGTGTAAAGCCGGACGTCTTGACAACCGCCAAGGGCATTGGCGGGGGACTGCCGATGGGCGCGTGCCTTTGCGGCGCAGAACTCGGCAATACGCTGACTGCGGGTACGCACGGCACCACATTCGGCGGCAATCCCGTTGCGTGCGCAGGGTCTTTGGCGGTTTTGGAACGGCTGGACGATGCGTTTTTAGCCGAAGTGCAACAGAAAGGCGAATATATCCGTGAAAAGGTGAAAGCCTTTACAGAGGTTGAAAGCGTGCGCGGGCGCGGCTTAATGATTGGCATAGATTTAAAAACCAAAAAAGCGGGCGAAGTCGCCAAGCAATGCTGTGGAAACGGCTTGCTGATTTTAACGGCGAAGTCTGCATTGCGTATGCTTCCGCCGCTGACCATCACCTATGCAGAAATCGACAAAGGACTTGCCGTTTTAGAGCGCGTCCTTGCAGAATAAGGAGAAAACCGATATGAAACATTTATTAAGTTTGTTGACCACCACCCCGCAGGAGATTGAGGAACTGTTAAACCTTGCCGACCAACTCAAATACGAGACCAAAAACGGCATTGTCCACAAACGTTTAAAAGGGCAGACTTTGGGTATGATTTTCCAAAAATCCTCCACGAGAACGCGCGTTTCGTTTGAAACGGGTATGTACCAACTCGGCGGTCAGGCGTTGTTCCTCTCCAACCGCGATTTGCAAATCGGGCGCGGCGAACCGATTGAGGACACCGCACGCGTACTGTCGCGCTATCTCGACGGCATTATGATTCGGACATTCGCACAAAGCGAAGTGGAAAATCTTGCGAAATACGGCTCGATTCCGATTATCAACGGCTTGACCGATTTTTGCCACCCCTGCCAAGTGCTTGCCGACCTGTTGACCATTCGGGAGCACAAAGGCCATTTGGATGGGCTTAAAATGTGCTATATCGGCGACGGCAACAATATGGCAAACTCCCTGATCGTCGGCGGTTTGAAAACAGGCATGAACGTTTCGGTTGCTTGCCCCGAAGGGTATGACCCCGACCGTCAGGTATTGGATTTCGCAACCGCCTACCAAGGGTTCAGCCTTCACAGAGACCCGATGGAAGCCGCGGCGGGCGCTGATGTGATTTTCACCGATGTTTGGGCGTCTATGGGGCAGGAAGAAGAAGCCGCCGAGCGCCGCAAGGTGTTCGAGGGTGTGTACCAAGTCAACAAAAAACTGCTTTCTGCGGCAAACAGCGGTTGCATGGTGCAGCATTGTCTGCCTGCACACCGCGGCGAAGAAATCACTGCCGATGTGTTTGAAGCACACGCCGATGAAATCTTTGACGAAGCGGAAAACCGTCTCCACGCACAAAAAGCGGTAATGGTTACTTTGATGGAGAAATAAGCAAATAACAAAACAATAAAAACGCGCCCTGCTTGGCATTTCGTCAAACAGGGCGCGTTCTCATTTTGCGTTTATTCTTCAACCTTTTCAAACTGGTCGACGCCGACGCCGCACAGCGGGCATTCGTAATCTTCGGGCAGTTCATCGCCTTCATAGACATAACCGCAAACGGTGCAAACATATTTTGCCATTGGATTCACCTACTTTCAAAATGGTTTATTGTTTTTTATCAATAGTTTTCCGCGCGAACTTGGAAATATGCCTGCGGGTGTGCGCATACGGGGCACACATCGGGGGCTTTTTTGCCGACAACAATGTGCCCGCAGTTGGAGCACTGCCATACGGCGTCGCCGTCTTTGGAGAATACCAAATTGCCTTCAATGTTCGCGAGCAACTTCTTGTAGCGTTCTTCGTGTTCTTTTTCGATTGCCGCAACGCCGTCAAACAGCGCGGCAATATCGTCAAAACCTTCTTCACGCGCAGTTTTTGCGAAGCTTGCGTACATATCGGTCCATTCGTAGTTTTCGCCTTCCGCGGCGTCTTTCAGGTTTTCGGTTGTTGCGGGCATACCGCCGTGCAACAGTTTAAACCAAATTTTGGCATGCTCTTTTTCGTTCTTCGCGGTTTCTTCAAACAACGCGCCGATTTGCACATAGCCGTCTTTTTTGGCTTTGGAAGCGTAATACAGATATTTTGTATGCGCTTGGGATTCCCCTGCGAAAGCAGTCATCAAGTTCTGCTCGGTTTTGGAACCTTTTAATTCTGCCATAATATCACCTTTTCTATGTAGTTTGAATAACGGAATTGCTTTTTCGTCTCCTGCTACTATTATAATCCGATTTTGAAATTTTGCAAGTGTGGAGATGATTTGCAGAAGCGATAAAAATGTGGTACAATACGAGTATTCTGTTGCGGAGGTCGCCTATGTATATTAAAAATACATATTTTAAGCAAATTTACAGATTGTTGTTTTTGTTCCTTTGCGAAGCGGGAATTGTTCTGCAATATGCGGAAGTCGCGCGCATCGGGGACGCGGCTATGCTTACCTGCTATTACACGATTTTAAGCAATATACTTTGCTTTATCTATTTTGCGGTGTTGGTTGTGGCCCAACGCAAAAAGGAAAATCCGCTTTTAAAAGGCGCTGTAACGATGTGTATCACCGTGACGGGGCTTGTGTATCATTTTATGCTCAACGGCATGATGCAGGCGGGCAGCGGCAGCGTGAGCCCTGCGCTGTATGCGGGGAATTTGCTTGTGCATTATGTGGTGCCTGCGATGGTAGTGCTTGATTATTTCCTGTTTTTCCCGAAAGGGCAATATAAAAGCCTACATCCGCTTGCTTGGCTCGTTTTACCGTATGTGTATTTCGGCTTTGCCATGGTGCGTGCCGAGGTGAGCGACAAACAGTTTTCGGGATTCGGCGGCGTTTCGAGCCGCTTTCCGTATCCGTTTTTGGATGTGGATTTGTACGGTTGGGATAAGGTGCTTTTGATTGTATTTGCCATTACGGCTGCGTTTATTGCACTCGGCTATCTCTCTTATGTTGTAGACCGATTGCTCGGCAAAAAGCACAAACGCTGAAATTGACACAGAAAGAACAAAATCCCGCGGGTATGCCCGCGGGGTTTTTCTATGGTATTTGAAATTCCGAAAAGGTTGCTTTGAAATTCTGCCCATCCATTGTAAGCGACAAAAGACTGCCGTCCTCGCGGCTTTGCGTAAGGGAATAGGTGTCGCCCGCCTCGGTCATACCGCTGTATGTAGCGATGTCGCCATTCACGGTTTTCACACAGCGTGTGCCGTCGCGTGCACCGCAAAGCGCCGCATAGAGCAGTTTGGCAAATGCCGTGTCCGGCAACAGCGCTTCGGGCGTTTTTACCTCTAATCCCAAAAAGGAAAAAACGCAACTGTCGGTAGTCTGTGTGACTGTCAGCGTTTTCAGCGTCTCGGGGGAGAGCAGTTCCAAAGATGTCGTGCCGTTTTCCTCAAATGTCAACTTGGCTTTGCAAGTAAACGCCCCGTGTGTGATGTCCGCGGTTGCAAAAAAAGCTTGCGGTACGGTTAGCGTGTTTTGAAAGTCTCTGTATTGACAGCCACAACAAAGCAGCAACAGACAAACGACACAGAGGATTGTAATATGTTTTCGTACGGTGCATCCCACCTTTAAAGGCGCGGGATTCCCTCGCCTTATTCAAATTTGGAAAGCACTTTCGGCAAAACTTTGAGCATTTTGGTCGGCGTGGTGCTGCAAAGTGAAGTTCCCTTTGCAACCACATCGCCGCACAATCCGTGAATGTGCGCCGCCGCAACGGCACTTTCTAACGGAGAAAGCCCGATACACAAAAAGCCCAATAGCATTCCTGCGAGCATATCGCCCGAACCCGCCGTTGCCATACCCGCGTTGCCCGTTAAATTGACGGAGAACTGCTTGCCGGCAGAGGAGATGACCGTGCCCGCACCTTTCAAAACCACGGTTACCCCGGTCATTTTGCAAAGCGTTGCACAAGCGTCCACACGGTTTTCCTGTACTTCGGCGGCGGTGCAGCCCAAAATCCGTGCCGCTTCGCCCGGATGGGGCGTTAAAATAACGGGTGCCTTTGCTTCCCGCAATATATCTATGTCGTTTGCTACGGCATTTATGCCGTCTGCGTCCAAAATCAGCGGAATTTCCGCGTTTCGCACCACGGATTTTACCAACGCTTCGGTGTCATAATCCAACCCGAGTCCGCAACCGATGAGGCAAGCCGTAGACCTTGACAGCGCTTCCAATAACTTGGCTTCGCCCTGTGCGGACAAGCGTCCGAAACGGTTTGCGGGTAAGGGGAGTAATACCTTTTCGGGCACGGCGGCAGTCACTGCCGCATAGGTACATTCAGGGAATGCGAGCCGCACAAGCCCTGCACCGCTTTCCACACACGCACCGCTTGCGAGAAGCGCCGCGCCGGGCATTTCGTAACTGCCCGCGATTACAAGCGCCTTGCCGAAATCCCCTTTGTTGGCGTCCGGGCGCCTTGCGGGGAACAATTCGGCAATGTCCTCATCTGTAAAGGCGAATGCCTTTTCATACGGCTTGTATAACTGTTCGGGAATTCCGATGGAAACCACTTGAATTTCGCCCGCGAAATCTTTTGCGGGTTGCGTGACCAACGCTTTTTTCAGCGCCATGACCGAAATTGTCAAGTCCGCTTTAACGGGGCGACTTAAAAAAGTACCCGAATCCGCGGAAAGTCCACTCGGCAAATCAATCGAAACCATATACCCGCGGCAACTTTCCAAAAAGGCAAACAGATTTTGCAAACTGTCGGGCAAAACACCCGAAAACCCTGTGCCGAACACCGCGTCAATCAAAATATCGGTATTTTGCAGACGCTTGCGCTGTGTTTCAGAACCGGCGTCATACATTTCCACTGTGATGCCACAGTTTATAATGCGGGCGTACATTTCTTTGGTATCCTCAGCAATAGGCGCGCCCATTACCAAATACACCGAAACTTTGTAGCCGTTTTCAAAGAGTTTTCGCGCGGCAACGAAACCGTCTCCGCCGTTTTTGCCTTTACCGCAAAGCACGGCAACCGTGCGTTTTTCTGTCGCGTCAAATTTTTGCCGAATGACTTTGGCACACGCCGCGCCGGCGTTTTCCATCAAGCGCAAAAAGGTAATGCCGTTTTGGTCGGCGGCACATTCAACCGCTTTTACTTCGGCGGCGGAAAGAATTCGCATCATAACAATTCTCCTTTACTGTAAGCGGTGACGAATGCCGCCGCGAGGGTGTCGGTATGGGTGATACTCAGTGAAAAGGTGAGGTTTTGCGCTTCGGCAAGTGCTTTGGCATTCCCCGAAAGGGCGAAATACGGCGCGCCGAGGCGGTCGTGCAAAACTTCCACTTCGCAAAGCGAAAAGCCGCGCACGCCCGTACCGAGTGCTTTCGAAAAGGCCTCTTTTGCCGCAAATGCGCCCGCCAAATGTGCTTCGGGATGCTTTTGCTCTGAAAATTGTGCGCGTTCTTGCTCGCCGTAAACGCGTTTCATAAACGCGGGATTTTCCGATGATTGGCGAATTCGCTCAATTTCAACCAAGTCTATTCCGTTTCGCAACATACCTGATACTCCTTTTCTGCATTTACATTCAGTATAGCATTTTCTATCGGATTTTACAAGAAAACAGAAAATTTTGAAAACTTGTTTGCAAAGATTGTAAAATATGGTACAATATGTTTTCAAAATGCAAAGCAGGTGAGACAATGAAAATTACAATTATGGAAAACGCCGCGCAAATCGGCGAAGCAGTCGGCAAACTGTTTGTAGACGCGATTCAAAAGAAACCGAATATTGTTTTGGGACTTGCTACGGGTGCGTCTCCCGTGCCGACTTATCAGTATATTTACGGGGAGTGTCAAAAAGGCAATGTCAGCCTGAAAGATGTGCGCACTTACAACCTCGACGAATATGTTGATTTGCCGAAATCCGACAAAAACAGTTACTACACCTTTATGCACAAGGAACTGTTTGACCATACCGATATTTTAGAGGAGAATGTGCATTTCCTCGACGGCAACGCCGCAGATGTGGAAGCGGAATGTAAGCGTTATGATGAAGCCCTCGCACAGGCGGGCGTGGATATTCAACTTTTGGGTATCGGCAGAAATGGGCATATCGGTTTCAACGAGCCGTCCTCATATTTCACAAAAGGCGCGTTTAAGGTGAAACTGACGGAAAGCACCATCGACGCGAATTCCAAATATTTCGATGAAAACCCGATGCCGCACTATGCCTTAACGATGGGCGTCGGCTCCATTATGCAGGCGAAAAAGATTGTGCTGATTGCCACGGGCAGTGCGAAAGCGGACGCGATGAAAGCGATGATTGACGGGCAGGTCACCCCGAGTTGCCCCGCGTCGATTTTGCAGTTCCACCACGATGTGGAAGTCTATATGGACAAAAACGCGGCAAAACTGTTGTAAGCACTTTTGAAAAACAGAAAAAACGAGCACGAGGGAAGTTTTTGCTTCCCTCGTTTTTGTATTCTTTGTAAAGTAACGCAAGGCTTGACTTTTTTGCCGCAGAGCATAGAACATTCCTGCAAAATTCTAAAAAAGAAAAAAGAACACAAATGCGCGTTGCAAAAGGTACTTCGGAGGGCATTCTATGAGAAACGGTCAAAAACGAATGGCGGCCGTGCTGTTGGCACCGGCAATGGTCTTAACCGCCTTGCCTCTGACGGCGCTGTCCGCTTTTGCGGAGACGAGCGGCGATTTTTATGCCTGTTGCGCGCGAAAAAATGCGTTACTTTGAAAATAAATTATTACTTTTTTGTGAACATTGCAAAAAGGGGTTGATTTTTTCTAAAATATGGATAAAATAGATATTAGCACTCGGGAAGTTGGAGTGCTAAAAATCATCAATCATTCTTTTTGGAGGTATTTTATATGACAATCAAACCTTTGGCTGACAGAGTTGTACTGAAACCTGTCGAAGTGGAAGAAACCACCAAAGGCGGCATCATTCTTGCCGCGGCGGCACAGGAAAAACCGCAGGTGTTTGAAGTGGCGGCTGTCGGCCCCGGCGGCACTGTGGATGGCAAAGAAATCACCATGTATGTAAAAGCAGGCGACAAGGTCATCGCGGGCAAATACGCGGGCACCGAAGTCAAAATGGACGGCGTTGACTACACTGTGGTTCGCCAGTCTGACATTTTAGCAATTGTAGAATAATTTTTTCGGAGGGAATACGCTATGGCAAAACAAATTATTTACGGCGAAGAAGCACGCAAGGCGTTGCAGGCCGGTATTGACAAATTGAGCGACACCGTCAAAATCACTTTGGGCCCCAAAGGCAGAAACGTGGTTTTGGACAAAAAATACGGCGCACCGTTGATTACCAACGACGGCGTCACCATCGCAAAAGAAGTAGAATTGGAAGATGCGTTTGAAAATATGGGCGCACAGCTTGTAAAAGAAGTTGCGACCAAAACAAACGATGTGGCGGGCGACGGCACCACCACCGCAACTTTGCTTGCACAGGCATTGGTACGCGAAGGCATGAAAAACGTTGCCGCGGGCGCAAACCCGATGGTTGTGAAAAAAGGTATGCAAATGGCGGTTGATACCGTAGTTGCCGCTGTAAAAGCAGAGTCCAAGCCCGTGAAAACGGCGGACGATATTGCGAGAATCGCCACCATTTCCGCCGCAGACGAATTCGTCGGCAAGTTGATTGCAGACGCAATGGAAAAAGTGACTGCGGACGGCGTTATCACGATTGAGGAGTCCAAAACTTCCGAGACATACAGTGATGTTGTGGAAGGTATGCAGTTTGACCGCGGCTATATTTCTCCGTATATGGTCACCGATACCGACAAAATGGAAGCCGTCCTTGACGAGCCGTACATTTTGATTACCGATAAGAAGATTTCCAACATTCAGGAAATCCTGCCGTTGCTTGAGAAAATTGTCAACGCAGGGCAGAAACTCGTGATTGTTGCTGAAGATGTAGAAGGCGAAGCTCTTTCGACCATTTTGGTCAACAAACTGCGCGGCACCTTTACCTGCGTGTGCGTGAAAGCACCGGGCTTCGGCGACAGAAGAAAAGAAATGCTCCAAGACATCGCTATCCTTACCGGCGGCGAAGTGATTACTTCCGACCTTGGTTTGGAACTCAAAGATGCGGACATCGCACAACTTGGCCGTGCAAAACAGGTTAAGATTACCAAAGAGAACACCACCATCGTCGACGGTGCGGGCGCAAGCGATGCCATCCGCGGCAGAGTGGCACAAATCCGCAGCCAAATTGAAACCACCACTTCCGAATTCGACCGCGAAAAACTGCAGGAAAGACTTGCAAAACTCGCAGGCGGCGTAGCGGTAATTCGCGTTGGTGCGGCTACCGAAACCGAAATGAAAGAGAAGAAACTCCGCATTGAGGACGCTCTCGCGGCGACCAAGGCGGCTGTGGAAGAAGGCTGTGTCGCAGGCGGCGGCGTTGCGCTTTTGAACGCAATTCCCACGGTGCAGGCGCTTCTTGAAAAAGAAGAAGATGCAGACCTGAAAACCGGTATTCGCATTGTGCTCAAAGCGATTGAAGAGCCGGTTCGCCAGATTGCTAAGAACGCAGGTCTTGAAGGCTCCGTCATCGTCAACGACATTCTCAACGCCAAGAAAGCAGGCTACGGCTTCAACTTCGCAAGCGAGAAATATGTCGATATGTTCGAAGCGGGCATCTTAGACCCCGCAAAGGTAACCCGTTCGGCATTGCAGAACGCTGCTTCCGTGGCGGCAATGGTGCTGACCACCGAATCGTTGGTAACCGATATTCCCGACCCGAAAGCTGACGCGGCTGCGGCAGCAGCTATGGCGGCACAGGGCGGCGGCATGTATTAAGCAACCGATATAAAGCCGATATAAAAACCAATCACCCGTTTCCACACTCGGAAACGGGTGATTTTTCTATGTATTTGCTTTAAAATACCGAAAATCGCGTGGTATCGGGATTTCATCCCTACCCCTCAATTTTGCAAAGAATAAATTAGAGTTATAATCCCGTAAGAACGTCTCTTTACGCTTTCCAAAATTTTCGGTCAAGGCTTCGGTACTGCACCGCTTCGGCAATGTGCGGCACATCAATTTGTTCTTTGCCGTCCAAATCCGCAATGGTGCGCGCCACGCGCAGTACCTTATCGTAAGCGCGCGCCGAAAGCCCGAGTTTTTCAAACGCGGCTTTGAGCATCGCCGCGGCGGCAGGGGTGGGTGCGCAGAATTTTCGCGTCAGTGCCGCGTCCATTTTGGCGTTACAGGGGATTCCCGTGCCTTTTAAGCGTTCCTGTTGAATTTTACGCGCTTTGTCTACGCGCGCCTTAATTTCCGCCGAGGATTCCTCTTTTTCCGTTTTTGAAAGGTCGTCAAAATCAACGGGCGGCACTTCAATATGAATGCCCAAACGGTCCAAAAGCGGCCCCGACACGCGCGAAAGATACCGTTGCGGCGCACCTGCGGGGCAGGTGCATTTGCGCGTCGGATGTCCGTAAAATCCGCACGGGCAAGGATTCATTGCGCACACAAGCATCACGGAACACGGGTACGAAAAGGTCGCCGCCACGCGCGCAATGGTAATTTTGCCGTCCTCTATGGGCTGGCGCATAATTTCCATTGCGGTGCGCGAAAATTCGGGCAGTTCGTCCAAAAACAGCACGCCGTTGTGCGCCAAAGAGATTTCGCCGGGGCGCGGCACCGTGCCGCCGCCCGACAATCCCGCAGGGGAAACCGTGTGGTGCGGCGAACGAAACGGTCGCACTTTAATCAGCGAAACCTCCGGCGGAAGCACGCCTGCCACGGAATAAATGTTGGTGGTTTCGAGCGCTTCTTCAAAAGTCATATCGGGTAAAATTGAGGGAATCCGCTTCGCAAGCATACTTTTGCCCGAACCGGGCGGCCCAATCATCATCACATTGTGCCCGCCTGCGGCGGCAACTTCCAATGCGCGTTTGGCTTCGTGTTGCCCTTTTACATCCGCAAAATCCGGGAGATCGGGCGGCAGAGTGTATTCGCTGTAATCCTTGGCGCTCACGGGGGAAAGTTCTGCTTCCCCACGCAAATGCGCAAGCAATTCCGAAACGGTTTTGATGGGGTAAACCGCAATGCCGTCCACCACCGCGCCCTCTGCAAGATTGCTGTGCGGAATATAAATTTCCGAAAATCCTGCTTTGCGCGCCTGTATCACCATCGGCAAAACGCCGTTGATGTGGCGCACCTCGCCGCTTAACGAAAGTTCCCCGATAAACGCGCGGTTTTCGGTGTTGCATTTTAATTGCCCCGTTGCCTTTAATACGGCAATTAACACAGGCAGGTCATAAATGGGACCTTCTTTGCGAATGTCGGCGGGCGCCAAATTGATGGTGACGCGCGACACGGGAAAATCCAAGCCGCTGTTGCGAATTGCCGAACGCACGCGCTCGCGGCTTTCCGATACTGCCGCATCGGGCAGCCCTACCATATCAAACCGCGGCATACCGCCCGACAAATCCGCTTCCACCGAAACCGTGTACGCTTCCATTCCGAACAGTCCCACGCTGTTGACACTTGCGAACAAAAAACCACCTCCGTAATTCGCTTTTATTTTACCATAGTTTACAAATTCCTGCAATCGACAGTTTTTGATTGCACAAAATCTGTTTTTGTAGTATACTTATTAACGGAGTATGAGAAATTTTGGGAGGTTTTTACATGAACGATATTCATAAATTGTATGACCTTTGGTGCGAAAAGGCAACCGCGGACGCGGACTTGCTCCCGGAACTCGAAAGCGTCAAAGGCAATGAGGATGAAATCCTCGACCGCTTTTATAAGAATTTGGAATTCGGCACGGCAGGCTTGCGCGGCGTGATTGGCGCGGGCACCAACCGAATGAATATCTATACCGTTAATCAGGCAACGCAGGGGCTTGCGGATTATCTCAATGCGGATTTCGAGAATCCGTCCATTGCCATCGCGTACGATTCGCGCATCAAATCCGATGTGTTTGCGCGCTCTGCGGCGGCGGTGCTCGCGGCAAACGGCGTGAAAGTGTATTTGTACCCCGAATTGGTGCCGACACCGATGCTTTCTTACGCGGTGCGCACATTGAAATGCAGTTCGGGCATCATCATCACCGCAAGCCATAATCCGTCGAAATACAACGGCTACAAATGCTATGACCCCAACGGCTATCAAATGACCGATGCAGCGGCGGCGAAAACTTACGATTTTATTCAGAAAGTCGATATGTTCTCGGGCGTGCGTACAACGGATTTTGAAGAAGCCTTGCAAAGCGGGCAAATCGAATACATCGGCAGAGCGGTTTTCGAGGGCTTTTACAAAGAAGTCCGCAAGGCGCAGGTCAACCCCGCCGTGTGCGAAAACTCGGATTTGTCGGTTATTTACACACCTTTAAACGGCACGGGCAACAAGCACGTGCGCGAGATTTTAAAGGAAATCGGTATTCGCGATGTGACCGTTGTTCCCGAGCAGGAGTTGCCCGACGGCAATTTCCCGACCTGCCCGTATCCGAATCCCGAAATTCGGCAGGCATTTGAACGCGCGATTGCCCTTTCCGAAACCAAAAAGGCAGATTTACTGCTTGCCACCGACCCCGACTGCGACCGCGTAGGCATTGCGGTTTTGGACGATGGCGAATATAAACTGATGAGCGGCAACGAAGTCGGCGCCATGCTAA
>DAVZHM010000006.1:0-34242 GCA_052273845.1 Candidatus Fimenecus sp. | reverse complement strand
GAGGGCCTTCGTTTCGCTATCCGTGAAGGCGGCCGTACCGTTGGTTCGGGTGTTGTTGTTGCAGTTTCCGACTGATTTTCGGTTGATATTGTAACGAAAAAAATGAATGACAGCCTCTCGGTGATGTTGTATCCGAGAGGCTGTTTTTTGTTGCTACTGCTCGGTAGGCAAAAATCAGTACAACGATGCATGGCAATTTTAATAAATAATTCAAATTAATATTTGCTTATTTATATAACTTGCTGAAAACTCATTGACACTATAGGAGTTTTGTGATAAAATATAAAATACATCAGTAATAATGCTTGTTTAGAGGAACAAAAAATGAAAAAAATGCTTTCATTATTATTGTGTGTATTTTTACTGTTACAAACTTGCTTGGTCTCTTTCGCTGTTTCGGAAACGAATGGAGCGACGTACACTTATCAGTTGGGGGAACCAACAATCTCGTATTATTTAGATGAGCATCAAATGCCCTATGTATTACAGTCCGGTCAAAAAGTGTATATTGCCTTGTCCTTGCCTCATTTGGAAGTGTCTGACCCCACTGTGCTTGAGCAGTTAAATCAGGCTATTCATCCCCGAACCCGTGCGACTCCCACCAATTATTACGATATTTCCTATGGCGCTGCTAATGTGAATTCACCGGCATATTCTGTGAATGTTTCCTTACCAACGGCAACTTCAACCTATACGACTTCTGTATTAAAGATGAATGTTAATCACGAAGCAATAAGAATTAAAACAACAAATCATACGCCGATTCTGTCACGAAAAATAAATCTTACTTTTTACTATTATGATCAAGCAAATGATCGTTGGTATTATCAATCGCATCGTTCGGTAAATTGCAGTCTACCGAATGGCTATGGAATATTGAACAATTGCGCAATATACCCTTACAGTCAATTCTTTATTACAAAGGATAGTTCTTTGACATCGTTTACTTTAACTATCAATACAACCTACAAAGCATAGTAATGTTTGAAGGAGGGTAAATATGCAAAAACTTGAAAAAGACAAAAAATTCTTTTGGCGCTTTTTTATTGTTCTACAAGTGCTGTTTGTGTTGTGCCTTGCGGGGGTATTAGCGCAGCGGATGTCTCCCGTTTGGGTTAAAACTTCTGATTTTTCGGTCGGTGTGCAGCCGACCGACGGCTCGCGTGAGGCAAAGGTGATACCGGTGGATACTTACAACGATTTTCTTTGGGAATATTTACCTGTGCATATTTTCCATACGCAGTCCTGCGCAGGGGAAAACCGTATACGTGCAGAGTATTTCGCAAGAAATTTTGAAAGTATCAATGCGGACTATATTGATGCGGCAAAAGCGGTGTTTGAACCGCAGTACACAGTTTTGCATCGTTCGGTCAACGGCTTTTGCTATCAAATTTCCGGTGCGCCGAACGGTGCGATTTGGGAAGTTTGGGCGTGCAATGTAAAATCGGGCGCGCCGTATGTCTGTGTGCATATTGCCGAGGGAGGGATGTAAAGATGAAGCATATGAAAATTTGTGGCGTCGTTCTCTTGGCGGAAATGCTGTTGTTGGTTCTGCTTTGGTTTCTGCCTGTCGGCTTTGGGAAAAAAGCCGTCACCTTTGTAAGCAATGATCCGTCTATGCACAAACTGACTGTTTCGGATACCGTGCTCGGTGCGGCAGGGGTGGAACAGGTGCAGTCCGTTTTTGCGGATTATGAGGCGCAGCAAAAACAGGCGTATGCAAATGCAGACACAGATACAATTCCAATCTTTACATATAAAATTGTCAGCTGCGACCGAAAACTGTGCGTGGTGGAGGTGCAAACCGAATATGTTTCGGCAGCGTCTGCCGGCGCAGCAGAACCAACCGCAGAAAAACAACTGCAAGCGAAGCAAACGGAACAGATTTGGTTCTTTGCCGAAGCGGAGACATTCCGTGTGGAAGTGCAGTAACACTTTCGGCAAAAGGCGACGAATGTTTTTAAGAATTGCACAGGCTGTTTAAAATGAAAAGAAAAATCGGCAAGAGAACGCATATGCGTTTCCCTTGCCGATTTTTCATATTTTCTCCGCAGACAAAGCTATTCCTCTTTTGCAAACTGGCTGTTGTATAAATCAAAATAGAAACCGTGCTGTGCCAAAAGGTCTGTATGTGTGCCGCGCTCCACAATCTGCCCGTCACGCATCACCAAAATGACATCTGCGTTTTGAATGGTGGAAAGTCGGTGTGCTACAATAAAACTTGTACGCCCTTCCATCAAGTGCGAAAACGCCTTTTGAATACGGATTTCCGTGCGGGTGTCGATGTTGCTGGTCGCTTCGTCCAAAATAAGCATCGGCGGCTTTTTGAGCATCACCCGCGCAATGGCCAACAGTTGGCGTTGCCCCTCTGAAATATTGTCGCCGTTTTCGGTGAGTATCGTGTTATACCCATCGGGTAGACGCTTAATAAAACTGTGTGCGTGAGCCGCTTTTGCTGCCGCAATGATTTCTTCGTCGCTTGCATTGGGCGCACCGTAGGCGATGTTTTCTTTCACGGTGCCATGGAACAACCAAGTGTCCTGCAATACCATTCCGAATCTTTCGCGCAGGCTGTCACGCGTGACTTCTGCCGTGTTTTGCCCGTCAATCAGAATTTTGCCGCCGTTCACATCATAAAACCGCATCAGCAAGTTGATAAGCGTGGTTTTACCGCACCCTGTCGGGCCGACAATCGCCACCGTCTGCCCCGGGTTTACCGACAGCGAAAAATTCCGAATCAGCGGCTTTTTCGGTGTATAGGCAAAATCAATATTTTGAAATTCCACTGCACCGTTCGAGACTTGCAAGGCGGGCAGAGCGCTGTCATCGGACTCGTTTTCGGCGTCTAACAGTTGGAATACGCGCGCCGCGCTCGAAAGTGCGTTTTGGAATTCCGCAACCACGCCCGAAATTTCATTAAAGGGTTTGGTGTATTGCGAGCAGTAGGCGAGGAATGAAGTCAGTTCCCCGACAGAAAGACTGCCGCGCACGCAAAGCACTGCGCCGACGGTTGCCACGCCGGCATATACCGTTGCGTTGACGAACCGTGTGCAGGGGTTAGAAAGTGCCGAGTAAAAATGTGCAATCACGCCGACTTTTTGCATATCTGTGTTCATTTTGTCGAATTTCTCGGCATTGCTTTCTTCCATCGAAAACGCTTTGACTACGGTTTCGTTTTGAATCATTTCCGAAGCAAACCCCGTCAGCATACCGCGCAGTTTTGCCTGCTCGCGGTATTTGTCGTGCGTGTGCTTTGCAATAAAGGAGGAAACGAAAAACGACAGCGGCGTCAAAACAACTACAACCAACGCAATCCACGGGTTCAAAACGAACATAAACACAAGCGTGCCGAGTATGGTGACCACACCCGAAAAGACCTGTGTAAAGCCTTGCAAAAGCCCTGTGCCGATAATGTCAATGTCCGTAACCGCCGTGCTCACAATGTCGCCGTGCGCGTTTCGGTCAATGTAAGAAAGCGGCACGCGCCCCAATTTCTCAAACACTTCATCACGTAGTTTTTCCACGGTATAGTAGGAAAGTTTGTTCGAGTGGTAGGTCATAATCCATTGGAACAGCGCCGAAAGCACAATCACCGCCGCAAGTGCGCCGCCGATTTTATAAAGTCTTGCAAAATCGACTTCACCTGCGCCAACCATCGTATCGACCGCAAGACCGATAAATACGGGCACCAACAGGGACAGCACAATGCCGATAAACGCTGAAACCACCGCCAACGCAAGATTGCGTTTGAACGGCTGAATGTAAGAAAGCAAGCGTTTGAGTGTTTTCATGATGCGCTCACCTCGCTTTCGCGCGATTGCGAACGGCAGATTTCGCGATACAGTTCGTTGTCGCGGTAGAGTTCTTCGTGCGTACCCGCGCCGCAAAGCACGCCATCGTCTAACAGCAGGATTTTATCCGCCGTGCGTACACTGCTGACGCGTTGCGAGACGAGTATCACGGTTTTGTCCGCGTACTGTTCTTTGAGCGCACGCCGCAGTTTTAAATCGGTTGCGAAATCGAGCGCACTCGATGCGTCGTCGAAAATCAAAATTTCAGGCGCGCCGAGTAACGCCCGCGCAATGCTTAATCGCTGACGCTGACCGCCTGAAAAATTCTTGCCGCCCTCTTCCACAGGGGCGTCTAAACCGTCGGGCAACTGCCGTACAAATTCCGCCGCTTGTGAAACGCGCAGAGCGTTTACCATGTCCTCTTGCGACACATCTGTTTTGCCGCACAGCAGATTTTCACGCACCGTGCCTTTAAACAGTGTACTGCCCTGTGAAACAATGTGTACGGCGTTTCTTAAGCCTTGGTAGGTGTAATCTTTCACATCACGCCCAAACACCGACACCGTGCCGCTGTCTGCGTCATACAGCCGCCAAATCAAATTGACAAGTGCCGACTTGCCTGCGCCCGTACCGCCGATGATGCCGACGGTTTGTCCACGCGCTATGGAAAATGAAACATCGATTAATACTTTTTCCTCGGCTTCGTTAAAGGAAAAAACCACTTTATCAAACCGCACCGCGCACGCGTTTTCGGTATCCGCAACTGCAATTTCTCCTTCATACATAGTCGGTTCGGTTTCAAGCACCGCTTTTACGCGGTCGATGCTTGCCGCCGCTTTTGTGAAAACGACAATCACATTTGCAAAAACGATAATAGAAAGCAGAATTTGCGTCATATAATTGGTAAAGGCAATCACTTCGCCTTGCAAAAGCGTGCCGCCGAACACATTTTTGCCGCCGAAATACAGCAGCGCAACAATGCCGAGATTGATAACCGCAAAGGTGAGGGGATTTAAAAAGGCGTTCAAGCGCCCCACGCGCACCTGAATGCGTGTGAAATCTTCGTTTTCGTCCGCGAAGCGTTTGCGCTCTGCATTGGTTTTTTGGAATGCGCGAATGACGCGCACGCCCGACAGATTTTCGCTGACAATACGCAAAAGCACATCGAGGCGATTTTGAATCTTTTTGTAAAGCGGCAGAGAACGGCTTAAAATGTAGTACATAATCAGGCTGACCGCCGCCCCTGCAATAAAGAAGATAACCGACATTTTTAAATCGAGCGCCATTGCCATCACAAGCGACCCTGCGATTAAAAACGGCGAACGGAACATTAAGCGAATGAGCATTGCCACGCCGGATTGGATTTGGTTAATGTCGTTGGAAAGGCGCGTCACAAGTGTTGCGTTAGAGAATTTCGCGCGGTCCGCGGCGGAAAGGGATTGGATTTTTGCAAACACATCGCGGCGCAAATCGGTACCCACGCCCTGCTGGGCAACCGCCGCCGAATATTGGCATATAATGGCAAAACATAATCCCACCGCGCCCAAAAGGAGCATCAGACCGCCCATTTTTAAGATATACGCGGTGTCGCCGTTTTTCACGCCTACATCAATAATCCGTGCCATCACAAGCGGCACAAGCAATTCCAAAATGGCTTCTGCAAGTTTAAAGGCGGGGCCCATAATGAATTGCAATCGGTATTCTCGATAGTATTTTCTCATAGAAATATTCTCCGAAAGTTTCGTAGATTTTTTATTTATAATAGTATACCACTTTTTATACGGTTTTCAAGAACAGAACAGCAAAAGAGGAGGGGTGTATTTGAAACACAAGCGTGCAAAAATCGCCGTGGCAAGTGGGAGCGCCGCCCTTTTTCTGTTTGCGCTTCTGTATTTTTGCGTGACCTTTGAAATCACCTTGCAAAGTACGGGCGCGGGCGAAATCTCCTGCGAAAAACAGCGCGTGCATCTGTTGCAAAGTGTAAAAATTCGGATATTGCCGCAGGAAACGCCCGACGGTGCTGTCTTAGAATCCATTACGGTCAACGGGAGGGACTGCACCGAGCAGGTGCATCTGCAAACGCTTTACATACGCTGTATTCGGCAAGATACCGTTGTTTTTGCCGAATTTGAAAGTGCCGCAGGCAAGGTGGTTTCGGCAAACGCCCCGACTTTTGTGTGAAAGGCGAGGCGTTATTCGCTTTGTTTGCGGCAAAAGTTTCGCCATAAGGGAATTAAAGATACGGAAACGAGTATGGCAACCGCGGCAAGGACAATCCAAAGCAAAAACAATGTGTTCCAACCGCCGTTTGTTTCCAACAGTCTGCCTGCCAAAAGATTTAAGGCACCGCATCCGATATACGCTACCGCGTTTAAAAGTCCGCCGATGGTGCTCACACGGCCGGTTTTGGAAAAGCGAAGCGGCACCAAAGTAATGAGCATCACATTCACGGCAAACATACAGTTGGTGACCACCGCCATTGCAATGAGGGAAAGCACCATACTTTTCGTACCGAACAACCGCAGAAACAGTAAAAACACTGCCGAAATTCCGAAAAAGACCGCGCCGGTGGACATTTCATTTTGCAGGCGCTTGTTGAGTGCTTTTGCAAGGTACGCGCCCGTCACATTGACAATCGGCAAAAGCATGGTCAAAAGCAAAGAAAACGAAGTACCCGAAGAAAATGTTCCTGCAAAAAAGGTCGGCACCCATTGGGTAACGCTGTCTTTTAATGTGCCTTGCATCACAATCGGAATCATCATAAAAAGTACGCCGCCCGAAAGCACTAAACGAAAGGTTTCTTTTGCCGATACGGGCGGCACGGCATCTTTTGTTGTTGCTTTCGGTGATTTTACAAGGAAACGCCCTTTCGTGCCGAAAATCCACACAAGGGCAATGCACAGTTCAAACAGCCCGCAGGTCAAAAATACATAATGCCAAGGCAAAAAAGCCAATGTCACAAGGCTTATAAGATAACTCAACAGCGTGCCGACGGGCACGGTGGTGGACATATCAACGCCGAATTTCGTGCGGATCGGCGTATCAAAATTCATAGAGCCGATTTTTAAAATCGGTGACCAAACCATCGACTGCGCCGCACCGTTTATTGCCCAAAGCAAAAGCAATACTGCGTAGGTGTGCAGAAAGAAAATCCCGATATTGCAAATTGCAGAGAGAAATAACCCCGCAAAAACCATTTTGCGGGTGTCCAAACGCTCGCCAACCAAGCCGCTTATAAATTGCCCGATACCGTAGCAAATGAAAAATACAGAAGAAACCGCCGCAATGCGCGATTCCGAAAATACATTGCCCACTTGCAGTTCGGGCATGGCTGCAGAAAAATTCAAACGGCAAACATAGGTGGAAAAGTAAGCCGTCCAACAAAGCAAAAAGGTGGAAAACGCATTTTTGGACGTGTAACCGCCGTAATTTTGTGCCATAATGAAAAAAACCTCTTTTGGAAAGGATATGTATAAAATGTTTTCGAGAAACGCCGAACGCAAGTACCTCAATCGGTTGAATACGCGCGGTATCTTTTATAAAATACCACAGAAACCGCTTTGCCGCAAACCGTAATTGCAAAAACCGTGCAAAAACATTTCGCGGAAGAAAACGGCAAGGTGAAAAAAGCCTTGATTATCGGTTTTGACGGTGCGCGGGAGACTTTCCAAAATGAGGATTGGCTCATTCTCATAACCTCTGACCACGGCGGGCACAAAACGGGGCACGGGACCCAAAAAGCAGAGGACAGAATGACCTTTATTGCCGGCAATCAAAAAATTTCGGAATGATACAGAAGAGCACCTAAGGAAAATCCTTGGGTGCTTTCTTTTAATTTACTGTTCTGTGGGAAGTTCCAAAACGGCAGGGGGATGGTTTTTGCGCTTGTCCTCGGGTGGCAGTTGCATCCAGTCACCGTAATATTGCCGCATAATTTTGTCGTATGCCGTCGGTACACAGATTTCCGTGTCCTCGAACGGGACGCGCAGAACAGGAAAGACCTCTGAAACGCGGCGAAGCGTTTCCCGCGGGATATATTGCTTGGTGGTGTATGCATCGGTTTTGATGAATATTTGCTCATTATACGGCAGGGAAGTGACGGCGTTCCCATACTGTTTGCATTTGACAATCACATCGGAAAGTACGCTTTCATCGACAAGCGGGCGAATGCCGTCATGAATGACAACTGTATCTTCGGGGGCACAAATCTCCCGTAAAGCAAACACGCCGTTCCGAATAGATTCTTGACCGCTGTTTCCGCCGGAACAACCCATTTGAGTTTCTGAATTTGAAATTGCTTGGCATATGCCCAAAGCATATCATGCCGGTCGTCAATACAAACAACTTCAATCGCATCAATTTGCGGATGACGCTCAAATGCCTCTAATGTATAAATCAAAATCGGTTTGTCGTTTATGCTGATAAACTGTTTCGGAATACTCTGTCCCATGCGGGCCCTACGCCACCGGCAATTACGATTGCTACCGTCATCTTTTTGCCTCCCTATAAAAGTGAATGGATATATTATAGCCTGTTTATACCTGATTTGCTAATGTAAGCAGTGCCGCACGTTCGTTTTCACAAGCACCCGTAATAACCGATTCCAAAAGCATCTGCAAGGTGCTGTGTATTTGTTTGCCGTCCGTAATACCCGCTGTTTTTAAATCGTCACCGTTCACAGCAAGTTGCCGCAGGCTGTAACATTCCTCATTTTCGAGAATTTCCGAAAGCAAGGCTTCCATACATTGCAGTTTTCCGTCAATGGCGTGGGGCTGTGCTTTGCCGCGGTTGTCCGCGCGTTTTATCAAAATTAACGCGCGGTAGTTGTCCGCACCGATTTTCGAGAGCAACTGTTTTGCCGCAACTTTTGTCACGGCGCTTTTTGTGTCGTGTATCGCAATCCAATTTGTCACCGTTTTCACGGTTTTGTTGTCGAACCGCAGACGGCGCAAAATCGGTTCCGCGATTTGCGCGCTGACTGTCTCGTGTCCTTTGAAATGGTCGGTGCCGTTTTCATCTGTTTTGCGGCAGGCGGGTTTGCCGAAATCGTGAAAGAACATACAAAGCCGCAAATCTTCCTGCGCAGGTATGTTTGCAAGTGCCGTAAGGGTGTGGCGGTACACATCAAAACAATGATATTTGGTGTTTTGCGGGCAGTCAAACAGCACGCGTACTTCGGGGATAAACACCGCAATCACTTCGCGGTAGTCATCAAGGATTTTTGCCGCATTTTTGCCGCATAACAGTTTGACGAATTCCACACGGATGCGCTCTGCGGCAACTTTAGATAATAATTGTCTATTGCGTAAAATACTGTTTGCCGTTTGCGGTTCAATCAAAAATCCAAGCGTAGAAGCAAAGCGAATGCCGCGCAAAATGCGAAGCGCGTCCTCTGTAAAACGCTTGTCCGCCTCGCCCACGGCACGCAAAATCCCCGCTTGCAAATCGGCAAGGCCGCCGCACAAATCGAGCACGCCCTCTTGCTCGTTCCAACAAAGCGTGTTGACGGTGAAATCCCGCCGCAAAAGGTCATCTTTCAAATGACGCGTAAAGGTCACGCTTTCGGGATGGCGCGCATCACGGTAATCGCCGTCCACGCGAAATGTGGTAATTTCCAAAGGCATATCGCCAAAAAGCACCGTCACCGTGCCGTGCTGTAACCCCGTTTCCACCAAACGGAAATCCGAAAATACGCGTTCGGTTTCGGCAGGCAGTGCAGAAGTGGTGATGTCCCAATCTACGGGCGTTTTGCCGAGCAAAGAATCCCGCACACAGCCACCCACGGCATATGCCGCAAAGCCGTTTTCGTGTAGTTTGCGCAGCGCGGTTTTGACTTCTTCGGGCGCGAAAATTTCGTGCATTGCGGCACCTCCTAAAATGCAAAGTGAAATATTTTTATTATTCTACCACAAACCGACACCTATTTACAAGACAAAACAAATCGGGTATACTAACTTTTGAAAGTACGCATACAAGGAGCCGAAATATGGAACAGCAAAAAATCGACCGCATCAATTTTCTTGCAAAAAAATCCAAAACCCCCGAGGGCTTAACCGAAGCGGAACGCGTCGAACAGCAAGCCCTGCGGCAGGAATATCTCAAAGGCTTTCGCCGCAATCTGCACGCACAACTCGATAACATTTATCTTGTAGACGAGCAGGGGAATAAACGGAAATTGGAGAAGAAAACGAAATGAGCGAAACCGTAAAACCCGGCAAATACCGCCATTTTAAAGGGAACGAATATGAGGTGCTGTTTGTCGCAAAGCATTCCGAAACGCTTGAAGACCTTGTTGTCTACCGTGCACTGTACGGCGAGGGCGGCATTTGGGCGCGCCCCGTTTCCATGTGGCAGGAAACAGTGAAAAAGGACGGAAAAACCGTTCCGCGCTTTGCCTACCTCGGTAAATAAAGCCGTAATACCTGAATATCTTGGGGCGCTTGCCCGCATAAAACTTGACGAAGCCGCTAAATATAGTGTATAATATTTAGCGGAAAAATTTTGCATTTTTAAAAAGGACGGAACAGACTGTATGGCGAAAAAAGCGGCATATACCGAAGAAAGCATTTCACAGTTAAAGGGCGCCGACCGCGTCCGTAAACGCCCCGCCGTCATTTTCGGCTCGGACGGCATTGACGGCTGCCAGCACGCGGTGTTTGAAATTCTTTCCAATTCCATTGACGAAGCGCGTGAAGGGCACGGCGACAAAATCATTGTCACCCGTTTTCTCGACAAATCCATTGAGGTGCAGGACTTCGGTCGCGGCATTCCGATGGACTATAACGAAAACGAACAGCGCTACAACTGGGAACTTGTGTTCTGCGAACTGTATGCAGGCGGCAAATACAATACGAATTCCGGCGGCAGTTATGAGTATTCGTTGGGGCTTAACGGCTTGGGGCTTTGCTCCACGCAGTATGCTTCGGAATATATGGAAGCGGAAATCCACAAAAACGGCACGCGCTATATGATGCACTTTAAAGAGGGCAATCCCGACGGCGAGCTTGTGAAAGAACCGTATAACAAACGCGACACCGGTTCGCGCATTCGTTGGAAACCCGACTTGAAAGTCTTTACCGATATTGATATTCCGCTTTCGTATTATCAGGAAACGATTAAACGGCAGGCGGTTGTCAACGCGGGCGTGCGGTTTATTTTAAAAGACCAAATCGCGGGGAACAGCTTCGAAACCTACGAATATCTGTATGAGGACGGCATTGTCGATTACATCAAGGAATTTGCCACAGAGGAGGAGACGTTTTCTTCCGTACAATTTTGGCAGACCGAGCGCAAAGGGCGCGACCGTGCGGACAAGCCCGAATACAAAGTCAAAATCAATGCCGCGCTTTGCTTTTCCAATAAAAAACAGTTGAAAGAGTATTATCATAACTCCAGTTTCCTGGAGCACGGCGGCGCGCCCGAAAAGGCGGTCAGAAGTGCGTTTGTGTCGCAGATTGACGCGTACTTAAAGGCAAACAGCAAGTATTTGAAAACCGACAGCAAAATCAACTTTCAGGATATTGAAGATTGCCTGATTTTGGTGGTTTCCTCTTTCTCCACGCAAACTTCTTATGAGAATCAAACCAAAAAGGCCATCACCAACAAATTCATCCAAGAGGCGATGACCGAGTTCTTCCGCCATCAGTTAGAGGTGTATTTCATTGAAAATCCCCTCGAAGCGGAAAAAATCGGTAATCAAATTTTAATCAATATGCGTTCGCGCATTAAGGCAGAGACCACGCGCTTAAACATCAAGAAAACACTGCAAACGGGCAATGATTTGACCAGCCGTGTGGAAAAATTCGTGGATTGCCGCTCGAAAGATGTCAACGAACGCGAAATCTTCATCGTGGAAGGCGATTCGGCACTCGGTGCCTGTAAACAGGCGCGGGATTCGGCGTTCCAGGCGATTATCCCCGTGCGCGGCAAAATCCTCAACTGTTTAAAAGCCGAATACACGAAAATCTTTAAAAACGATATTATTACCGACCTTGTAAAAGTGCTCGGTTGCGGCGTGGAAGTGACAGGGAAGGCGAACAAGGAACTTTCCTCGTTCAATCTTGAAAATCTGCGTTGGAGTAAGGTCATTATTTGTACCGATGCCGATGTGGACGGCTTCCAAATCCGCACGCTGATTTTAACGATGATTTATCGACTGATGCCGACGCTGATTCGCGAGGGCAAAGTCTTTATCGCGGAGTCTCCGCTTTACGAAATCAACAGCAAGGATGAAACTTGGTTCTGCTATACCGAAAAGGAAAAGCAAGAAGCACTTTCCGAAATCGGGGACCGAAAATATACCGTACAGCGCTCAAAAGGTCTTGGCGAAAACGAAGCGGATATGATGTGGCTTACCACCATGAACCCGAAAACCCGCCGCTTAATCAAAGTCGAACCCGATTACAGCCCCGAAGCGGTTGCGGATAAGTTCGATTTGCTGTTGGGCGACAATTTGCAGGGACGCAAAGACCACATTGCCGAAAACGGGTATCTGTATCTCGATTTGGCAGACATTTCATAACGGGGTAAAACCTCGCAACTGATTTCAATGTACGAACAGGAGTAAAATCCCATGCCGAGAAAACCAAAGACAAAAGAAATCCCCCATGAGGAGGATTTGCAACCCAACGCCCATATTTTAGGCGCGGGCGAAGTGGTGGAGCAATTCATTACCGATACGCTTGAAACCAACTATATGCCGTATGCCATGAGCGTGATTATGTCGCGTGCCATTCCCGAAATTGACGGCTTTAAGCCTTCGCACCGTAAATTGCTGTATACAATGTATAAAATGGGGCTGTTAAGCGGCGGCACCATCAAATCCGCCAACATCGTCGGCCGTACGATGCAGTTAAACCCCCACGGTGACGCGACGATTTACGAAACAATGGTGCGTCTTGCGCGCGGCAATGAAGCGCTTCTTTACCCGTATGTTCTTTCCAAAGGTAACTTCGGTAAGGCGTATTCGCGCAATATGCAGTACGCCGCTTCCCGTTATACCGAGGCGAAATTGGAGCCGATTGCCGCGGAACTCTTTGCCGATATTGACAAGGATACCGTGGATTTTGTTGACAACTACGACAACACCATGAAAGAGCCGACGCTTTTCCCCGTGACCTTCCCGTCGGTGCTCGTCAACGCCAATACGGGTATCGCCGTCGGTATGGCTTCATCGATTTGCTCTTTTAATTTAAAAGAAATTTGTGACGCAACCATCGGGCTTATCAAAAACAACGATTTTGACATCAACGAAGCGGTCAAAGCGCCCGATTTCATCGGCGGCGGGCAGATTGTCTATAACGAAGCGCAAATGCGCGAGATTTTCCGCACAGGGCGCGGCTCGTTTAAGGTGCGCGCCAAATACGCTTATGATAAATCCAACAACTGCATTGACATCACCGAAATTCCGCCGACGACCACTGCCGAGGCGATTATCGAAAAAATCATTGAAAAGGTCAAAGGCGGTGCACTTCGCGAAATCGCGGATGTCCGTGACGAAATCGATAAAAAAGGTTTGAAAATCACCATCGACTTAAAGCGCGGCACCGATGCCGACAAGTTGATGAAAAAACTGTTCAAAGCAACGCCTCTGGAGGACTCTTTTGCCTGTAACTTCAACGTGCTTATTGCGGGTATGCCGCGTGTTTTGGGCGTGCGCGATTTGCTGTTGGAATGGATTGCGTTCCGTTCGGAGTGCGTTCGCCGCCGCGTGTATTTCGATTTGTCGAAGGCGAAAGACCGCTTGCACCTGTTAGAAGGCTTGCAGAAAATCCTGTTGGATATCGACAAGGCCATTCGCATCATTCGCTCGACCGAAGAGGAATCGGAGGTTGTGCCGAACTTGATGATTGGTTTCGGAATTGACAAAATCCAGGCGGAATATGTTGCCGAAATCAAACTGCGCCATTTGAACCGTGAGTACATTTTGAAACGGACCAAAGATATCGAGGATTTGCGCAAATCCATTGAGGATATGGAGGATATTCTCTATAGCAAGTCGCGCATCAAAAAGATTATCGTCGGGGAACTCGAAGCGGTTGTGGAGAAATACAACAAACCGCGCCGCAGCGAAATCATTTATGCCGACGCCGAGGAAGACGACACGGAGGAAAATGACATTCCCGATTATCCCGTGCACCTGTTCTTCTCAAAAGAGGGGTATTTCAAAAAGATTACGCCGCAGTCTTTGCGCATGAGCGGCGAACAGAAGTTCAAAGACGGCGACAGCCTGCTCTTTACCGTGGAGGCCACCAACAATACGGACTTGCTGTTCTTTACCGACCACTGTCAGGTTTACAAGGCAAGAGCCGCCGATTTTGACGATACCAAAGCAAGCGTTTTGGGCGATTATGTGCCGTCAAAATTGCATATGGACGCGGGCGAATCGGCAATTTATATGGCGGTCACCACCGATTATAAAGGGTATATGCTGTTCTTCTTTGAAAACGGCAAACTTGCAAAAGTGGATTTGTCCGCTTACGAAACCAAAACCAACCGCAAAAAATTGATTAAAGCGTATTGCGACAAATTCCCGTTGGCGGCAATACAGCAAATCAAAGAAGATTGCGAATTGGTGGTGCAGTCCACCGCCGGCAGGATTTTGCTTCTCAATACCGGCGCGATTTCACCGAAAACCACCAAAGATACGCAGGGCGTTGCGGTTATGACACTCAAAAAAGGGCATCGACTTTCGCAAGTGCGTGCATACACGGAAGGCGAATTTGCAAAACCTGCCCGCTACCGTACTCGCTCCCTGCCCGCCGCAGGTGCACTCCTTTCCGCCGAGGATACCGGCGAGCAACTGACGCTGTAAAGCAAAACAAAAATAATTTTTAAAAACAATAAAAATGTCAAGCCTGTTTTTTCAGCTGTGTCCGTTAATGTGGACATTCTCGCGAAAAAACAGGCTTTTCTTTTGTGACAAGGTGTGATAGAATAAAACAAAAAACAACATAAGGCATAAAAAAACAGAGCCTGCATGCAGACTCTGTAACGCATACACTATGCGGCCGCGTAAACGGCGATTGGAATAAATTCGTATTTGAACTCGTAGTGTAATCTCTTACGGTAGTCAAAGAGATTGTCATTATCATACAACAATTTTTTTCGCTTGTCAAGCGAGGAAGGGGAATTTTTGATGAATCAGGCAAAAAAAGCGCAAGATTATTTTGTGGGATTGGATGCGGGTACGGATTCACTCGGTTGGGCGGTAACCGATACGCAGTACAATCTGCTGAAATGCAACAGTAAGGCGATGTGGGGCGTGCATTTGTTTGAAAGCGGAAAAACCGCTGAAGACCGCCGTTTGTTCCGCACCGCGCGCCGCCGTACCGAACGGAACCGACAGCGTATCGAGCTTTTGCGGGAGATGTTTTCAGAAGAGATTTGTAAGGTCGATGAAAACTTTTTCGCGCGTTTGGACGAAAGCAAATTTTATGCAGATGATAAACGCGTTGCAGGTAAGTTTTGCTTGTTTAACGACAGCGGATATACCGACAAAGAATATCACGATGCGTTTCCGACGGTATACCACTTGCGCAGTGCATTAATCCACAGCACAGAAAAACCGGATATTCGTCTTTTGTATCTTGCCGTGGCGCATATTGTCAAACATCGCGGACACTTCCTGTTCGAGGGGCAAAGCCTTGAAAGTGCAACCGATTTCGCGCCGATTTTTTCGGACTTGTTGCTGACTTTGGAGGAGGCGGGGATTTCGCTTACTTGTAGTGATTCCACCGCAGTCGAAACGCTCCTGAAAGACAAAAGCGTCACGATTACCGACAAAAAGCGCGTGCTATACGGTCTTTTGGGCGCACACGAAAAGCAGGAAAAAGCGGTGTGTGACGCACTGGCGGGCGGCAGTGTCAAACTGTCCGTTTTGTTTGCGGATGACGCATTGGAAGATTGCGAAGTACCGAAATTTGATTTCAAAAGCGGCATTGAGGAAAAAGAAGCGCAACTTGAAGAAATTTTGCAGGAAAAAATGTTCCTGTTTTTGAAATTGAAAGCGGTGTACGATTGGTCTGTGCTTGCCGATGTGCTGAAAGGGGAAGCGTATCTTTCTGACGCCAAAATTAAGAATTACGAAAAACACAAAAGCGATTTGCGCGTTCTGCGCGCCGCATTTCGTAAATTTGCGCTGAAAGAATATGCCCGTATGTTCCGCAGTGACACAGAACCGTACAATTATTGTGCGTACACAAAGCACCCGTCCAAAAAAGGCGGCGTACTCAAAAACGATGTTTGCCTGCAAGAAGATTTTTGCAAATTTGCGTTAAAACTTTTGGGCGATTTCCCTGCCGAAACACCTGAAGAACTGCAACTGAAAGCCGATTTGCAAGCGGGAACGGCGCTTCCGAAACAAGTCACCAAAGACAACAGCGTTGTGCCGTATCAACTGCATTTGCGTGAATTAAAGGCGATTTTGGAGAATGCCAAACAACACTATGCGTTTTTAAACGCCGTGGAGGACGGTGTCGGCGTCGGCGAGAAAATCATTAAATTGATGACATTCCGCATTCCGTACTATGTCGGGCCGCTGAACGCGAATTCTTCACACGGTTGGTTGGTGCGCAAAGAGGCGGGCAAAATTTATCCTTGGAATTTTGACGAGAAAGTGGACAAAATCAAAAGCGCCGAAGGCTTTATCAAACGAATGACCAATTACTGCACTTATTTGGTCGGCGAAAAAGTGTTACCCAAAGAGTCTGTACTTTACAGTAAATTTGTCATTTACAATCAGCTGAATACCATTTGCGTAGACGGACAAAAACTGCCTGTGGATTTGAAAAATGAGTTGTTCGCCGATTTGTTTTTGCACACCGACCGTCCAATGACCGTAAAATCCGCAAGAATACGCAAATATTTGGTTGCCAAAGGGTATTGTGACAAAACCGCCGAACTGACAGGGCTCGACGGTGAAGTGCGCGGTACTATGAAGTCCTACATAGAATTGCATCGGATTTTGGGTGAAAAAGCCAACGACTCCGAAATGGCGGAAGCGCTGATTTACCAAATTACGGTGCTCGGCGAATCGAAATCCCTTTTGAGAACCTTTATAGAGCGCACTTTCGGTGACCGCTTAACGCAGGCGGAAATACAGAAATTGCTCAAACTGAAATACAGCGGTTGGGCGCGGCTTTCCGAAACCTTTTTAACGGGTATTTATCATACGGACAAAGCCACGGGCGAAGCAATGAGCATTATGACGGCACTCGAAAACACGGATGAAAATCTGATGCAGTTGCTCAGCGGTAAATACGGCTTCACGGACGCTGTAAATGCATTTAATGCCGATAAAAACGGGGAGCGCACCGCCGAAAATATCGGTAAGGCGGTCGATGAACTCGCAGTTTCGCCCGCCGTTAAGCGCGGTGTACGCCGCACGCTTTCCGTGATGAAAGAAATCACCAAAATTATGGGGCATGCGCCCAAACGCATTTTCATTGAAATGGCGCGCGGAGCAACAGAGGAGCAGAAAAACAAACGCACGGTTTCGCGCAAACAACAACTGTTGGAATGCTATGCCGCGTGCAAAAAAGAAGAACCGCAACTGTATGCCATGCTTGCCGATGCAAAAGAGGACAAACTGCGGGGAGACAAACTGTATTTGTACTACACCCAACTCGGGCGCTGTATGTATAGCGGCGAACCGATTGATTTAACGGATTTGTTTGACAAAACCAAATATGATATTGACCATATTTATCCGCAATCCAAAACCAAAGATGACAGTTTGAAAAACCGTGTGTTGGTCAAGCGCGAGTTAAACGAGAAAAAAGGTAACACATATCCCTTGCCGCCCTATTTGCGCGCGGCGCAAACCGTGGCTTTGTGGAAACGCCTTTTCGATTTGGGCTTAATTCCGGAAGAAAAATACCACCGTTTGATGCGTACTTTGCCGCTGTCTCCGGAAGAACTTTCCGGGTTTATTGCACGGCAGATTGTAGAAACACAACAAGCCACAAAAGCAACGGCGCATCTTTTGTCCGAATTTTACCCGGACACGGAAATTGTATATTCCAAAGCGAAAAATGTTTCGGAATTCCGCCATGAATTTCAATTCACGAAATGCCGCTGTGTCAATGATTATCACCATGCGAAAGATGCCTATCTCAACATCGTGGTGGGCAATGTGTATCACTTGAAATTCACAAGAAATCCGATGGAGTTTATCGAAAGCGGCGAGGAGTACAGCTTGAATCAAGTGTTCCACTATCCGGTTCGGCGCGGGAAAGAAATCGCATGGCTGCCGGATGGCAGTTACATCGCCGCCGTACGCAAAACCATGGGGAAGAACAACATTTTGTTCACACGCTATGCAACCGAGCAAAAAGGTGCATTTTTTGACCAACAACCCGTGAAAAAGGGCGGTGGTCAAATGCCTTTAAAGACGAGCGATGCACGGCTTGCGGATTTCCAAAAATACGGCGGCTACAACAAAATAGCCGGCGCGTATTTTGCCCTTGTGCGTCACACCGAAAAGGGAAAACGCGTCAAATCTTTTGAACCGGTACCGGTTTATCTCGCCAAAGAATTTGAGGCGCATCCCGAAAAACTGTTGCCATATTTCGCTTCACAACTGCAAGACCCCGAAATCCTGTTGCCAAAGGTGAAAATCAATACGCTGTTTTCGGTGGACGGGTTCAAAATGCATTTGTCCGGCAGAACCGAAAAACGACTTCTGTTTAAAAATGCCAATCAGTTGGTGTTGCCCGAAGAGCAGTACGCCTATTTCCATAAAATTGAAAAATGGATAGAGAAAAACAAAAAATATAAATCCGTGCAGCCGTTGCCGGTGGCAATAAACGAGCAAACCAATTTGGAGATTTACGATGCTTTGTATTTAAAATTGCGCGACACGGTTTATAATCGGCGTTTGTCTGCGCAGGTGGCGACTTTTGAAAACTGTCGGGAAGAGTTCCGACTTCTCTCTCTTGCGGATCAATGCGTCTTTTTATCAAACGCACTGACAATGTTTCAATGTAATCCTTCCTCTGCTGATTTGTCTTTGGTGGGCGGTGCAAAAAGCGGAGGCATTTTGAAGCTTGGCAACAATATTTCAAAGCTTTCTGATATCAAACTGATTTTCCAATCCGTTACAGGCATTTTTGAAAACGAGTTGGATTTGGCACAACTATGAGCTGGCGCATTGTGGAAATCACCAAACGGGCAAAACTCGATTGCAAACTGAATTATTTGGTGATTCGCGGGGAAGAAACGGTAAAAATCCATTTATCCGAGATTTATATGCTGATTGTGGAAAACACAGCGGTGTCGCTGACGGCGGCACTGCTGTGCGAACTCAACAAACGCAAAATCAAAGTTATTTTTTGCGATGAAAAGCGCAGCCCCGACACCCAGCTTGTGCCCTACTACGGCAGTCACGATACGAGTGCTAAAGTGCGCAGCCAAATCGGGTGGAGCGAACAATTGCGCGGCGCGGTGTGGACAGAAATCGTCACGGAAAAAATCCGTCAGCAGGCACTATTGTTGGAAGAATGTTCCCATCCCGAAAGCGCAATGTTACGCGGATATATAGAGGAAATGGAATTCAACGATGTCACCAACCGCGAGGGACACGCCGCAAAAGTATATTTTAACAGCCTGTTTGGAAAATCGTTTACGCGAAGCGATGACTGCGTAATCAATCGGTGTTTAAATTACGGCTACGGACTTTTGCTGTCCACATTCAATCGGGAAGTTGCGGCAATGGGCTATTTGACACAGTTGGGACTTTTTCATGACAATCAATTCAATTTTTACAATTTAAGCAGTGATTTGATGGAGCCGTTTCGCCCGCTTGTAGACAGGCGCGTGGTACGCTTGCATCCGACGGAATTTGGGCACACCGAAAAAGTTTGGCTGTTGGATTTGCTGAATTGCGAAATCTCTATTCAAGGAAAAATGCAAACGACAATTGCCGCTGTTCGCATCTATTGCAAGTCTGTGTTCGATACGCTGGAAAGCGGCGATTTATCCTTGCTGCGGTTTTACAGAAATGAGTTATAGATTTATGCGCGTACTTGTCTTTTTTGATTTGCCGAGCATCACGTCGGCAGAAAAACGGAATTATCGAAAATTCCGTAAATTTTTAATCAAAAGCGGTTTCATTATGCTGCAAGAATCGGTATATGCAAAACTTGCCTTAAACCAAACCGCCGCTGCCGCCGTGATGCAAAGTATACGAAAAAATAAACCCGAAAGCGGATTGGTGCAAATGTTGGTGATTACCGAAAAACAGTTTTCCAAAATGGAATTTGTGGTCGGGGAATATACTTCCGAAGTCTTGAACTCTGATGAACGGTTGGTGATATTATGAGTTTGATGTTTGCTTGCCCACAGTTTTCCGAACCGATCGTGCTGCGGGAAAACACGGTGCACACGCTTGTCTTGGAAAAACCTGCGGCGTGTCGAAAGTTTCTTTCGGAGTTTATGTTGCAAAAAAGCGGTGGGGAAGGCGATATTGTGCTTTCCGAGAATTTTGAACCGATTGCATTATCTGCATATGCCGAATTGATTATAGACCCTTTGACTGTGCAGCCGAACACCCGCCCGGTGCTGACCAAACTGTATAGCGCGTTGGCAAATACTGCCAATGATGAAACACATTTCGCCGAATTTTCCGAATTGCAAGCGCATATAGAAGCATTTTTATATTCTGTATGCGAAGCACAAGAGACGGAATTGGTTTTTAACGGCGGCTTAGAGGCGGCTCAGCTTTTCAAAGCCGCCGATGTGCGGTTCGACTTTGCTTCGGAGCGCCCTTTGACAGAACGGTTGCTCGATTATATGCGCGTCAACAGCCAATATTTAAAAACGAAAGTGTTCCTTTTATACAATATAAAAGATGTTTTGGAAAAAGAAGAATTAGAAACACTTTGTCAGGCATTGTTTTATAATAAAATCCTGTTTTTGTTGGTGCAAAGCGAGGCAAAATATCGCGTGGCAAACGAAACGCAATGGATTTTGGACAATGATCTATGCGAAATCTATTGAAAAGGGGAGAAAATATGATAAAATGAAAGAAATCTTTTGCACTTCCTATGCAATTACGGCGCAAGTAGTGGCGTTTTCCTGCTTTCCCCTCGAATTTGAGGTTTGAGGTTTGAGAGTAGTGTAATTTCATATGGTAGTCAAACAAGCCTTATAGAGCTTATATCTCCTATTCTGTTTGAGAGTAGTGTAATTTCATATGGTAGTCAAACAAATCTCTTTCGTTTCTTTCATATCTGCTAGTTTGAGAGTAGTGTAATTTCATATGGTAGTCAAACAATTATGAGGTTTTGGAAGACGAAAAGAAAGTTTGAGAGTAGTGTAATTTCATATGGTAGTCAAACGACAAATTGACGGGGGTGCAAGCGGATGGAGTTTGAGAGTAGTGTAATTTCATATGGTAGTCAAACACATATACTGCCCTCTTTCGTATCGATGTCGTTTGAGAGTAGTGTGATTTCATATGGTAGTCAAACAAAAAAGTTAAACAAATGTGTTGAAAGTTCGTTTGAGAGCAGTGTGATTTCATAAGCACTTACGAAAAGTAGGTGCTTTTTCTTTGTGACGCGGGGACTTTTGGTCTTTGTGATTTCCCATGCTGAAAACCCGAAAAATGGCGCAAAATACTGCTTTTTCCTGATTTTACCGTTGACAAACCAAAAAATTGCCATTATAATAAAGAAAAGTTATATTCGGTACGAGTGTAACTTTATAAACCATTTACATTATAATGACTCGTTCTGCACTCACTGCGTGACACGATTTAACAGTTCTGTTAGAGGTGGCTTGAGGCATTGCGGCTGGGCTATCGGCGTTTCGCCGATCGTAGATGAGCTGTTATAATCAAAAGGAAAAAGGAAGGTACAACTATGAAAAAGACAATCAGCATTTTGTTGGCTTTGGCACTTGTGCTTTGCATGGGTACTGTGTCTGTGTTTGCAGCTGATACCGACGGCAAAATCAACATCTCTGCCGATGTTGCTTCTGCAAAAGTCGGCGACATTGTTACCGTGACTGTTTCGGCAACCCCCGACAGTGCGAAAGGTATGGGCGCATTGGATTTTGAAATCGTATATGATTCAACCGCATTTGAGTATGTTGCAGATTCTTTTGCAGATGCATACTTCTTTTCCTCGGCTTCTTTGAATGATGCAAACGGCACCCTTTTGTACTCTGGAACGCAGATTAACGCAGTTACAAAAACCGGTACGGTTGCAACTGCAAAGTTTAAAGTATTGAAAACCAATGGCTCCATTTCTTTGAACTTAACTTCTGTCGCTCTCGGTGACTATAATACTACTGATGTAACCGCAAGTACGATTGCAAATTCAGTAACTTCTGTTGCTGTTGCTTGTGCGCACACTTACGGCGATTGGACCGTGAAAACCCCCTCTACTTGTCAAGTTGCGGGCACAGAAGCTCGTGTTTGCACCGGTTGCGGTCGTGAAGAGACCCGCGCACTCCCGCTTGCAGCACATACTGCAGGGGCTTGGGAAGTTGTTTCCGTTGCGGATTGCACAACCCCCGGCGAACGCGTAAAGAAATGCACCGTTTGCGGTGAAATTGTTGACTCCGAAGTTATTCCGGCACTCGGTCATGATATTACCAATTGGACAGAAACCGTTGCACCCGGTTGCGATACCGTAGGTGAAAAAACCGGTACATGCTCTCGTTGCGGCTTGACCGTTACAGAAGAAATTCCGGCACTCGGTCATGAAGTTGCTGAGGATGCTTGGAACATTGTCAAAAAGGCAACCTGCACAGAATCCGGTTCCAAAACCGGCGTTTGCGATGTTTGTGGTGACACCGTGACAGAAGTAATCCCGGCACTCGGCCATGACTATGGCGAATGGAAAGTTGTAAAAGAAGCAACCGAAACCGAAACCGGCTTGAAAGAGCGCATTTGCAGCATCTGTGGCGATAAAGAAACCGTAGTGATTGACAAACTTTCTCCGGCGGTTACCACCGATTCGAATGTGCCCAACATTCCGAAGACCAGCGGCGCTGTTGCGGGCAGCATCGCGGCATTCGCAATGCTCTCCATGGCGGCAGGCGTAGCAGCAGTCACCATGAAGAAAAAACACGAAGATGACTAATCTTCGCATTTGCGTTCAATAATTATCACCCCCGAAACAGCGTAAGCCGTGATGTCCTTAGGGAAGTTTATCAGAACAGCCGAACAGGGTACAAAAAGTCAGCCGTTTGCTTCATTGAAGCAGGCGGCTGACTTTTTGTACAAATGTTTTCCTCGACAAAAAGCTTCACTAACTACTAAAATAAAGAGAAAAAGGTAATGCTTTTTAATATCGCGTAGCTTTTGGTATAATCTTACCGTCCTTTTCTAAGAACATCAACCTTGCAAATTCAAGCTCAGAATCCGGAGTAAAATCTTCTTCGAGAGTAGCAAAAAGGAAATCATTCGCTTTGTCAGCAGAGTGGTGAAGATCAGCCTTTCGCTGCTCAAAAAGCCCACAGAGTCTTTTGCGTAACTCAAAGAAGAATCAGAAAGAGGAATAGTTATTATGAAAGAAATAAAAACTGTTAAGAGAAGCTGCGAACAATATCCGCCATGATAAAAACGCCATTCTCGCTAAACAGTCGGCGCTCGAACGTCAGGTTAAGGAAAGCCATAAAGAAGAGTCGAAAACAACCGAATAGTTTAAGGCGAGGGATATCCGCCCTCGCCTTTTTGAAAATAAGTATTATCGACTTTGTGCCGGAAGATTGATACTCATCAGCCATTACTGTTTGCAATGGCTTGATCGATAAGCTTTTGCAGCGTCTCTGCCTGTTTCTTTTCGGTTATCGCACCGACGATAGGCTCGCCAACGATGTTGCCGTTTTTGTCAACTACATATGTGGTCGGATAGGAGTACAGTCCGGAAGTGAATTTACCGGCCTCGCTTTTTGAGTCAAACCAAATGTTTTTGTAGGATACACCTTTCTTCGTCAGAATATCCTTTGCATCGCTTATCGCTGTTTTATCCCCGTCAAGAGTGAACGAGTTGATTCCGACTACCGCACCGCCTTTTTCGGCAAGCTGTTTGTTCAGCGCTTCCAGGTCGGCAAGCTCGCCTACGCAGGGGCTGCAGGTGGTAAACCAGAAGTTTACTACGGTAACGGTGTTTTCCGCAAACAGGGTGCTGCTCTTCACTTCGTTTCCATCAAGATCCTTACCGTCAAATGCGGGGAATTTCATCAGATCGCCTTTTTCTGTCGGTTTGCCGTTCTCTGCCGGAACGCTCATATCGCCGTCGGACGGCTTTTTTCCGCAGCCGGGGAACTTTTGCTCAAGAACCGTCAGCTTTCCCTCAATCTCACGAATCTGTTCGGCGCCTTCGTTAAGCAGCTTCAGCTCATCTGCTGTAAACTGATCCTTGGCTCCGTCGATCGTTTTAAGCAGGAAATCTCCGTAGTTTCCGCCGTCCTCAATCATCGCCATACCTTTATTGGCAGAGAGAAACACCTTCTCCCAAAGAGCGCTGTTTTCGGAAAGAATGGCGTTTTCCTGCTCCATCAGTTTTTGATGAAGCTCGGTTGCTTCGTCCTTCGTGCCCGGTTCCATTGCCATAAGAGCTGCAATTTCAGCCTTTTTGTTTCCGTCATTTTTCTTGTTGTCTTTGCTGGTGCCGCAGGCAGCAAGGCTGAATATCAGCAGGAAGGCGGTCAATACGGTTAAAATTTTTGTTGTTTTCATTGTGTTTACTCCTTTTCTGTATCGGATATTTGTTTTGCTGTTTCCGTCTTTTCTGCGGGAGGATCGCTTTCTTTTCCGTTGCCGAAGCCGTAACGGAAGCTTACGGCCTTAGTGGGGCAGGCACGGACGCACATGCCGCAGCGGATGCATTCGGTGTGGTCGGGGGCTTTGGTTACATCCACATCCATCTTGCATGCTTTTGCACATTTTCCGCAGGAAACGCACTTGTGTTTATCAACTTTCATTCCGAAAAGTGATACCTTGTTAAGCAGCGCATAAAACGCGCCCAGCGGACACAGCCACTTGCAGAACGGGCGGTAGAAAAGCACACTCAACACGATTACCGTAATCAGAATACCGAGCTTCCACGAAAAGAGCGCACCGAGTGCGGCGCGTATGCCGGAATTGACGGCGGCGAGAGGTATCGCTCCCTCAAGTACTCCTTGCGGACAAAGGTACTTGCAGAAGAACGGATCTCCCATGCCAACATCGTTTGTGATAAGCATTGGCATCAAAACCACCATAAAAAGCAGAACAGCGTATTTTATGCATGTCAGCGGCTTCAGTTTTTTGGTGGAGATCTTTTTGGTCGGAATTTTGTGCAGCAGCTCCTGAAACCATCCGAAGGGACACAGAAAACCGCAGATGAAGCGGCCGAGCAGCACACCGAGCAGAATGAGAAATCCTGTGATGTAGTATGAAAAGCTGAATTTCGACGACCCCACCACTGCCTGAAACGAGCCGATCGGACAGGCACCCGATGCCGCCGGGCAGGAATAGCAATTAAGTCCCGGTACACAGACAGCCTTTCCTTTCCCTTGATAAATTCCGCCCTTCAAGAAATTGGGCAGATGAAGGTTGGTCAGCAGTGCTGCACCTGCTTGGAACAGTCCCCGAAAGCGTGAGAGAAACTGCGATACGCCGCCTTTTTTATTCTTCGCATTTTTGTTATCCAATTCCCACACACTCCAAACACAGCCGGATCGCCTTGCTTAGCACGGTATCCGCCTCTCCGCGACAGACTCCGTAACACAGCATCGCAGTTCCGCAGATAAGCAGCGCAGCCTGAAAAACGACTTTTTTCGATCGAATCAATTCGGTCACTCCTTTCTTTTGTGTCCTCATTGTATTACAAAGGATATAAAATCCCTGTTAAGAACGAAATCTTAACAAAAAACTTATCTCCGTGTGGTATAATATCCTCAGAAAGTCTTTCTGCGCAAGCCTTTACGGCTATCACCTCCCCGTGCTGCGCACGACTGTGGCATTGACGGTCTCGCAAAAATGCCCTTGCGAGCAAGCATTTTTTCGCAGTATAATAAAGTCGAAGAACCGAAAAAACAACGTAAGGAGATTTCACATGCATATTTTAGTAGTTGAAGATGAACGCGCGCTATGTGAGACGATCGTCCGCAGTCTCAGACGACTCGCTTACAGCGTGGATTCTTGCTATGACGGAAACAAAGCAATCGAACTGCTCGGTGTGGAGCGATACGATCTTGCTTTACTGGATCTGAATCTGCCGGGGGCGGATGGGATGACGGTGCTCAGAACGCTGCGTCAAAACGACAGAGATACGAAGGTGTTGATTTTGTCGGCGCGCAGTGAGGTCGCTGACAAGGTGGAGGGGCTGGATGCCGGAGCCAATGATTATTTGGCAAAGCCTTTTCATTTAGAGGAGTTGGAAGCAAGGATACGCAGTCTTACCCGTCGTCAGTTTACACAGAATGATGTGGTTCTTACCTGCGGTGAGCTTTCCTTTGACACTAAGACCCGTATCGCCGCCGCCGGCGGACAGGAGCTGTCACTTACCCGTAAAGAAATCGGGATACTTGAATACCTTCTGCTCAATCAGGGGCGCCCCGTCAGTCAGGAAGAACTGCTTGACCATGTGTGGGACAACAGTGTGGATAATTTCAGCAATTCGATTCGGGTACATATTTCCGCGCTGCGGAAGAAGCTGCGTGCCGCACTTGGTTTCGACCCCGTCCGCAACCGAATCGGTGAAGGGTACGTTATGGAGGAAGAGAAATTGTGAAAAAGCTATCCTTGCAATGGCGGATCACCTTAATGACGGTACTTCTTATCGGAGCAACCTGTGTTTTTATGAATGTTCTGATCGGATATTCCGGCAGGCATTATATGGATTCCATAGGCTCTTATATTACGGGCCACGGTGATACGGACAGGGGAGAACCGGAGTATTTTGATCCTGAGCAAAAGAAGCTCGACGAGGAATTGACCATTGTTGTACACGGGGCGCAGGAATCATTTATCACCACTAACTGGTATATCACGGCAGCGGTAACGATTCTCGGCGGTGTGCTTGCGTACTTTTTAAGCGGACACGCGCTGAAGCCCCTGCGCACTTTTACTTCTCAAGTGGAAAAGGTTCAGCTGAACAATCTGACAGATATGAAGATCAGCGAAGATGTACTGCCGGAGTTCTGGCAGTTCAGCCGGTCGTTCAATCAAATGCTTGAACGTCTTGACGAAGGCTTTACCGCGCAGCGGCAGTTTACGGGAAATGCCGCTCATGAGTTGCGCACGCCGCTTTCGCTGATGCAGGCACAGCTTGAGCTGTTTTCCGCAGAGCATCCCGAGGTGTTGCTGGAAACGGCGGATTTTCTACGCCTGCTGCGTGAACAGACCGAACGCATGACGCAAATGACGAAAACGCTGCTTGAAATGAGTGATCTCAAGACGGTGTCCTGCACAGACCGTATTGAATTAGCTCCTATGGTTGAGGAGATCTTTGCAGACCTTGTTCCGCTTGCGGACAGAAACGGAATAATACTTGAAAGCACAGGTGAGGGGGTTATGATCGGCAGTGACACGCTGATTTATCGTATGCTCTTTAATCTGGCCGAAAACTCTATACGTTACAATCGCCCGAACGGGACGGTACGTATTGCGATCACCGATGAAAAAAATCGGTTAGTCATTCGGGTCGCAGACACCGGCTGCGGCATACCGGAGAAATACAGAGAAAGCATTTTTCAGCCATTTTTCCGGGTGGATAAATCCAGAAGCAGAGAAAACGGAGGTGTGGGATTGGGACTTTCGTTGGTGTGGGAGATCGTCGCACTGCACGGCGGTGAGATTCGGGTAGAGGAAAGTTCGGAAAAGGGAACGACTGTAGCGGTGAAGTTCCCGACAGACATGAAAATAAAGTAGCGTAGAAACAGCGTTAGGGAATGTTCCGTGTCGCTGCGTTTGCCGGTCAGTTTCCGTAAATATGAATCACTGTGTCAGCTTGCGTATAACGCCGTTGAGGAACACCGCCATCTTTTTCGGCAACTGGCGGTTCTCACGATTCAGCCATTCCCGTATCACTGCATATCCGCCCTGATAATAGTGGTGAGCAAAACTAACACACCGAAATCCAAAAAGATGTATGAAAAATGAGAAAAAGAATAAAGCAATGAAAAAAGGCACAAAAATTCAAGCCTTGCACCAAAAATGCAAAACTTTGTTAATAAGTATTGAGTTTTTAGTTTTAAGCAATTCTTTTAACGGATTTTAAAGCTCTGAAAGAATTTTGGGAATTAGTGATTACTGCCGCAAAAGCAACGGCAAGCAGGCTTATGTGAGCCAATGTGCAAAGATTTTGAGCAGCATTAAAGGAATGCGTCCAAAGTCTTTCCTGACCTGTTTGTTTAAAACGAGAATTGTATCGCTCGGCTTCGGTTCTAAGTGCATAAATCTTTATGAAAGAAATACACTCTCTGTCAATAGAAAGTCTGTAATCACCGGGAAGAGTAATGTATTTGGTGCAACCCCTGCATTTTTTGCCGTTGTTCCGGTTTTTATGGTTGCAGGGACATTCTTGTGTTTTTGAAAGTTTGTAAGGACAGCTGTATTTTTGACGGGTTCTGCCGTTGTCAGAAAATTTGCCGTCTTTATGCATCATAAGACCCGCTTCACAAATAGGATGTTCATTTACAAACTTCGTTTTCTTGGAATTGCGCTTATTGAGAGGTATAACACAATCCCCCGAATAAATATCCTTAACAGTGTTGTAGATAGCCTTGACATCATAACCTTTATCCGCAATGAAAGTACATTCTTTAACCGATATAAATTCGTTTGTATTTTCAAGTATATCCAAAGCAACCGTACTGTCACTAATATTGGCAGTTATCGTTTGCTCATATATTGGTAGTCCGGTTATACAATCAACTAATATGTGATTTTTGTAACCCCAATAATACTCAAAATTGCGTTCGTTATGCTGATTTGATGCAGTATGAACACTGAGTCCGCAATCTATATCACTTTTAGGCTGATTATCTTTTGAAAACTTGTTTTTCGCAAAAGATTTAGGGTTGTTTAGTTTTGCATTTGCATTAACAGGAGTTGAATCAAGAGCGATAAAGGAAGTATCTATAATTCCCATTGCTTCAAGTTTTTTAACCTGAGAACTCATTAAGTTTTTCAGTAATTGATTATCTGTGTTATTAATAAATCTGTCAAAAGTCCGGTAGGACGGTAAAGGTTTCCTAATGTTGAAACCGCAATAATATGCGATTAACAAATTATTTTGCGGATAGTCAAGTAAATCAGTTATATAGGAAAAACCCTCACACTTCATAACAATAAAGGCACAAAGCAGGCTTCTTTTAGAGTAACCATTTCTGCCTGTAGAGGCTACTTTGTCGGGGAATTCCGATAAATCTAAATTCAAAAACATTTCGCTGTAGAATTTTGCTTTAGGTACAGAGGTAAAGAGAGTTATGTCCTGTATTATTTCCTGTCGATAGATAACAGCCGACCTTCTTTCGTTGGTTTGTTTTGCTGATATAATTATACGATATTTGGTCGGCTGTTTCTATACTTTTATAGTGATAAAGGAAATGTTTTTGCCCTGTTTTTCCTTTGTTTATGCGCCTTTCGGCGTTTTGCTCAGGGCTGATCGTAATTCACAAAGGAGGCGGAAATATGGAACGAATCATACGGGTTTCAGTTCTTCTTTGGGCTGCGGTCCTTCTTTTTACCGTATGCGGAATTGGCAATGATACAAACAATACGGATTTAGAAGGCATGCCAAAGGAGGCAGAACAAATGGATTTTTCAAAAGAAAAGCAGAATGTGATCTATCTTGCCGGCGGCTGTTTCTGGGGATTGGAACATCTGATGCAGTCGATCCCCGGCGTTATCGATGCCCAAAGCGGCTATGCCAACGGTACGTGCAAAGCGGATGCCGACTATAAAACGGTTTGTGCGGGCAGCACCGGTTTTCGTGAGACGGTGCGCGTAGAGTATGATTCCGAAAAGGTCAGCCTTGACGCTTTGCTGCTTGCATATTTCTATGTAATAGATCCGACGGTGCAGAATCGGCAGGGAAACGATGTGGGAAGTCAGTATCAGACCGGAATTTATTACACAAACGAAGCTGCAAGAGAAACGGTGCAGCGGATATATGATCTTGAAAAGAGTCGCAGGACGAAGTTTTTTGTAGAATGCGGTCCGCTACTCAATTTTTATCCGGCTGAGGAATACCATCAGGATTATCTGCAAAAGAATCCGGGCGGTTATTGCCATATCCCGCGAGAGGAAATCGAACTGTTTTCAAAACTGAGGATCGATCCGGGTGACTACAGGAAGCCTGCTGCCGAGTCAATACGCGAAAAGCTTACGGCAGAGCAATATCGTGTCACACAGGAAAATGAAACCGAACGCCCATTCCAAAATGAGCTTTGGAACAAATTTGAAAAAGGTATCTATGTGGATGTAGTGACCGGCGAACCGCTGTTTTCTTCAACCGATAAATTTGAAAGCGGCTGTGGCTGGCCGGCATTTTCAAAGCCGATAGAAGCCCCTGCAGTCATTGAACGGCAGGACGACAGCCACGGAATGCGCAGAACTGAGGTGCGCAGCCGAGCCGGAGACTCCCACCTCGGTCATGTGTTTGAGGAAGATCCCGATTCGCCGAACGGTGTGCGCTATTGTATCAACAGTGCGGCGCTGCGTTTTATCCCCTTTGAAAAAATGGAAGCCGAGGGATATGGATATCTTTTGTTCCTCTTCGACTGACAAACAAAGGAGACCGACATGGAGTTTGTGATTACCTTTTTGGAAGGCTTTATTTCCTTCCTTTCCCCCTGTATGCTGCCGCTTTTGCCACTGTATATCTCATATTTTGTGGGAAGAGCGGATAAAAAGCATAAAGTTTTTTGAGAGCGCTTAGTTTTGTGCTTGGCTTTACCGTCGTATTCAGCGCGCTCGGACTGTTTGCCGGCACAATCGGAGCTTTTTTGAGGGAATATAAGATTGTTGTAAACATTATCGGAGGAATATTGATCGTTGTGTTCGGTCTGTCTTAATGAAAAATATACATATTGCACACTCTGGTGCTATGAATAAAAAAGCGCCTGAAAAACTTTAAAAATCACTGACGGAGGTAAAAACAGATGCTGAATATCACAAAAAGCAATTTTGAAAAAGAGGTTATTTTCTCTGAAATTCCCGTTGTTCTTGATTTTTGGGCGACGTGGTGCGGTCCTTGTAAAATGCTTTCTCCCGTTCTCGATGAACTTGCCGCAGAATACAGCGACAGGGCACGCTTTTGTAAGGTCAATGTGGACGATGAGCCGGAGCTTTCCGCCCGTTTCGGTATTGCAAGCATTCCAACGCTGATCTTCTTTAAAAACGGAGAAATTCTAAAAAAGACCGTCGGGCACCGCGAAAAAGACGAGCTTGAGGAGACGCTGAAGGAACTTCTCTGAGGTTGTTGCTGCGAGTTGAAAATGATGCTTATACACAACTTTCGATTCTTACGGTTTTGTGACAAATTTCAAGCGTTTTTGCGGTGAATGGGCTGCTTTGTTTTGATATACTTATGTTGCGGGAAGGAAAACCGCAAATAATAATAAAGGAGCACTTACTATGAAAAGCAAAAAAACCGTATTTGCAGCAGTTCTCACTCTTGTACTTGCGCTGAGCATTGTTACCGTATCTGCAACTGCTGCTTCGGCAAATGTGAAGAAGTCGGGAGAACCTGTGAATGATCCATGCATTGCCGCTGCAGAGGTTTCCGGCGAATGTGTCGGACAGCCGCTTGAAGGCTTTGTTAAAAATCTGAGCTCACTGAGCGAACAGGAGAAATCAGCTCTGCTTGCAGACCTTGCCGAGATTGAAAAGTATGAGAATCAGATCAACGAAATCTACTCCCGTATGACAGATGAAAACGAGAAACGACTCTGCGATGAAATCAACACCCTTGATGAAAAACTCACGGCGGTTCTCGAAAGAAACTCAGAGCTTTGGGAACGCGTCAACGATGAGTATGATGAAAAGATTGCGGCAAACGAGCCTGATATGACATTTGAACTTAAAGAAGTCGATCTTGAGGTCTGCGAAAGAAGCAGATGAATTTTACATACAGAGCCGTGTCGGAGCGGCACGGCTCTGTATCGGTTTTTGGGGGGCATCATGAAACAGCTTATCTATATTGCAGAGGATGAAAAAAACATAAGAGAAACTCTTCGGAGCTTTCTCGAAAATGACGGATATGAGGTGTGCGCGTTTGAAACAGGCGACGCACTTTTAGGCGCGTTTTTTAAAAGACGCTCCGATCTTGTTATTTTGGATATTATGATGCCCGGAACCGACGGACTTACCTGCTGCCGCCTCATCCGTGAAAAGAATAATGTTCCCATCATTCTTCTGACGGCAAAGGATACCGAATACGACTATGTTAACGGTATTCTGCAAGGCGGTGACGACTATCTGACCAAGCCGTTTCGCCCGACGGTTCTCCTGATGCGTGTTAAATCTCTTCTTCGCCGTGTAGAGATGGAAAGAGGCGGAGACCCGACGGACAGGGATGTTGCCGTTGGAGACCTACGTTTTTCGGGTGATGAGAAGCAGCTTTTCTGCAAAGAAAAGCCTCTTGCACTTTCTCCGAATGAGCTGAAGATGCTCCTCTTTCTGATGCGTGGTGAGGGCAAAGCGTTTTCACGTGACGAGCTGCTTAACCAGATCTGGGGATACAATGACGAAGTGGAAACCAGAGTGACCGATGAAACACTGCGCCGCATACGCAGCAAGCTTTCCTCTGCGGACAGCAATGTGCAGATTGAGACGGTTTGGGGGTACGGTTATCGCCTGCGATCGGACGGAGTCGGAAAATGAAAAATATAAGAAGAAAAATTACCGTATCCGTTCTCGGTACGATGCTGTTTGTTTTTGCGGCGATGCTTTCTACCGTTAATATCTTTATTCCGGAGTATCTGACTTCAGAGGCGCAGAAGGCGATACTTTTGGAGGATGAACGTAAGGATCCTATCCCGCTTGCCGAAACAATGGACGATGAGGAGGAGCATTTTCTTACATCCAGTGTTCGGTATCTTGAAGTTGAAGATGGTCTTACAGAGTCAGAACACCTTTCAAAAGCGGAATATCAATTGAGGAAATACTGCCGGGAGGAAAAGCCGTCCGCTGATGAATTTCATACACTGAAAACCGGCGGCAGCCGATTTGTTTTCCGAATATCACAGGTTGAAGCCGATGAATATGAGGACGCATATTCGTACATTCTGTATGTGGATGTCAGGGCAGTTATGCAGTATTCGGCTTATCTGAATGCCGTTTTTTTCGCGGTGCTGGCAGTGCTCAGCGTGCTGGTCTGTCTCTTTGGCAGGAAACTCGGCGGCTATGTTGAAAAGGCGCACGAATCCCAGAAATGGTTTTTTCAGAATGTGTCACATGAGCTGAAAACGCCGATGATGGCAGTTCAGGGCTGCGCGGAGGGAATTCATACCGGGGTTCTGGATCCTGCCGAAGCATCGGGGGTTATTCTGGAAGAGATTGAACAGATGTCCGAATTGGTAGAGGAACTGCTTACGCTCTCCCGATTGGAGTCGGGACAAGCTAATGCTGAGTTCCATTCGATGGATGTTCGTGAGGTTTTATATGACTGTCTGCGCAGCACGGATCAACTGGCGGAGCAGAGAAAACTGTGCATCACCCCATGCTTTGACGAAAAACCTGTTTTGGTAAACTGCGATGAGGTTCAGCTCCGCCGTGCGTTTACCAATATAATCACCAACGCACTGCGGTATGCAAAAGGGAAAATACAAATTGAATGTAGGGCAGACAGAGGAAAAGCCATTGTTCGTATCCATGACGATGGAGAGGGCATTGCGCCGGAGCTTTTGCCGCACATTTTCGACCGCTTTTTCAGCACCCGTAAGGGCGGCGCCGGAATCGGACTTTCTCTTGCAAAGGAGATTGTGTCATTGCACAAAGGCACAATATCCGCGTCAAACGACGGCGGCGCGGTGTTTGAGATCAGCCTTCCCCTGAGATAAACGATGTAATTGTTAATGTTGTTCGGGTTACAGATAATGTTATGAAAGCAAAACCTAAAGTGAAAGGAAACTATATTATGAAAAAGATTATTGCACTTGCACTTGCTGCCGTCTTTGTCCTTTCTTTTGTAGCCTGTGCAAAACAAAACGGTAAAAGTGGGACAACCACGCCTTCCGATGTCCCCAAAGGGCAGGTCAAAAGCGCTTTGGAAATTCTTGAAAAGGTATGGAGCAAGTATTCAACCGACGAAAAATTCCCTGCAACAGGCGGTTCCGAAAAGCATATGAAGGAAGATATGCCCGGCAAATTCGATGTTTCCGATGCAGAAGTACGCAGAGGAACACCGATTCCCGAACATCCGGTTTTATGTGGATGACGGATTCTCAGGCGCCGATTTTGCCGATTACAGAAGAGCGCAGAAGCATATGGTTGAGCTTTATAAGG
>DAVZHM010000005.1:0-37059 GCA_052273845.1 Candidatus Fimenecus sp. | reverse complement strand
ATTTTGGATGAGCCGACCAATCACCTTGATTTTTCGATGCTTTCTTGGCTTGAAAATTATTTGGAAAACTACAAAGGCGCCGTGATAGTCGTTTCGCATGACCGATTCTTTTTAGACCGTGTTGCGCAGGATATTTGCGAATTGGAACGCGGCGAATTGGTGCGTTACAAAGGCGGGTACTCCGCATTTTTGCGTCAAAAAGAAGAACGGATACGGGTACTTGAAAAAGCCTATAAAAAACAGCAGGAAGAACTTGAAGCCATGCGCGAATATGTGCGCAGAAATCTTGCAAAATCCAGCAGCACAAACAGTGTCGGTTCCCGGGTAAAAGCGCTCGAGAAAATGGAACTTGCGCAAAAACCCAATCCGCGGCAAAAAACAGCAAAATTCCAATTTGATTTTGATTACGAACCGCACAAAGCAGTACTTACTTTGGAAAATATCGGCGTATATGTCGGAAATTCGCAAAGCGGAAAGCAGTTATATGATGGGGTTTCCTTCACCGTGGAAAAGGGTGAAAAAGTTGCCGTTATCGGCAAAAACGGCGTCGGTAAGACCTCACTGCTGAAAGCCATTCTCAAGAAAATCCCCTACTCCGGCAATATCAAAATCGGCGGCAATGTAAAAATTGCGTATTTCGACCAAGAGCTCCAAGACCTAAACTTAAATGACACGGTAATAGAAGCTGTGCACCGCCGTTTCCCCGGGAAAACCGATTTGGAAATCCGCAGTGCGCTCGGAAAACTGTTGATTGAAGAAGATGCGGTGTTTAAAAGAATACGCGAATTATCAGGTGCAAACCGTGCCAAAGTCGCTTTTTGCATCATTATGTTCACGAAAAGCAATTTTTTGATTTTGGACGAACCAACCAATCATTTGGATTATACCGCAAAAGAAGCGTTGGACTCAGCCTTACAGGAATTCAGCGGTACACTGCTTACGGTTTCGCATGACCGCTATTTCTTAAGCCGCGTGCCGACCAAAATCATTGAAATGTTTCCTGACGGTGTAAAAGTTTATGCGGGTGGATATAATGCTTACTGCGCTGCAAAAGAAAACGCGCCGCAGGAAGAGGCACTTAAACAAAAACCGAAAGAAAATTCCGAACAAAAGCAAGCATATGAAGCAGGCAAAAAGAACAAAGCGGAGGACCGAAAACGCCGCGCGCGCCTTGCCGCTCTGCAAAAAGAAATTGAAGCGGATTACTTAAAACTGAATGAATTGAAGGCCGAATGTGAAGCGCCGGATGTTGTGAACAACTATTTACGTTTAACCGAACTGACCGAGCAAATCGAAAGTTTAGAGGAAGCCGTTGCCGATAAGGAAACCGAATGGTTGATGCTGTCGGAATAAGAAAAACCTGCAATCAATCCGTTGATTGCAGGTTTTCTGTATGGTTTTGTCCGGTCACGGCTTCAATCAAGTCTGTGATTTGACGAATTTGTATATAAACACTTTCCATTTCCTGTTCCAAATCAAATTTCCGAAACAGCGGTGGTTCAAATGCTTCGCGTTTGTCATGTACGGATACAAAAATTCGATAGCCGCAAAAAGTAACATGCAATTTTCCGTCAGTTACCGCGGCAACAAGGTTCAAAGCTTGCACAATTTGCGGTGTTAGAATTTCTTCTGCTCGTTTTGCTTTTTCGGCATAACACACAAAGTTATCCATAAAAATGCTGTTGTCAATTACCATCGTCTGTAAATCTTCCGTGTCTTGCTTATTTTTCGGGAAACCTTTTTGCACAACAGTAACACGGTGTAAAAAAGCTTTATCCAATTCAAAAATAAAATTCTGCCCTTGAAACGCATTATGCAATAAAAAAACAGAAACAGCGCGAAAATATAGGCGATTATCGAATAAACCCAAGCCCAATAATAGTCTTTTCTGCTTTTTATAAACGCTTCATAATATTCCCGATATTTTGAATTCGTCGTATTCCCCACAAAATCTCCTCCGCGAGCAGTATACTATATTTTTCAGATTTTGCAAAATGAATTGAGCAACTTTACACACTTTTTCAAAAAAACATAAATAAACTGTAAATTCTGTGCCGTTTTGCTGATTTTATTAAAAATATGCTTGTAACTTTTTCAAAAATAGTATAAAATAGATTTGTTTAATCGCGCTTGCGGTTTGAAAATCAACAGATAAAGGATGAATTCTGAATGGAAAACAACCAAGTCGAAAAAAGCCAGGCAGAACTTTACCGTGAGGAACGTAAACAGCGTATGGCTTCTGCGGCAAAGAAACAGGCAAAAAAAAGTCCCCAGGCTACTAAAGCTAAAAAAATCATCGGTAAAGTCATTGCAATTGTACTTGCAGTTGTAATCGGACTCGCGGCGATTTACGGTGTCTTTAACTTCTTCGGACTTCCCCAAAAGGTACTTACCGCCGCAAAAATCGGCAATGAAAAGATTTCTGTTGCCAAATATAATTTTTACTATATGGATATGTACTTAAACGTACAAAATCAATCCAAGCAGTATGATTCCCAATACGGTTCGGGATATGGCGCAATGTATACCGGGTATGATGCCAGCAAAACGCCGATGGAACAGGAGTATACACGCGGTTCTTTGGACGGTTTCGACGGAGAAAACCCAACTTGGGCAGATTATTTACGCATCAACACATTAAATGCGTTGCAAACCTATACCGCATACGCAAAATTGGCGCGTGAAGCAGGTATTACTTTGGACGATGAAACCGTTGCGAATATGGAAAAACAAATCGAGTCGATTCGCTCAACTGCAGAGTCCAACGACTATTCCTTAAACCGTTATTTGACCAAAATTTACGGCAAAGGCGTCGATGAAAAACTGCTTCGTGAAGTTTTGGAAGAAAGACAGTTGGCAGCTAAATTTGCAGAGCAAAAAAAGAGCGATGTCGAAACCTCCATCACCGACGAACAGATTGAAACAGAATACAATGAAAATGTTGCAGATTACGCAATGCTGACTGTTTACGGTTTCGTTGTGACGGCAGATACTTCTGCGATTGCTGATGATGCAACCGATGACGAGAAAGCAACTGCAACCGCTGACGCGATGGCGAAAGCCAAAGAACAGGCAGATGCATATGCCGCAAAAATTTCAAGTCCCGAAACCTTGCTTGCACAGGCAAAAGAGTACAATTCCTCTGCTACGGAATCTTCCGTAAAATTGGCTGACACCACCGCTTCTAAGCTGACGAACAACTTTAGCCAAGCGGCAAGTGATTGGGCCGTCGCCGCTGACCGCGCGATTGGCGATGTTACAGTTGTGGAAACATCAAAAGGCTATGCTATTCTGTATATGTCTGAACTTCCCCACAAAGATACTGCAAAACCGGTAGATGTTCGTCATATTTTGGTCAAATTTGAAACTACCAACGATAAAGACGGCAAAACCGTAGAACTTACGGCTTCGGAAAAAGCAGCCTATTATCAGCAAGCAGAAGCGTTGTATAATCAGTTCTTGGAAAACCCGACTGAAGAAAACTTTGCAGCGCTTGCGAACGAAAACAGTGACGATACCGGTTCTAACACCAATGGCGGTCTTTATGAAGATGTACAGGTTGGTGATATGACAACCGCCTTCAATGATTGGTGCTTTGACGCCGCAAGAAAACCCGGTGACAGCGGTATCATCGAAACAAATTTCGGCTATCATGTCATGTACTATGTTGGCAATGACAACGAAGAAACTTGGAAAACAACCGTTCGTTCTGCTTTGGCCAACGAAGCACTTACCGCATTCGACAAAGAAATTACAACCGGTGAAACCTACAAGATTACCAAACACGAAATGGCAATCGGTTGGTCTGCATCACAGTTAGAATCCTTCATCACCAAACAGTACATTTCTTATTGATTTTCGAGAAACCTACAAATAGTAAAAATGGTATAGCCGAAAGGCTATACCATTTTTTTGATATAGAATTAAATTTCAAAATCCGCCGCATTATACGGTTGAATGTCAAGCATCGGGTGTGCATGATACGCCACAGAAAAATCATATCCGTACACTTCTCCGTTTGGGAATAAATCCATTAAAGGTTGCAACACAAAAGAACGGTTACGTATTTCCGGATGCGGCACCCGAAGATGCGGCGCATCAAAACAAAAATTTTCTGCTAAAAGAACATCAATATCTATAATTCTTGGGCCGTTTTTAAACATTCGTACCCTGCCGAGGGCGGCTTCAATGCCAAGGCAAGCGCCGAGCATACTTTCGGGCGGTAAATCCGTTTCCACTTCAACAGCCATATTCAAAAAATCACTTTGGTCTGCATATCCATACGGTTTGGTTTCATATACAGGCGATTGTTTTATGAGAACAGTATTCGGCAAAAGTGCAATTGCCGCAAGGGCATCTTTCAAATTTTGCTCGCGAGTACCGATATTGGTACCGAGACCCAACACAATTTTCATTCGTCCGACTCCCCTGTCGCTTGGCAACGTGTGATTTCTACTGCAACATAATCAAAATCCGCTTTAATCGGTGCGTTTGGTTTCTTCACACAGACCGTGATTTCTTTTACAGCGGGATATGTATGCAAAACCGACTCGGCAACGGTTTCAGCGGCTTTTTCCAATAGGTCAAATTTTTCGGACAGGAACGCCGTGCGCGCCGTTTTCAGAATTTTAGCATAACTTACCGTATCGTCCACACAATCCGTTTTACACGGCACACATAAAGCGACAGAACAGGAAAGATCCAAATAAAACATCTGGCCGTCTTTCTTTTCCTCCGGATTGACACCGTGGTAAGCATAGAGCCTGAGTCCTTTAATAATGATTTTATCCATTTTTACTTCCTCTGACTACGGCGTCCGCCATTTTGGCGGCGAGCACCGATTCTTTGATATGGTGCACGCGAATGAAATCCGTACCGCCGGCTATGGCAAGTGTATCCGCCGCCAATGTACCGTACATACGGTCATCCCCTTCGGCATCGGTTTCATTTGCCACAACGCGCTTACAGGAAAGCGCCGTAAGTAGGGCGCGGTCAATTCGTTTGAGCAGACGGACATTGCGAATCAACTCCAAATTGTCCGCGTGGCTTTTGCCGAAGCCGATACCCATATCATAGCAAAGCTGTTCATCCGAAATACCGCAAGCGTGGCATTTCTCTTGCATTTTGTCAAAAAAAGCAAGCACATCTTGCGTGACGCCGTTTTCATAATTTGCAACCGTGTCCGAATTGCTGTTTCCGCTGTGCATTACAATCCAACCCGCATCATATTGATGTACCAAACTTGCAATTTCTTCGGAAAATACGCCGCTGACATCGTTAATAATCTGTGCGCCGTTTTGCAGGGCGTATTCCGCCACCAATGGGTAAAATGTGTCAACAGAAATCGGGATATGCACTTGGTTTGCAATCAACGGTAAAAACTGTTTTAAAACTTCCAATTCTTCTCGGTCGCTTAAAGGCGTGTGCCCCGGTCTTGTAGACTGCGCACCGATATCCAACAAATCCGTACCGTCTTTTTCCATTTGAATAGCGTGCTTTAAAGCAATTTGCGGGGAATTCCACTTACCGCCGTCAAAAAAAGAGTCCGGCGTAACATTGAGAATGCCCATAATGTATGTGCGCGTGTTTAAAGGGAATGAAAAACCGTTTCCTCGAAAATAGTGCATCCTATTCCCCCCGCAAAAGCGCCATTGCTTCAGCGCGGGTGCGTGCGTCTTTGCGCATAGAGCCACGCAACGCCGAAGTTTGCGTTTTTGCACCTGCCGCACGCGCGCCGCGCATGGTCATACACAAGTGTTCGGCTTCTACCACAACCGCTATTCCCTTCGGAGACAGATTCTCCTCTAAAAAGTCCGCAATCTGTGAAGTCAAGCGTTCCTGCAACTGCGGTTTTTTGGAAAAACTATCTACAATTCGGGCGAGTTTGGAAAGACCGATTACCTTACCTTCTGACGGAATATAGGCAATGTGTGCCTTACCGACAAACGGCAAAAGATGATGTTCGCACATCGAATACATCGGAATATCGCGCACAACCACCATTTCGTCATTTTCGGATTCGTTAAAGATTTTCAAGTGCCTTGTCGGGTCATCCGAAAGCCCCGAGAAAATTTCCGCATACATATTTGCAACGCGTTTCGGCGTTTCTGCCAAGCCTTCACGGTCAGGGTTCTCACCTATGGCGATCAGGATTTCACGCACCGCATTTTCAATTCGTTCTTTGTCCATTTTTACTATCTCCTTAAAATCATACAAATGCGAATTGTACCGTTAACATTTGTTCATCACAAACATACATAATATCCGGATGCTTTCGCATATAATTGCGGTTTGCTTTTTGTGCCAAACCGTAAATTTCACTGTCATCAATCAAATCCGCTATTGCCGCATCAAATGTTTGGCGATCGGCAAATCGAATTTCAAATGTGTCCTCTCCGCGCGCAATAACCGATTTCATTATATCCGTAAGCCGCGCCTTTGCCGCTTGATTATATTCTGAGAACAGAAGCGTTTCGTAAGTAAAGTAATTGTATTGCGTGTGAATGCAGCGGTTGTTCTCAGGCACAATATCCGTATGTGTATACCGCACGTCTTCTTCGGACACATTGAAAAATGCGTGGCTGATACGACTGATGGATTCCGCATCCATATCGTCCCAAGTAGCGTCTACATAATAGTTTTGCCCGACTACCGTAACTACATTCCACATATGCCCTTCCGAAGTACCGTCACTCTCCGTACCGGTGCCTGTAACAAGATAATTAGGAATTTCTGCACGGTTACACAAAAGTTGCAACGAACGCGCATACCCTTCACAAACGGCTCTTCCTGAAACCAGAGCGTCATAAGTTGTGTAACCAACCGTATCGTCTGCGGTTTCGTATGCCATTCTCGCACAAATTGTATCGTGAAAGAAAAGTTCCGTTTGATAGGTATCCCATTCTGCCTGCACGCTGTCGAGAATCTTTTGCACTTCCGACTCCAATTGTGCAGTGTGCGCTTCGCAGGTTTGCGCGTCACAAACATACTGCGGTGCAAAAAACGCTTTTGCGCCCCTTTTGATGATTCGACTTTCATTTTGCATACAAAGCAAATCCGGATTATCGTAAGAAAGCGCCTGAAACATTTTGTGGAATTCCTCCTCATCGAGGGGCGGAATTTCAATTTCTTCGGGGTGACTGCGTATCTGCGCCAAGATACCCGAATAGGCAATTTTACCGTCTTGCGTTAAGGTGTTATAATAATACCGCGTATTGCTTTCGGTTTTCTCAACCAATTCCGTTTCGGAAAAATCTGTCGGAATCCACAAGCGTAAGGTGTCCAAATTCATCAGTGCGACCGAACAAAGCAAAATCACGGCGACGCAAAGAATACTGATTTTTTTCATAGTATCTCCTTATTGCTCTGCGGCCTTCGCGTTGACGCGCACGGAATCGCACAAAGCAACATAAACCTCTATAAGCCCGTTAGAGTCCGTCAAATCCACAATCGAAAAATCGGTATCGGAAAGATTAAACAGCGTGTTAAACTGCTGTTCTCGGTTTTTTCCGTTCAGTGATTGCAGCGTTTTTTGTACCAAGGATGCCGCTGCGGTACTTTTTGCATCCGTATCTGCATACCGCAAATATTTCACAAACAAATCCCCTGTTAAGGTTTGTTCGCCCGCATCCAAAAACAAACTGTAATCCGTACCGCGGTAAGCAACTTGATTGGGTATTTGTAAGGATATATCGCCTGTGGAAGAAATCGCCTTTTTCAAGTTGCTTTCCGTCATTTTGATATATCGGTCAAACTGCAAGCCATAAGCAGAAGAAACTGCGTTTTTCAGCCCCGCCATCCCGTTTTTCGCAAAAACAGTTTGGAAACTAACATCGTTTTGCGCCGTAGCTGAAGCGTCCGTTTCTAACGCTTGCACTAAAATTGCTTTTTCTTTTGCGTCGGTTTGCACAATTGCCAGTAAAGTCAGATTCTCCTCGGCGTCACAGCAAACGAGCAGTACGGCGGAATCCACAACCGACACTTGCCGCGTCGGCGCAGTGGTCGGTTCAGTAGTGGTGCTGGTGTCGTCGGGTGTTTTCAGGATATTCTTTAGGTCAAAATTTAAGGATTTCATAAATATTAAGGTGGAAACCGTTCCCAACACCAAAACGAAAGCGCAAAATGCCGCAATAAAGGCACGAAATCGCTTTTTGTTTTGCTGTTGCTCGCTTGTAAAGCGCAATTTGCTCCTTTTACGCACGCATCCACCTTCTTTTTTGAAAATCGTATCCATAGTATAACATATTCCGTTTCAATTTAAAAGCAAAATCCGAAAAGAAAAGCAAACATTTAAAAATCACAATTTTGTTGTATGAATATATATTTTTATATGGACAATCTTGCAAAAAAAACGCGTAGACATTATAATAAAATAAACCTATTTTCAGTAAAATTACAATGACCGCGAGTCAACGAAAGGAGCAAGCGCAGTATGAATGAAGAGTTCAACTACAAAATGAAACTGACTCCGGAACAGGTCGATATTCTCACCGGAAAGAAAGGCGAAACTTTGGCAAAGGTTATGAAAACCCTTGTAATGTACGGTGAGGCTTTCGGTGCAACCGAAATGGTACCTGTTACAAGCAAGATGGGGCATCTTGTCACCAGTTTCGGGCTCGGCGTTATGAAGCCCGTGTACGAATTGATGGACAAATTGATTGGCGGGGGCGCACTGTCCGGTCAAAAATTTTCTGTCGATCCGAAACCACTTGACCCCAAAGTTCCTTCGGATTTCTTGAAAAATATTGTATTCAAAAAGTTCATGTATTCTGTGCAGGATGAATATGACGAACAGCTTCGAAAAATGGGTCTTATCAATGACAAGGCCTACACTTGCACTTGCTATATGGACGAGGTCGGCAACAAGCCGAACAAAGGCGATGTGCTTTCTTGGGCGGAATCTTCTGCCGTTGTGTATGCAAACTCGGTTCTCGGTGCGAAATGCAACCGAAATTCAGGAATCATTGAGTTATTCGGCTCCATTGTCGGCTTTGTCCCCTATTTCGGCCTGCTGACCGAAGAAGGCAGAAAAGCCACTTGGATTGTAAAAGCGGAAACTACTGAAAAACCCGAAGCACAAGTTTTGGGCTCTGCTATCGGAATGAAGGTTATGGAAGACGTGCCTTATGTTACGGGGATGAACAAGTGGCTCGGAACAGAACTTACGGATGATGTTTGTGCTTATTTAAAGGACTTCGGCGCGGCTACCGCTTCAAACGGTGCAGTCGGTTTGTATCACATTGAAAATCTCACACCCGAAGCCGTTGAGCAGGGTGAATCGCTTATCGCGGAAAACGCGAAGGTTTACGTGATTGACGATGCCGAGTTGCAAAGAGTGAAAGACAATTATCCCGTCATGTGGAAAGACAAAAACGCCAAACCGAAGCTCTGCTTTGTAGGTTGCCCGCACCTTTCGCTCGCACAGCTTAACGAGTGGACACAAAAAGTTGTGAACGGGCTTAAAGAAAGCGGACTTAAGAAAGTCAGCGTTCCCACAGTATTCACTTGCGCCCCCGGCGTAAAAGAGAAATTTGAAATGACGCCTGCCGCAAAAGAACTGGAGAAAACCGGCGTGGTGCTTTCTTACATATGCCCGCTTATGTATATGAACAATCCCCTTGCAAAAGCAATGCCCGTTATTACCAATTCCAACAAGTTGAGAACCTATACCACCGCGCGTTATTACACAAGCGATGAAATTCTCGGCATTATTACGAAGGAGGCAAAGTAAGATGAAACAGTTTAAAGGCCGCCCCGTGGTTGCAGGCAAATGCACTGCCGACGCGTTGGTTTCGCACGGCGGATTTAATACCCTCGCTTCTTTTCAGGGAGCACTTCAATTTGGTGAGCTTCCCGTGATTGGAAACAAATATAAGCAAACTGAATGTGATGATCAAAACAACAAAGACCTTTACAGAAAACCCATGCTTGGGAAAGCGCTTTGCCTTCCGCAGACTATTGGCTCTACGACGGGCGGTATGGTTCTTTACTGTGCAAAGGCAATGGGCAAAAGCCCCGCTTGCCTGCTGTTCAGCGAACACATTGACTCACTCGCCGCCGCAGGAGCGGTGCTTGCCGCAAACTGGTGCAACGAACCGATGGTTACGGTTGACTGCTTGGGGCAGGAATTTTTGGATTATGTGAAAGACGGTATGAAAATTACCGTTGACGAAGACGGAACCGTAACCGTAGAATAAACAAATAGGAGTATAGCATGGATAAAAGATTAGAACCGTTATTTACCCCTTGGAAAATCGGAAACTGTGAAATTAAAAATCGCGTTGTATTGACCAGCATGGGCGGCACAGACCTGTTCGGTTGGATGGAACTTAACCATTTTGACAAAGACGGCGCAAAATTCATTATGGAAGTCGCAAAAAACAACTGCGGTTTGGTACTTCCCGGTTGTCAACCCATTTACAACCCCATTTTGGGGCAATGGTTGGATAAAAACAACAAGATGTATAAAGACTTGGCAAAATGGATGCCGGAATTTCATAAAACCGGCGCTAAATTGTTTGTGCAGTTGACCGCAGGCTTCGGGCGTTCCTTTACCGTTAGCAAGATGATGGAAACACTCTACAACACGCCTGTTGTAAATGTACTCAGCAAACCCATTATGAATCTTGACAAAATCACCGCTTCCGCTTCTGCTTCGGAAAACCGTTGGTCTGATAAACTTCCGTCTCGAGAGATAACCAAAAAGGAAATTGACCGTTTTGTTGAAGCATTTGCTGTCTGCGCAAAAAAGCTCAAAGACGCCGGCGTCGACGGTGTGGAAATTCACGCCGTACACGAAGGATATTTGCTTGACCAATTCACATTAAAATATGTAAATAAGAGAACCGATGAATACGGCGGAAGCCTCGAAAATCGTTACCGGTTCGCCGCGGATATTGTGAAAGCAATTAAATCGGTTTGCGGCAAGGGTTTTCCCGTTTCGCTTCGGTATTCCGTTGTTTCCAAAACAAAGGGCTGCCGTCAAGGCGCACTTCCCGGAGAGGAATACACCGAAGTCGGCAGAGATATGGCGGAAAGCGAAGAAGCAATCAAGTTCCTTTCCGATGCAGGTTATGATATGTTCAACTGCGACAACGGCACTTATGATGCGTGGTATTGGCCACATCCGCCCATATATATGCCCGAGAACTGCAACCTTGCCGATGTAGAGCATATCAAGCAATTCACCGATAAACCCGTGGTTTGCGCCGGCAGACTTGATCCGCGCGTAGCGGCAGACTCCATTGCCGCAGGCAAATTGGATGGTGCAGGCTTTGCACGTCCATTCCTTGCTGACCAAGAATGGGTTACAAAATTGATGCAGGATAAAGAAGACGATATTCGTCCCTGCATTCTTTGCCATAACGGTTGCTTCAATATGTGCCATTACAAAGGGGTTCCGAACGACCAAAAACTTTCGGACAGCACGCATCTTGCGCGCTGCGCGGTCAATGCGGAAACCATGCAATGGAACAAGCACAAAATCGTGAAAACAAAATCACCCAAGACCGTACATATCGTTGGCGGCGGCATCGGCGGTATGGAAGCAGCCCGCGTATTGAAACTTCGCGGACACAATCCTGTTATCCACGAAAAGAGCGATGTACTCGGCGGCACATTCATTCCCGCAAGTGCAGAAAGCTACAAAGGCAAACTGCGTGATTTGCTTAGCTGGTACAGACTTCAAATGGAAAAACTCGGCATTGAAGTACACCTAAATGATGAAATTAAAGATGTTTCGCAATTTGGCGATGCACCGGTGATTATTGCCACAGGCTCAAAGCCCATTCAACTCAAAAAGGTTTCGGGTTACGAAAAAATGGTGGAAGCCTGCGAATTCCTTAACGGCGAAAAAGAAGTCGGCGAAACCGTGGCGGTTATCGGCGGTGGCTTGACGGGATGCGAAATTGCTTATGAATTGGCGCTCCAAGGGAAGAAACCCGTAATTATTGAAATGAAAGATGATTTGGTAAGTCAAACGGGCGTTTGCCTTGCAAACTCGTCGTATTTGCGCGAATGGTTTGCCCTCAACAAAGTGCCGGTATATTTGGAAACCACTTTGAAAGAAATCAAAAACGGCGCGGTTCTTTGCACCGATAAGAATGGGAAAAGTGTGGAAATCCCCTGTGACAGCGTTTTAGGAGCAGTCGGCTACCTCCCCGCCCCACTTGTTGAAAAAGCAAAGAATGTTTACCTTGTCGGTGATTGCCTTGCCGTCGGCAACCTGCGTTCCGTCGTTTGGAGAGCATACGAAGTGGCAATGAAAATCTGATAACAATTTCTTTGTACTGATTTTGTTACACGCAAATAAACAAAGAGAAAACGCACTGTGCCCCCATTTTGGCGGTACAGTGCGTTTTGTGCGTACAGGATATTTTTAAATATGTGTTTTTGCAAGGAAAATGCGATGCATATTTGAGATTACGCCTTTCCCTTGCTAAAAAACTTTTGCGATATTCGGCAGAAATAAAATACATTATTCTGAAACGGAAAAACCTTTTTTCTTCAAAACAAAAACAGGCAGAAGGATAAACACCGCCACCGCTGCCGAAGCCCAAAACATAACAGAACCCGGAGCAGAAGTTACAACACCGTATTCGTTCGTATATGTAATGGAAGAAACGCGGCAGACCAAATTGCCGATAAAAGGCCCAACAATCATTGGAATCAGTACAAAGAATATCATACGTATGCCTTGAAATGCGCCGACTTTGCCCGACGGCATAAAATCGCGGACAGAAGCGTTAATGGCAATGGAGAACAATGCCCAACCCAAAAGTGCAGGAACTGCACAAACAAAAAATACGGCTATATTTTTAGCAAATCCTGCCGCGACTAAGCCGCCGACATACAAAAGCACCGAAAACAGCAAAAACTTTTCTTTCCCGAATTTATCCATCAACTTACCTGTGAAAACAATTAACGCGATTGCCAAAATCAAGACCACTGCCGCTGCAAGGATAATCGGAAGCGTCAAAGAAGCCAAAACGCTGTCTAAACTGAACTGCATCACATTGCCGAGATAAATGAAAATATACGGGAAAAAGACTTGAAACGCGGTGGAGCACAAGCAAGATGCCGTGAGAGCCAAATAGAGCCGTTTATTCTCGTTGACCACCGACGGTTTAAATCCATACAACAAATCTTTCAGATAGGACTCGCTGACATCGGTATGAATCTCACCGTCTTTTAAGGAAAATAACCCGATAATGCCGCAAACCGAAACAATAATACCAAGCGCGATGAAAAACACATTGTAGCCAATACTGCTTACCGCACCTGCAAATCCCATAACCGCCGCTGTTGCAAGCAATGGAAGCAACGCTAAAACGCTTTCTACTGTTGCGCGATTCTTTGTGGAGGTAACATCCGTTACCCAAGCGTTAAATGCCGCATCATTGCCGCCCGAACCGATAAAAGTCATCAAGCAATCCATCACGATGACAATCGCGACCGTGGCAGTCAGGATTTGCACTTCATCGCTCAAATGAAAAAGAGTAGCGGTATTATCACGGGATATCAAACCAAATGCGGCAGTAACAATCCCCCAAAGAATGTAACCGATAGAAATAAAGCGTTTGCGTTTACACGCCTTGTCACTCCAAGTACCGATTAAAAAGGTTGCCAATACGGCAATCAGGGCGCTACAAGCAACCATCACGCTAATAGCGGTCATCACATCAATAGAGCCGTCCACCGCCGCTTGCGAAGCACCGTTGTAAATCGCGTTAAACAAAAACGTGTTGAAAAACATATTTTCAACTGCCCACGCAACTTGCCCCATAAGCCCAAACAGGATAATATTAAACCAAATACGACCACCGAGTTTTGCCGTTTGCTTTTCCATAAAATCTCTCCGTTTTTTCTATATCATAAAATCAGTATAGCATAAGGAAGAAAAAAATTCAACAATCGCAAAATAAAAAAGGCTTTGCAAAACAAAGCCTTTTTTATAAGATTAACCGGCGTCTTTCGGTGCTTTTGCAGGGTTTGCTTTTGGTGTGGATGCGGTTTCCGTCAAAGGTTTTTCGCCATCCAACACACAGCCCTTTGTTATAATCACCTTGGTAATTGCCGAATTGGATGGAATTTCATACATAATCGGTAACAGCGTTTTTTCCATAATGGCACGCAATCCGCGTGCACCCGTGTTCTTTTCAAGTGTTAAATCCGCAATCGCTTCCAAAGCTTCGGGCTGAAATTCGAGCGTTACGCCGTCCATTTTAAACAACGCAGCGTATTGCTTTAACAACGCATTTTTCGGCTCGGAAAGGATTTGAATTAACGCATCACGGTTGAGATTATTCAAAGTGGTAATCACCGGTAAACGGCCAACCAATTCCGGAATCAAACCGTATTTCACCAAATCCTGCGGAATCACTTTGGAATAAATCTTGTCGCTGTCCGTTTTGTCAACAGAAACCAATTCACTGCCAAATCCCAATACTTTATTGCCTGTGCGTTTTTCAACGATTTTATCAATCCCGTCAAACGCACCACCGCAAATAAAGAGAATGTTGGTGGTGTCGATTTGAATAAACTCCTGCTGCGGGTGTTTTCTGCCACCTTGCGGAGGCACATTGGAAACCGTGCCCTCTAAAATCTTTAACAGTGCCTGCTGTACGCCTTCACCGCTGACATCGCGGGTAATTGACGGATTTTCGGACTTGCGGGCGATTTTGTCAATTTCATCCACATAGATGATACCCTTTTCGGCACGTTCTATGTCGAAGTCCGCTGCCTGAATCAAACGAAGCAAAATATTTTCAACATCTTCGCCGACATAGCCCGCCTCAGTAAGAGTAGTGGCGTCTGCAATCGCAAAAGGAACATCCAAAATCTCGGCAAGCGTTTGGGCGAGCATCGTTTTGCCGACGCCCGTGGGTCCTAACAAAATTACATTACTCTTTTGAATGTTGACATCCGTTTTTTGCCCGTAATAAATGCGCTTGTAGTGGTTATACACCGCCACGCTCAAAGCAACTTTTGCGTCTTCCTGCCCAATAACATATTCATCGAGATTCGCCTTGATTTCCTGCGGTTTCGGCAATACCTTTTCCGCCTTGGCAGGCTTTTTCTTGCTGTTGGTCGCGGGCGAACTGCCTTCTACAATTTCCATACAAAGCTCTATACATTCATCACAAATGCACACGCCCGGCCCTGCAATCAGTTTTTCAACTTCATCCTGAGATTTGCCGCAGAAAGAACAACGCACGGTTTTTTCTCTGCTGTCGTTATCTCTCGCCATAGTAAAAATACTCCTTAGAAGTTATCTCTTATAAAAAATCTTATCCACCAAACCGTAATCAAGCGCTTCTTCGGCAGAAAGGAAATTGTCGCGCTCGGTGTCGCGTGCAATCTGTTCAATCGGCTTGCCGGTATTTTCCGCAAGAATTTTGTTCAGTTTTTCACGCGTGCGCAAAATGTGGCGCGCAACAATATCAATTTCCGTTGCCTGCCCCTGTGCGCCGCCGCTGGGTTGGTGAATCATAATTTCGCTGTTCGGCAATGCATAGCGCTTCCCTTTTGCGCCCGAGGACAGCAAAAATGCCCCCATGCTTGCCGCCATACCCATACAAATGGTGGATACATCGCATTTGATATATTGCATTGTGTCGTAAATCGCCAAACCCGCAGTTACAGAACCGCCGGGGCTGTTGATATACAGACTGATATCTTTTTCATTGTCTTGCCCTTCGAGGTACAGAAGCTGTGCCACAACCAAACTCGCCGTTGCATCGTTAACTTCATCGGACAACACAATGATACGGTCATTGAGCAATCGGGAATAAATGTCATACGAGCGCTCACCGCGACTGGTTTGTTCAACAACATAAGGAACCAATGCCATAAAAATACCTCCTAAAATCCAACGGTGAAGCACTCAAAGCGAAAAGCATTAGCCGTCGCTTGAGCGCGCCACCGTAAAGTAAGACTGAATCAAGTATTGACAGGTTTAAAGACGAATAATCAATTATTTGTCTTCAGCTTCTGCCTTTTTGGTTGTTTTCTTTGCCGCCGGTTTTTTCTCAGCGGTTTTCTTTGCTGCGGGTTTCTTCGCCGCCGCTTTCTTTTCGCCGTCTGCCTTGTCGTCTTTTTTCGCAGCGGTCTTTTTCGCAGCTGCTTTTTCTTCTGTGACAACGGCATTTTCTACAACGAAGTCCATTGCTTTCTTAGAAGCAAGTTCTTTGGTAAGGCCTTCCACGGAAACAGCCTTTTTCACGGCTTCAATATCCATATTGTATGCATCGGCGAACTTCTTATATTCCGCTTCCAATTCTGCTTCGAGAACTTCAATTTTTTCGACTTCGATAATCTTCTCAATCGCCAAATCGAGTTTCACCTGCTTTTCAGCAGATTCTTTGTAGCCTTCACGGAATTTTTCAACATCCATACCGGTGTATTGCAGGTAGGTCTTCAAATCCAAGCCCTGCATTTGCAGTCTGTATGCAAACTCGTCGATATCGCTGTCGATTTTCTTTTCAATCATCGCCTGCGGGATTTCCGCTTTCACGCCGTCGGCAACCATTTCCATCAAAGTATTGTTGACTTCATTATCAGCAGCTGCTTTTTTGGATTTTTCAAGGTCAGCCTTAATGCTCTTTTTCAGTTCATCAACGGTGTCTTTGTCGCTGACATCTTTAACAAACTCATCATCCAAAGTCGGCAATTCCTTAACTTTGATTTCATGCAATTTGATTTTGAACACAGCGTCTTTGTCAGCAAGACCTTCGTGATAATCTTTCGGGAATTTAACGTTGACATCAAATTCTTCGCCGGTTTTGTGCCCGATAATCTGATCTTCAAAGCCCGGAACAAACTGACCGGAACCGAGAGTAAGTTCATACCCTTCCGCTTTGCCGCCTTCAAATGCTTCGCCGTCTACAAAACCTTCAAAGTCAATCACGGTGATGTCGTCTTTCTTAGCCGCTCTGTCTTCTACGGTAACCATACGCGCGTTCTGTTCAAGCATACGGTTGAGTTCTGCTTTGACTTCGTCGGCAGAAACCTTACAGGACTTTTTGGTTGCTTTTAAGCCCTTATATTCGCCAAGTTCGATTTCGGGTTTAACAGTCACTTTCAATTTCAAAGTTACGCCGTCTTTGCCCATTTCGGGAACTTCCAAATCAAAGGGAGTGTCCACAATTTCCAAGCCGGCTTCTTTAACTGCCTCTTCCACAGCGTCGGGATACAGGATTTCCAATGCATCTTCATAGAAAACGCCTTCGCCGTACATTTTCTCAATGAAAGAACGGGGTGCTTTGCCTTTTCTGAAGCCGTGCACGGTGATGTTTTTTCTTTGCTTGAGATAAGCTTTGTTGACCGCCTCTTCAAAGGCAGCGCCGTCAATGGCAATCTCAAGTTCCCATGTGTTTGTCTCGACTTTGTTGGATGATTTTAAACTCATTTACATATTCCTCCTGAATTGTAAAGCATTAACTTTTATATTATAGCAGAAAGCATTTAAAATTTCCATACTTTTTTACGATTTTATTAAATCTATTAGTTTTGGACAAAATTTGAGGTAATCCCCCGACAAAAGTTCAAATTTTATCCCATAAATCTCGTCTTGGAACGCCAAATGTGATGCGCCGCCGTGCAAATGGGCATAATAACAGCGTTCAATGTGCTCATTTTTTAAAAGTTCTAAAAACGGTGCGCACTGCTGATTTATCGAAATCGGCGGATAGTGCAAAAAAACAATCGGTTCACCGCCGAGCGCACGTCCTGCATCAATCGAAGTTTTTAAGCGTTGCACCTCGCGAAGCAAAACTTTGTCGGGCTGTGTTTCCTCAGCGTCATAAAACCAGCCGCGCGTGCCGCAAATGCTGAAATCCCCAACACGGTAAGCGTTATTGTGTAAAATGTGCAAAGTGGAAAAGCCGTTTTGTTCGATAAACGCTTCCATTTTTGTGCGGGTATTCCACCAATAATCGTGGTTGCCTTTTAAAATAATCTTTTGCCCCGGCAATGCATGCAAATAGGCAAAATCCGCTTTTGCTTCCTCTAAAGACATCGCCCATGAGACATCCCCCATCACTACAACCGTGTCCGTTTCCGAAATCAGGGCATGCCAATTTTTGGTAAGACGCGCAACATAGTCATCCCACCCTTTAAAAATATTCATCGGCTTGTCCGTTGAGAAAGACAGGTGCGTATCTCCGATAGCAAAAATTGACATTTTTGAATACTCCGTTGATGTATAATTCAAAACAAATTTCAAAAACTACTGATGAAAGGAGGCAACCAAAATGAACGAAATCAAATGTAACGTCAGCAACTGTGTATTCCATGAAGGCAAAACCACCTGCACCGCAGATGAAATTATGGTTGGCTGCCAATGCAGCCACGAGCCGTGCAAATGCAGCGAAACCGAGTGCGGCACTTTCCGCATGAAAGACTGATTTTGCCCGATTTGAAACCAATCGATTAAAAAATGAGGAGAGTGGGATTTAAAATTCCACTCTCTTCTGCTTTTATATACCGAGCATTTGGAATACAACTTCCGCCATATTTTCTTTGGCGGTAACCTGTGTGAAGCGCGGAGTCTTGCCTTTCAATGTTGCAAGTTGCGGCGGTACAGGTTCGCCGCTCTTTTCGTGCAGTTCCTCTACCATAGAAAATTCATCCGTGGATTTGATATGATTTTCCAATGCGCTCAACACGCTCTTGGAGAACTTGTACGGATTGGCAGTAGACGCAATTACGGTAGGCGTGTTGTCGCCCGTTTTGGTTTTATATGCCGCGTACACATTCACTGCAACTGCCGTGTGGGTGTCGCAAAGGTAATGATATTCATCGAAAATTTTGCAAATTGTGCGTTTGGTATCTTCATCGTCACAGTACCCTGCTGCAAACAGTTCCGAAATAGATTTTTGTATTTTTTCGCTGACGGTGTAAGTCCCTTTTTTCGCCAATTGTTCCATTAAAGCTTTTGTGCCTTCGGCATCCTGCCCGGAGAGCGCGAACAAAAGACGCTCCAAGTTGCTGGAAATCAAAATATCCATGGACGGCGAAGTTGTGCAATAGAACGGACGGTTTTTATTGTATGTGCCGGTGGTGAGAAAATCCGTCAAAACATTGTTCGCATTGGAAGCACAAATCAGTTTGCCGATGGGCACACCCATTTGCTTGGCATAGTATGCCGCCAAAATATTGCCGAAGTTGCCGGTGGGAACAACCACATTCATCGGCGCGCCGAGTTTTACGCGGCCTTCTTTAACCATATCGCAATAAGCGGATACATAATACACAATTTGCGGCACCAATCTGCCCCAGTTAATGGAGTTTGCAGAGGAAAACGCCAAGTGGTTTTCTTTGAATTTCTTTTCAATTTCGCGGTTGGTAAAAATGGATTTTACGCCGTTTTGCACGTCATCGAAATTGCCTTCAATCGCGCAGACGCTGACATTGTTCCCCGCTTGCGTGGTCATTTGGAGTTTCTGCATGGGGCTGACGCCATCCACAGGATAGAACACCAAAATTTCGGTATTGGGAACATCTTTAAAGCCTTCCAAAGCCGCTTTGCCCGTATCGCCCGAAGTGGCAACCAAAATTACGATTTTGGTATCTTTCAGCGTTTTGTTGGCGGAAACCGTCAGCAAATACGGGAGCAGTTGCAATGCCATATCTTTAAATGCACAGGTGGGGCCTCTCCAAAGTTCCAAAACATCTGCCGTATCATTCAAGTGGTACAGCGGTGCAATTTTCGGGGAACTGAACTTCTCCGCTTTGTAAGCGCCTTCCACGCACATCGTCAACTCATCATCGGTAAAATCGGTCAAATAGAGTTTTAAAACCTCTTTCGCTCTGCCGATATAATCCAGACGCGCAATTTTTTCAATATCCACAAGGTTCAGCGTGGGGATTGTCATCGGAACGAACAATCCGCCGTCGGCGGAAATCCCCTTCGCAATCGCTTCCGCCGCGGAAACGCGCACAGAACTGTCTCTTGTACTCGTATAAACCATAGTTACACTCCCAACATAAAATTCACCATATTTTAACACAGGTTTTAAAGATTTGCAACGAGAAATCTATATCCGTTTTCAAAGAATATATTTTCAAGATGTTCTTCCCGTATCCCGTGCTGTAAAAGGTAGTCAAACAAACGCGGAATTTTGTCAATTCCGTTTAAAGATGAGTGCACCGTACAGCCGTCATAGTCACAGCCAAATGCCAAAACCGATTGGGCACCCAAATCCAAAAAGTGCGAAATTTGCCGCAGTACCGCGTCAAATCCACAGTCGCCGTCATTCCCCAAAAACACATCGCAAAGGTTTAAGCCAATCAGACCCTTGCGAGATATTAAAACCCGGATTTGTTCATCCGTTAAATTACGCGCTTTCGCGTACTGATTCTCTATGATTTTCGCATTGGAATGGCTGGCAACAAACGGTTTGTTTGTATATTCGGCAACATCGTAAAATCCACATTCGTTTAAATGGGAAACATCGACAAGTATATGCATTTCCTGCATTTTTTGCACCACGCGTTTGCCGAAATCCGTCAGTCCGCCTTTGTCCTCTGCAAAACAGCCGTTGCCGATTTCGTTGGACCCATTCCAAGTAAGCGTCATCAACCGCACGCCGTCTGCATACAGCGCATCGAGTTTTTCAAGGTCGCCGCCTAACGCCGCGCCGCCCTCCACTGTGAGAATTGCGGCAACTTTTTGCTCTGCAAATGCGGTTTCCAAATCCTTTGCGCTTTTGCATTGCATCATTCTACTCTCATTTTCGGAGCATTCCCGATAAAAGCAATCCCGCACCGTTTTATAATAGGAAAACGCTTCCTCACCGCGTTTTTCATCGGGAATCCAAACGGCAAACAACTGCCCGTACTGCTTAAAACACGCGGCTTTTTGCAAATCAATATGCAAATCGTTTGCAGAAAGCGATTTGTGTTGCAAAACACATTCGCCGATGGTATCACAGTGAAAATCAAAAAAATTCATTTGCCCTCTCCGTTATACGCATTTTTTATTAAGCGGATTTTTTTAACAGCCGCGTTTTGCACATAAATCTCGACAATATCAAACCGCGGTTGCTTGTTGCCGTCATACTGTGCCAAAAACAAGTTCGCCGCCGCAATCAGTTTTTTTCGTTTGGCATAGTCTACTGCATCTGCCGCGGCGTAACGGCTGTTTTGGGCGCGTGTTTTGACCTCAACAAAACAAATATACCGCGCATCTTCTGCAATTATGTCAATTTCGCCGAGTCGGCAACGGTAATTTGCCGCATAAATGCGATACCCTTTTTCGCGCAGATACCGTGCCGCTTCCACTTCGCCGCGAATGCCTGTTTGCGCCCTATCCATTGGCATTTTCTCCAATAATCTTTTTCAGGAAGGACTTTCTGTGAATCGGTGCAATGCCATATTGCGAAATCCGTTCGTAATGCAGTTTTGTGCCGTACCCTTTATGTTGCTCAAAAGCATATTGCGGATACTCTTTTGCAAGTTCCAGCATAAAGCGGTCACGGCTGACTTTCGCAAGCACAGATGCCGCCGCAATAGACATAGATTTTGCATCACCTTTTATTACGGTAACTTCCTCACAAATACCCGTTTTCGGTTTTTGGTTTCCGTCAATCAGCAATAGTTGCGGCGTAATCTGCAATTGCTCCACCGCGCGGCGCATTGCAAGAAAAGTCGCGTTCAAAATGTTAATTTCGTCAATCTCCCGTTCGGTGGCAAAGCCAATACCGTAGGCGAGCGCTTTTTCCTGAATCACCGGAAAAAGCGCTTCCCGTTTCTTTTCGGTCAGTTTTTTGGAATCGTTTAAGCCCTCAATTACCGTGTCGGGGCTTAAAATAACAGCAGCGGCATAGACGGGGCCGGCAAGCGGACCTCTCCCCGCTTCATCCATCCCGCAAATGACGCTGCAGCCTTTGTTCCTGTGTTCGTTTTCAATCGAAAAATCTACCATTTATTCACCCACTCGGTCGAGTGTGATTTTCCCGAGTTTGCCGCCGCGATATTCATCGAGCAACATCACCGAAACACGGGTATAATCAACCTCGCCGCCTTTTATGAGCATTCCGCGTTTTTTCCCAATCAGTTCCAAAAGTTCCCACGCTTGCAAATCAGCAAAATCGCTGATTTTGTAGCGTTCTGAAAGGCGGTCGGCATATTCGGTTTGCATAATTTCCAATAGGCGCACCGCCAAAGTCTCGCTATCTACCACAGTATCTTTTACAGAACCGATAAACGCCAATTTGTCGCCCACTTTCGGGTCGTCAAATTTTGGCCAAAGCACACCGGGGGTATCCAACAATTCAATGCCGTTGCCGATAACGAACCAACGGTTATGGCGCGTAACACCTGCCTTGTCGGCAACCTCGGCGCGGTTTCTGCCCGCCATTTTGTTGATAAACGAGGATTTGCCGGTATTGGGAATACCGACCACCATAATCCGCAACGGTTTGCCTGCCATACCTCGTGCTTCGTTTTTCTCGATTTTATCTTTTAAAACTTCCCGCATCAAAGGGATAAACTGATCTAATCCCCTACCGCTTTTGCAATCCACCGGCAAAACCGCAGCGCAGGACTTTTTGTAATACTCTAACCAACGCTTTGTGGCACGGTCATCGGCAACATCACATTTATTGAGCAATACGATGCGCGGTTTGTCACCGATTAAACTCGAAAGTTCCGGATTGCGGCTGCTTTCGGGCACGCGCGCATCCAAAACTTCTGTGACAGCATCCACCTGCGGCAAACATTCTTTGATAAGCCGTCTGGTTTTTGCCATGTGCCCCGGAAACCATTGTACATTTTGTTTAATTGAATCCGCCATATTCACTCCACACTGTTCGTCAGCAATTGTTTGTCGCCAATGCGGTAAAACGCCTCGCCGACAATGTAACGCGTATCAATCATACCCACTGCCGGGTCACGGCTATCCGTAGAATGGTTACGGTTATCGCCCATCACAAACACACAGCCTTTGGGCACGGTAACAGGATAACTCCAATAGCCTTGCACAGCCAAAGCCTCGGCAATATACGGTTCATTTAACACTTTGCCGTTTACAAGCACCTGATGCGTTTTTGCATCCACGGTTACGGTCTGCCCTTCGGTTGCAATCACGCGCTTAATCAAGACCTTGTCAAACGCATTTGGTTGGGATATGACCACAATATCGCCGTATTGCAAATTCCAATCGCGTGCCGTAATCAAAACTCTGTCACCGTTGTGCAAAGTGTTTTTCATCGAATCCCCGTCTACGGCGGAAATCTTAAAAACAAATGTAAAAATCACACAAACTGCCAACACGGCAGAAGTGAGAATTGAAGCAAAATCATAAATATTTCGGATTGTTTTTTCAGGCATAATTATCTAACTTCCATTCACCGAAGGGATAAAAACGGAACTGCGCAACTCCCAAAATATATCGCGTATCAATAAAACCGACGGTTGTAGAGCGGCTGTCCAAAGAATTGTTGCGATTGTCACCCATCACGAAAACACAACCCTCGGGTACCGTCACGGGGAATGCCACATTAGACATTCGGTTGGTCGGTTCATAAATATAAGGCTCGTTAATCTCCTCACCGTTAATGCGAACGACGCCTTCGACGAAATCAATATCCACCTCGTCACCGCCTACGGCAATCACGCGTTTAATCAACGGTTCGTTTAATGAATTCGGCTGGGTAATTACAACAATATCGCCGCGTTCAATTTGGGTATTGATGGCGCGAACCGCAAGCCAATCGCCGTCTTGCAAAGTCGGGACCATAGATTCCCCGCTGACGCCGACAATGCGGAACAAAAAGGTGAACACAATTAAAATCGTTAAAAACGCATAAATCAAAGAGTCCAGCCATTCATAGGCAAACCGCCAAATCTTCGGCGTATTGCTTTCTTCGGTATTATATTCTTCAAAAGGGATAACAAATTGTTCGGATTTTCTCAAAATACACACCTACCCTATTATCTCAAATATTTTACACCAAAATTCGGAAGATTGCAACAGAAATTCACGCAGCAAATCGAAATTCGTCCCGCGGCCGAAGAATTCTTGCAGTTTAACGCGTTTTTATCGCATTTTCGTTCGTTCATTTTTCAATATCGGCATAATCCATTAACTTCTCAAGAATATTTATGCATACTTTGTACGATTTTTTGTTGCAATTTGGCATATAAGAGGTATATAATATTTTGCATATACTGTTGGAAAGAAGAGATTGGAACTATGTTAACGCTTGACAAGGTGTATCACGCTTCATTTCAATTAAAGGATGTCATTCGACGCACGGATATGATTATGGCGCCGAAAATCAATCCCGATTGCGAAGTGCATTTGAAAACCGAAAACTTACAGGTTACGGGTTCTTTCAAAGTGCGCGGTGCAGCTTATAAAATTTCACAGCTTTCAGACGAGGAAAAGGCAAAAGGTGTTATCGCCTGTTCGGCGGGCAACCACGCACAGGGCGTTGCGCTTGCCGCAACCAAAAACGGTATCAAATCTTTAATCTGCTTGCCCGACGGCGCGCCGATTTCTAAAGTGGAAGCCACCCGCAAATACGGTGCGGACATCTGTTTAGTCGAGGGCGTTTATGATGACGCATACAACCGCGCATTACAGTTAAAAGACGAAAAGGGTTATACCTTCATTCATCCGTTCAACGATGAAGATGTCATTGCCGGACAAGGCACCATAGGTTTGGAGATTTTGGAGCAGTTGCCCGATGTGGATGTTGTGATTGTACCCATCGGCGGCGGCGGGCTGATTTCGGGTGTCGCATTCGCGATTAAAGCCTTAAATCCGGAAGTCAAAGTTTACGGCGTTCAGGCGGCGGGCGCACCGAGCATGCTCAATTCCGTTGCGGACGGAAAAATCATCAAATTGGACGAAGTTTCCACCATCGCAGACGGTATTGCCGTTAAAGAACCCGGCGATGTAACATTTGAAATGTGCCAAAAATATGTTGACGGGATTGTTTCGGTTTCCGAAGATGAAATTGCGGCGGCAATTTTGGCGCTGATTGAACAGCAAAAGCTCATCGCTGAAGGCGCAGGCGCGGTTTCCGTTGCGGCGGCAATGTTTAACAAGGTAGACATCAAAGGCAAAAAAGTCTGCTGCTTGGTTTCGGGCGGTAACATTGATGTGACCATTCTTTCGCGCGTGATTAAACGCGGTTTGTTGAAATCTGGCAGAACCTACTCGCTCACAATTGAATTACTTGACAAACCCGGTCAGTTGAAAGGCGTGGCGGACACCATTGCCAATGAAGGTGGTAACATAATTTCCGTTCACCACGAAAGAGCATCGGAAGGCTCAGATATTAACGGCTGTTATTTGCGCTTGGTACTGGAAACACGCAATTTTGAACATATTGAAGCCATCAAAAATGCCTTGACTGAAAGAGGCTATCATATTAAAGCATATTGATTTCGGGAGGAACGGAATATGATTAAAACATTACACACCGAAAACGCACCGGCGGCAATCGGCCCTTACTCACAGGCAAAAATTGTGAACGGCATTTTGTACGCTTCCGGTCAAATTGCCATTAACCCCGCAAAGGGCGATGTGGAAGCCACCACCATCGAAGGCCAAACCGAGCAAGTTTGCAAAAACATCGGCGCGATTTTGGAAGCGGCAGGGTCTAGTTTTGATAAAGTGATTAAAACCACCTGTTTCTTAAAGAACATGTCGGATTTTGCTACTTTCAATGGGATTTACGGCACCTATTTCACTTCTAAACCCGCGCGTTCTTGCGTTGCAGCGGCGGCATTGCCGAAAGATGTTTTGGTAGAAGTTGAAATCATCGCAGAAGTGTAAGAAAACAAGCATAAAAAGGACGGGAGCAAGACTCCCGTCCTTTTTTCATATCCGCATTTTTCGCTATTACAGAACCTTCGACAAAAATTCCTGCAAGCGCGCATTCTTTGGATGGTTGAACACCTCGTCGGGTGTCCCCTGTTCCAAAATTTTACCGTCGTCCATAAAGATAACACGATCGCCGACTTCACGGGCAAAGCCCATTTCATGCGTAACCACAACCATGGTCATACCGCTTTTGGCAAGGTCTTTCATCACTTCCAAAACTTCGCCGACCATTTCGGGGTCGAGTGCGGAAGTCGGTTCGTCAAACAGCATTACATCGGGATTCATCGCCAAAGAGCGCACAATCGCCACACGCTGTTTTTGCCCGCCGGAAAGAAGCGCAGGATAGACATTTGCTTTGTCGGCAAGTCCGATTCGTTCCAAAAGCGCCATTGCATTTTCTTTTGCTTCGGCTTTAATTTGTGCGGTAGTTTTAATTTCCACATCTGCATTGCCTTTTTTCCCTTGGCGGCGCAGTTTCTTCATTTTCTTTTTCTGCGTGAGCACGGGGGCCAGCATAATATTTTCCAACACGGTTTTGTTATTGAACAAATTAAAGTGCTGAAATACCATACCGATTTTTTGGCGTTGCTCGTTAATATCCACTTTCATATCGGTTAAATCTACACCGTGGTATAATACTTTGCCGGAAGTTGGATCTTCCATACAGTTCAAGCAACGCAACATGGTGCTTTTTCCCGAACCGGAGGGTCCGATAACCACCACTTTTTCACCCTGTTCAATGGTCAGGTCGATGCCTTTTAAAACTTGCAAGTCGCCGAAACTTTTCGTTAAGTTAATGACTTCTATCACTTTTTCTCAGGCTCCTTTCCATGACTTTAATCAGCAGGGAAATCAACAGCACCATTACAATATAAATGATTGCCATAACGAGATACGGCACCATAAATTCATAACTGTTACTGCCGATATAATTGAATGCGACATACAAATCGGTTGCGCCGACGAAACTGACAACCGAAGTTTCTTTGATCAAGGCAATAAACTCGTTGCCCAAGGTCGGTAAAATATTTTTTACCGCTTGCGGAATGATGATGCGCATCATGGTTGTAGCATAGCTTAAACCGACGGAACGCCCACCTTCCATTTGCCCGATGTCTACGGACAAAATACCGCTGCGCATAATTTCGGATATGTATGCAGCACTGTTCAAGCCGAATACAACCACGGAAACCGCAACAGAAGTCATTTTAATGCCCAATAGCGGCAGTAAAACATAATAGAACACCAACAGCTGCACAACAATCGGCGTGCCGCGGAACAGCCCAACATAGAAACTGCAAAAGGCGTTTAGCACGCGTGGCAGGCGCTTGTATTTCGGTAAAACGCGCATGGTTGCAATCAATGTACCGACGACGATACCGATAATTAAGCCTAAAACTGCAATCAGGAGCGTATTTTGCAAGCCTTCAAGCACCTTGTTGTATCCGCCGGCATGAATAAACACTTCTATAAAGCGTTGAATTTTACGATCAAATCCACTCATAACAATAATCCTTACACAGAAACAATGCCTCACTTTTTTCGGTGAGGCATTGTCAAAATTTAAACGGAAATCAGTTCATTTCGTTGAGTGCTTTGGTGATGCAATCTGCGGGAGCTGCATCAATAATCACATACTGCACGCCGCCGTTCATCAAATCCTGCACCGCCATAGAACCGTTCTTATAGCCAACGCATTCCACAGGCAAACCTGCAAAGCCCCACTCTTCATCGCCCTGTACATAGAACTGACCGGTGGTGCCGTTCTGCACGCCAATTTTGGTGGTCTTGTCTTTTGCGTTGAGAATGGCTTCAACATCTTCCACTGTTTTGCATGCATCAAATGTGGTGTCATCGCCACTGACAACCAAGCGCTGAGAAGCGGTATAATAAGAATCGGAAAAGTTCACATATTCTTTTCTCGCTTCGTTTACGGTAAGGCCTGCCATAGCGATGTCGCATTTATGCTGACCGACGGAAAGGCAAACCGCGTCAAAATCCATATTCTGAATAACCAACTCTTTGCCGAGTTTTTCCGCAAGCAAAGCAGCGATTTCCATATCAATACCGCTGTACCCGTCGCCGTTGGTGTACTCAAACGGTTCAAACGCCGCGTTGGTTGCTACCACCAACTGGTCTTTGCTTTCGTCATATTTTGCAGACTGAATGACAGCGGGTGTGCCGCCTGCAAAATACTTATTGCAGATTTCATCAAACTTACCGTTTGCTTTGATTTCTGCAATAAACGCGTTGACCTGTGTCAGAAGTTCCGCTTGGTCTTTGTCCACACCGAAAGCATACTCTTCTTCGGTCAAGTCTATGTTGACAACCTTAACTGCGGGTCCTTTTTTGCCGCAGGCAGCAAATGCGCCGGCAATTAAGACCAATGTCATCAACAGAGCAAGAATTTTTGTTGCTTTTTTCATTTTTATTACCCCTTTTTTGAATTAGGATGCGGTTATTATACACCATAGTGAATAAAAATGCAAGTATAACGTATATTCATTCGTCCTTTTTGGCGGTTTTGCGAAATACAATCCATTTGCTGAAAACATAATTTGCAATTATGACGAGAATTTGTGCTACGGTTTTCGCAAGAAATTCACCAAGGGGCAAATTTCGATAGAGCAAAACGTCCATACGCAGAACATCAATCAGCAATTTCAGCGTAAGCCATTCAAGTCCCAAAGACAAAAGACGCGCCGCAATGAATTTAACAAATTCATACAAAACAGCTGAAAACCCTTTCGCGCGGCTTTCAAACACCCAAATGCGATTGGTCACATACGCAAAAATCACGGCGCCGAGCCAAGAAATCAATGTTGCGGGCGACCACCCGATTTGGAATCCCTCGGTACAAGTAAAATAGATAATGTAATTGACAACCGTGGTCAAACCGCCGAACAAAACATATAAAATAACTTCTTTATACTTTTTCAGCAAATCCTTGATTTTTTGCAAAACGGCAAAGCCTCCAAACCGGTTAAATAAAGCGGATTTCCTTTGTTTTTTCTATGAGGCATACCGCGTGCGCGGCTATCCCCTCTTTGGCGCCCGTAAAGCCCAAACCCTCTTCGGTGGTTGCTTTTACGCTGACCGCATCTACGGGCAATTTACAGGCAAGCGCAATGTTTTTGCGCATCTCTGCAATGTAAGGCGCCAATTTTGGTGCTTGTGCAAGCACCGTGGCGTCGATATTCCCGACGGAAAAACCGTTTTTATGCAACAGTTTCACCACTTCTGCTAACAGTTTTAAACTGTCGGCGTCTTTATACCGCGCATCGGTATCGGGAAAATGTTTGCCAATATCGCCAAGTGCCGCCGCACCGAGCAATGCATCGCTAATGGCGTGCAACAACACATCGGCATCGGAATGGCCGAGTAACCCGACGCCGTTATTTTCAATTTCAACGCCGCCCAAAATCAGTTTTCTGTCTGCGACCAATTTGTGGACATCATAGCCGTGCCCAATTCGCATCATCATGCATGTCTCCCTTTCAAAATGCCCTCGGCAAGTGCAATATCCTCCGGCGTGGTAATTTTGATGTTCTCATAACTGCCTTCCACCATATAAACAGGTATACCCGCCGCTTCCATCAACTTGCAGTCATCGGTGAACTGCGCACTGTCCGTAACGCGGTCAGACGCTTGCAAGTACCGTTGCCGTTCAAACACCTGCGGTGTATGCACTGCCCAAAGGGCGGAACGGTCAGGTGTATCAATAATTTCGCCTGTTTCGGACACAACTTTAATGGTATCTTTCACGCGAACGCCTGTTGCCGCCGCACCGACCGCAAACGCTTTTTCCACAGTATCCGCAATCACCGATTGCTGTACAAGCGGTCTTGCGCCGTCGTGTATAGCAAAGTATTCCGAGAATGGAGAAGCGCGGCGAATGGCTGCAAAAACACTTTCCTGCCGTGTCGCGCCGCCGCGGACAATATCCGTAACTTTCTGAATGTTGTATGCCCGAATCAAGTCAAACATCTGCGCAATGTCCGCTTCCCGTGCGGCAACCACAATTTCATCAATCCAAGAGCACTCGGAAAGCGCTTGTAATGTGCGTACAAGCACAGGCACCCCTAAAAGGGGCAAAAACTGTTTGTTTACGCCGCCCATTCGGGTGGAATTCCCAGCCGCAACGACAATCGCCGTTACAAACGGATGTTTTATTTCGGGATTTGCTTCAGAATTTTGCTTAGAATGAAAAATACGCATACAGCCACCCTCAAGAAGGAATTACTATATGCGTATTCTACACCAATTATAACAAATTTTCAAGCGTTGCGAGTTTTACGCAAAGGCAAAGCACTTCTACCGCTTTCTTCAGTTCGTCCGTGGACGGATAGGTCGGTGCAATACGGATGTTTCTGTCCGCATCATCCACACCGTAGGGATATGTTGCACCGACTGAAGTCAGCACAACACCGAGTTCCTTGCAAAGTTCGCCAACACGTTTTGCACTGCAGTTTGTGGTGTTGAGGCTGATGAAATAACCGCCGTTCGGCTTTGTCCAACGCGCCAAATCATTTTCTTTCAGTTGTTCATCTAAAGCATCCAAAACAATTTTGAATTTCGGCGCGATAATCACCGCATGCTTGCGCATATGCGCTCTAATCCCATCCAAATCCTTGAAGAATTTCACATGACGCAGTTGATTCATTTTATCGTAACTGATGGTTTGCATGGAAAGGCGTGCTTTAATCGCTTTGATGTTGTTATCGGAAGCGGCAATCGCCGAAATACCTGCACCGGGGAAGCTGATTTTCGAGGTGGAAGTGAATTCCACGAACATATCTTCACTGCCGTATTCTTTGCAGGCTTCAAAGATATTCAAAAGGCGGTCGGGCGCATCCGTCAGGTCATGCACAACATAAGCATTGTCCCAAATCACGCGAAAATCCTTTGCCGCGGGTTGCAGTGCCGCCAACGCACGCACGGTATCGTCCGAATACGTGATACCGTCGGGATTGGAGTATTTCGGCACACAGAACATACCTTTAACACTTTCGTCCTTCACGATTTCACGGATTTTGTCCACATCGGGGCCGTTTTCGGTCATTTCAACGTTAATCATTTCAATGCCGAAATGCTCGCAAATCGTAAAGTGACGGTCATAACCGGGAACATTGCAAATGAATTTAATCTTACCCTGTTGCATCCAAGGCTCTGCACCCGCGCCTTTTGTCATACATTGTGAAATGTAATCAAACATCAAATTCAGGCTCGACGCACCGCCGATGATGACATTTTCAGGGCAAACCTCTAAAATCTCCGCAAACAGCGCTTTACATTCGGGCAGACCGTCCAAAACGCCGTAATTGCGACAGTCAAAACCGTTTTCCGCCTTGCAATCACAAACGCCGATGATGGTTTTAAGCATATCCATCGACAAATCCAATTGGTCAGCACCGGGTTTTCCGCGGGACATATCCAACTTCAAATTTAATTTTTTAATTTCGGCAAATTCTTTATCAAGTGCCGCCTTGCGTGACAGCAATTCGTCTTTCGACATTTGCGAATACTGCATTTTGATACCCTCCGAATTTCATTCGAGTTTTTTATTGCCCATAGATTTTAATACATTTTATGTTTTTTTGCAATATCTGTTTTGATTTCTTGCAAAAATTCAGAAAAAAAGACAAGCAAGACGATTTCCTGCCTGTCTTTTCGTGTATTTCTGATAAAATCTTGTGCCGATTTATTTCTTACGCACACGCAAAGCGGGTAAAATTTTCGGCTTGCGCTCCCCTGCATGTACCATTTCCCGCACAAGCATTTCCCGCAGTTGTTCGCGTACTGCTTTGTATTCGGGTGATTTTATCAAATTGTCTTTTTCAATTGAGTCTTTTTTCAGGTCATACAAATAATCTTCAAAATACACCTTTGCACTGTGTTTCGTCCACCCCGAGCCAACAGCGCGCACAGAATACTTATAGTCTTCTGTGCGAATGGCTCTGCCGCATTGGCTTTCGCTGATTTGCATAAACACGCAGTCGCGTTCCTCGTTATTTTCGCGCATTTTGAGAATGGATTTGCCCATATAACTTTTGGGAATTTTAATCCCCGCCAAGTCCAAAAAGGTCGGCGGCAAGTCGATAAGGCTGACCAAGCGGTCATCGTGTTCCCCACCCGAAAACGCACCGCCCGCAATTATCAACGGCGTATGCGTGGCGCTGTCGTGGCAGGAACGCTTGTATTCCGCGTTGCGTGTTTTAAAGTGCGAGCCATGGTCACTTGAATACACAATTACGGTATTTTCGTAAAGTCCTTTTTCTTTCAGTTTTTCCACAAGTCTGCCGACGTTTTTGTCCAAACTGTCAATCGCGGCGAGATAATCGGGGTACATCTCTTTGTAATCCCCCGGTAAGAACGCAAGGTCATCGGGTATGGGGTAATCCCGATATTTCGGCACCGTCTCTTTCGGGCCTTCGTAGCAATGGTGATCATTTTGATGGTGCGGCTCGATATGCGACAAGAAAAGGAAAAAAGGTTTGTCCGATGTCTTTTGGTCTATGTATTCCAACGCGAAATCCGTCATGCAATCCGCACGGTAACCCGTAAAGTCAATTTGATTGCCGTCGCCGTCAAATACACAGCCGTCATAGCCGTGCGAGGTAAATTCCAACACGTCGGCGGCGCGCCACCAGTCTTTATAATCCCCCTGCCGCTCTTTCGGCACAGCCGTTTTTTCACAGTGTACACCGATGTTCGGGAAACGGTCGGACGCCAAATGCCACTTACCGACATAAGCGGTTTCATATCCCGATTCATTAAAATAGGACGCCAACGGCTTTATATCATCCGGCAGGGCGATGCCGTTGAAATAGCACCCGCATTGCGTAGCGTACACGCCCGTTTGCAAACAGGCGCGTGCCGGACCGCACACCGGCTGACAGGTAAACGAATTGTCGAACTGCACACCCTCACTTGCTAAAGACATAAGGTTTGGCGTGACGGTTTCATTCAAAGTATCAAAGCGCTGTTGGTCGCTGAAAAAGAAAATGATATTCGGTTTCATACGGTTGCCTCCGAACGGAAAATCAGTTTATATACAGGGTAACATATCCGTTTTGAATTTATAAATGCGGATTTTGGTTGATTTCGCGTTGTTTTTTTGCTAAAATATATGCAATTTTGAATACGACATACAAAAGGAGTTTTTAATATGCTTTTAAAATTACAGCCTGCACTGAAAGATTATCTTTGGGGCGGCACACGGTTAAAAACGGATTTCGGATTTCAAACCAATTTGGATATTGTTGCCGAGGGGTGGATGCTTTCTTGCCACAAAGACGGCGAAAATATAATAGAGAACGGCGAGTATCAAGGCAAAACGCTTTCACAAGTGCTTGAAATTGAGGGAAAAGATTTGCTTGGCACAAATGCCTCGAAATATGACCGCTTTCCGATTTTGATTAAACTCATAGACGCAAAAAAAGATTTATCGGTACAAGTGCACCCTGACAATGACTATGCCTTGCGCGTAGAGGGAGAATACGGCAAAACCGAATGTTGGTATATTTTGGATTGCGACGAGGGCGCAGAATTGATATACGGCTTTAAACAACCGATTTCCAAAGATGAATTCAAAGCCCGCATTGCGGACAATACTTTTTTGGATGTGGTCAATAAAGTCAAGGTGCACAAAGGCGATTTATTCTTTATTGAAGCCGGCACGCTGCACGCAATCGGCGGCGGTATATTGCTTGCGGAAATTCAGCAAAATTCCAACACCACTTACCGTGTGTATGACTACGGCAGACGCGGTGCGGACGGCAAACTGCGTCCTTTGCACACCGAAAAAGCGGTAGATGTTACAAATTGCGTGCCGCCGACACATCCCATATCTCCTGAGGGCGAAAAGCAGCAAAACGGCGACGCCGAAACCCAACTGCTGACAAAATGCGATTTGTTCACGGTTACAAGCGTAAAAACCGAATCGGGTTATGAAAGCACTGTGGACGAGACATCATTTGTTTCTGTCCTTGTGACAGACGGCAGCGGTGAAATCACCTGTGGGAAGAACACGCTTCCCTTGAAAAAGGGAGACAGTTTCTTTATTGCGGCAAACAGCGGAAAGTTCACGGTAAAAGGCGCGGTTGAATTTGTGGAAACGAGGGTATAAAATATGAAAACGCGACACAGACCGAAAAAAGTTTTTCTTATGCTTTGCGCCGTTATTTTGGCAGGTGTTTTGTGTGTCGGCGCGGTGAACGCCATTGTGATTTGCAAAGCAAAGCCTTATATTTTAGAACAAAGCAAAGCCGCTTTATTGGAAGACGTGGATTGCATTTTGATTTTGGGCTGTGCGGTATGGAACAACGAGACTTTAAGCCCGATGTTGGAAGACCGCGTAAAAACGGGACTTGCGCTTTTTGAAGCGGACGCTTCTGACCGTCTTTTGATGAGTGGTGACCACGGCACAACAAATTATGATGAAGTCAATCATATGAAACAGTATTGCGTAGACAAAGGCATAAATCCAGATGTGATTTTTTTAGACCATGCAGGGTTTTCCACCTATGAGTCGATGTACCGCGCAAAAGCCATTTTCGGCGTAAAAAAAATAATTATTGTTACCCAAGGATATCATTTATACCGCGCCGTATATATTGCGCGCGCACTTGGCATTGATGCTTACGGCGTTGCCGCTGATTTACAAGACTACGCGCTTTACACGGACATCAAGAATAATCTGCGGGAAAGTTTGGCACGTGTTAAGGATTTCGGCACCTGCCTTATGAAGCCTGAACCGACTTATTTAGGAGAAGCCATTCCGATTGACGGCTCAGCACAATTGACGGACGACAAGGAGTATCTATAAAAAATGCAGCGAACTTACAAAGGCACCACTGTTGCCTGCTACATCGGATATTTTGTGCAGGCGATTATTAACAATCTTTCTCCGATTTTATTTATCGTTTACCGCGAACAACTCGGCATTTCGATAAACGCTATCGGGAGTCTTATTTTAATCAACTTTTTATCGCAAACTTTGGTCGATATTATTTCTGTAAAAGTCGTTGACCGCATCGGATATAGAAAAATCATACTTGCTTCGCATATTTGTGCTGCATTCGGCTTGTTTTTGCTTGGTATTTTGCCGCGCACAGGATTACCTGCATTTTTGTCACTTGCGATTGCCACCGTCATATCCGCACTCGGCAGCGGGATGATTGAGGTAACAATCAGCCCCATAGTAGATGCTATTCCGAGCGACCGCAAAGAAGCAGACATGAGTTTACTGCACTCCTTTTACTGTTGGGGGCAAATGGCGGTAGTCGTCCTTTCCACCCTGTTTATTCGGGTGCTCGGCGAAAAGTTTTGGTATATTTTGCCGATGCTTTGGGCGTTGGTACCGCTCTGTAATCTGTTCAATTTTGCAACGCTTCCCTTCCCGAAAACATTAAAAGAGGACGAAAAAACACCCGTCCGCAAACTGCTGACTTCCAAAAACTTCATCGTTGCCATGGTGTTGATGCTTTGCGCAGGTGCTTCGGAATTGGCCATGTCGCAATGGTCTTCCTATTTTGCTGAAGCAGGTTTAGGTGTTTCCAAATTTATGGGCGATTTGTTAGGGCCTTGCCTTTTTGCTGTGTTTATGGGATTGGGCAGACTGTTGTTTGGCTTGTACGGTCACCGAATCAATTTAAAGAAAGCGATGCTCGCCTGCTCGGCGCTGTGTATCCTTTGCTACACCGTAACCGCTGTTTCTCCTATCCCCTTGCTCTCATTATTCGGCTGTGCCCTTACAGGATTTTCCATCAGCCTGTTTTGGCCCGGCACATTCAGCCTTGTTTCGTCGCTTTACCCGAAAGGCGGTGCGGCAATGTTCGGTCTGCTTGCCATTTTGGGCGATTTGGGCTGTTCCTTCGGGCCGTCTATGGTCAGTTATATTTCCACAGCGGCGCAGACGGCAAACACTTCGCTTTCCGACGGCACATCATTAAAAATCGGGTTGGGATTCGGAAACATTTTCCCAATTATAATGATTATCGGTCTCTGTCTATTAAAAAGAACGGTTGACAAAGACGTTTAACTGTCATATAATAGCAGTACAAATCAACAGCTGTCTTCAAGGCGGGGTGCAAGTCCCCACCGGTGGTTATAGTCCACAAGCTTTTTGCTGATCGGGTGCAAATCCCGAACCGACGGTATAGTCCGGATGAAAGAAGATGTATATTTTTCGTACACCTGCGCCTCGTAAGATTTTTCTTGCGAGGCTTTTTTTGTTTGACAGCCGCATTTGAATTCTATTTTTGAAAGGCTTGAAGTCAAATGGAAAAAACAGAAGAAAAAACTCAAAAAAGCAAAGTCTACTCCTCTCAAAGAATCCGAAAAATAACCGTTACGGCGTTGCTTGGCGCCGTTGCAACGGTTTTGATGTTTTTGGATTTCAGCGTACCGTTTATGCCGGGATTCATTAAAATGGATTTGTCGGATTTCCCCGCGTTGATTGCCTCTTTCGCGTTGGGGCCGTTGAGCGGCATCGGTGTTTGCCTCATTAAAAACTTAATCAATTTGTTGCAAACCACCACAGGCGGTGTCGGTGAACTTTCCAATTTTATTTTGGGCTGTATGTTGGTTGTGCCCGCAGGGCTCATCTACAAACGGAAGAAAAACCGTAAATTTGCACTTATCGGTGCTTTGGCGGGCGCATTTTGTATGGCTTTTATGAGCCTTGTGACCAACTATTATATTGTCTACCCGATTTACACAAACTTTATGCCGATGGAAGCGATTATTGCGGCATATCAGGCAATTTTGCCGCGGGTAAACACCCTTTGGCAGGCACTTTTGATTTTCAACGTGCCGTTCACCTTTGTAAAAGGGTTGCTTTGCGCAACGGTTACATTCGTTTTGTACAAGCCGCTTTCTCCGATATTAAAAGGCAAACACAACTGATTGCAGATTTGTGTTCATTTGCGGGAAAACCGGTTGACAAACCGTTAAAAACAGTATAGAATACTTTCGACAACAAAATACACATTCCTTATAGAGAGTGACGGAGGGACAGGCCCTGTGAAGTCCGGCAACCTGCAAAACATTTGCAAGGTGCCAAATCCCACAGCATATTTGCTGAAAGATAAGGTGACTGAAAGCACCTTGGCCTGCGCCCAGGTGCTTTTTATATGGATACAGCAAAAATCAAAGGAGAAATTTAAAAATGGCAAAACATCTTTTTACTTCCGAATCGGTAACAGAGGGGCATCCCGACA
>DAVZHM010000004.1:0-37118 GCA_052273845.1 Candidatus Fimenecus sp. | reverse complement strand
TTTGAAAAGGCGGGCGAAACTTTTGTTTTTGCACAAATTACCATTCGAGAGGATTTGTAAAAAATCCGCACGAAGTAAACCAACGATTTACCCCGCGTTTCACGCGGCGATTCGCGCCGCCCCCTACGGGGTTGGATTATCATATTTACATTGCGTACAGGGGGTATTTTGTTCTGTTTTTCCCTGTCTTTTTTCTATTTTCCCTATACATATTATAATATATAAATATATTTATAAAACAGTTGAAAAAGTTTTCGGATTATGATAATATAATAAGTGTATTAGTGGAAATATCGCTTTTAAGTGCCTTTATTGCAAGTTTGCCCCGAAATTGAGCAAAAACCTTGCAAACGGCAAACGGTTGCCGAACGGCTTTATTCAGCGCATTTTCGTTTTTTGCGGTTTTTTTCATCTGCTTTGTGAAAAGAAAGACCGCTTTGAAAAAATCTCTTTTGAACGGAGACTGTTTTTATGGATTCTCTTTCCGAATTGTGGGAAGCCGCCTGCACATATATCAAAACCGATGGCGGCATTGCGAACGCGGTGTTTTCTTTGTGGCTTGAACCTTTGCAACCCGTTGCGTTTGACGGCGAAAAAGTCACTTTGACACTCGATAACGAATTCAAATACGGCATTGTAACCAAAAAATTTACTCCGCTTTTGGAGCAGGCGTTTTTAAATGTGCTTGCGTTCCCCGTCGGCGTGGAAATTTTGCTTGTGGAAAAAGAAAAACCCGAGGAAATCCCCGCACAAGACGCACCGCGCGCCGAGGGCGACGAACTGTTGATTAACAACCGTATGAACAGTTTTGAAAATTTCGTGGTCGGTAAATCCAATAACTATGCGTTTGCCGCGGCGAAAAAGGTCGCCGAAAATCCCGGCAAAACCTATAATCCCCTGTTTATTTACGGCAAAAGCGGCCTTGGGAAAACGCATTTGTTAAAAGCGATTGAAAATTATATGAAAAGCCGGAACCCAGAGGCTTCCATTATTTATGTTACCAGCGAAAAATTCACCAACGATATTATTGAGCATATCCGCAATTCCAATACCTTTGAATTGCGCGAAAAATATCGACGCGCCGACGCGCTTTTGGTGGACGATATTCAGTTTATTGCGGGGAAAAATTCTATTGAAGAAGAATTTTTCCATACTTTCAATTCTTTGACCGAGGACGGCAAGCAAATCGTGCTTTCGTCCGATAACCCACCCAACGAAATTCCGAAATTGACGGAACGGTTGAAAAATCGCTTTGAATGGGGCTTGATGGCGGATATTCAGCCGCCCGATTTTGAAATGCGTATGGCGATTATTAAAAACAAAGCCGATGCCATTTCGTTCGCGATTCCCGACAATGTGGTGGAATTTATCGCGGAACAGGTCAGCCATAATGTGCGACAGTTGGAGGGCGCGGTGAAAAAATTGCAGGCAATTTGCGTGCTGTTGGATACCACCCCCACCATTGAAATTACCAAAGACGCGATTAAAGAATTGATGAATACCACACAACCCGTTTCGGTCGTGCGCGAAAAGATTTTGGAACAGGTCGGCACAGCTTTGGGCGTTTCCGTCAGCAATATTACTTCGGACAAGCGTGATAAGAATATCAAAGACGCGCGCCAAATGGCAATGTATATTATCCGCGAAATGACGGGTATGTCTTTGGAAGAAATCGGCAAGGCGTTCGGCGGCAAAACGCACTCTACCGTGAAACATTCCATTGATAGCGTCGCCGATAGAATGGATAAAGATAAAGAGTATAAAACCCTTGTGGAAAATATCATTAAGAATGTGCAGGAAATCTGAGTCTGTAACTTGAAAGTTGATTTTTTGAAAGTTGGATTTATGAAAGTCGGTACGAAATCAGGGCGCGGCTCCGAGCAGATAAAGCTTCCCCTTTATAAAAGTCGGCACGAAAGCAATGCGCGGCTCCGAGCAGATAAAGCTTCTCTTTTATGAAAGTCGGTACGAAATCAGGGCGCGGCTCCGAGCAAAAAGAGTTCCTGTTTTATGAAAGTCGGTACGAAAGTAATAAACAAGTTTTGATTTTAAACAGAAAGTTTTGAACATTATTTTTTCAGTTAAATTGTAACTGTTTAAAACCGTTTTTATTGAACATCTTTTCAACACCCGATTTTTTCCGTTTTTTCTTTTCTCTGCGGGCTTTCTGAAAGTTTTCACCATTTTGCACCGCCTCTACTGCTTATACTGTTAAAGATTATTTATTTATATTATTTTTGAAAGGACCTTTCCTATGAAACTGATTTGTGACACACAAAAACTCTCCGAAATATGTTCAAATGTGCAAAGGGCGGTTTCTTCCAAATCTTCCATTCCCGCCATTGAGGGCATTCTTTTGCAAGCGGACGACAATACGCTTACCTTGACCGGCTACGATTTGGAAGTCGGTATGATTACCTCTATGGAAGCGCGCGTGGAAGAACGCGGCAGCATCATATTGAACGCAAAAATCCTTTGCGATATTTTGAGAAGTTTGCCTTTTGAAACCGTGCGCATTGAAGCGGACGAGAGATTGACCTGCCGTATTAAAAGCGGCGACGCGGAATTTACACTGGTCGGTATTTCTTCTGCGGAATATCCCGAGTTGCCGAACGTGGAAAGCGGATTTCCGATTGTTGTGGACAGCGACCTTTTAAAAGATATGATTCGCAAAACCATTTTTGCCACCGCCGAAAACGACGTGAAAGTTGTGCATACCGGCGTGCGTTTTGAAATCCGCGACAGAAAAATCCGCTTGGTCGCCGTGGACGGCTTCCGCCTTGCCATTCGCAATGAAGAAATTGATTATGACGGCGAAGAAAAAATCTTTGTCGCTCCCAAAAAGACATTAAACGAAGTATTGAAATTGAACGCCGGCGAGGACGGCAAAATTTCCTTGAACGTCGGCAAACGGTTTATCGTGTTTGAAATCGGCAATTACCGTATTGTTTCAAGACTTTTGGAGGGCGAGTTTTTGAATTATCAGGCGGCGATTTCCGGCAATACAAACGCCGTTCTTCGCGTCAATACAAGAGCATTGATTCATAGCATTGAACGCACATCTTTGATTATTACCGACCGCGCAAAAAGCCCGATTCGCTGCGTGTTTGACGATAATTTGATTCGCATTTCGAGTACAACGGCGCTGGGTACTGCCAATGACCGCCTGCCGTGCGAGGGCTCGGGCGATAAAATGGAAATCGGCTTTAATAACCGCTACCTTTTGGACGCATTGCGCGTTTGCGATGCAGACGAAGTCAATTTGAAATTGAGCAGTCCCATTTTGCCCATACTTATCACCCCCACCGAGGGCGATGACTTCTTATTCTTAGTATTACCCGTGAGGTTGAAAACCGAATGAAACCGAGAAAAATTATTGCAAAAGTAGTTCCGAAACAAACAAAACAAGTGGCTGTGACCACAGACTTTATCCGATTGGACGCGGCGCTGAAACTCGCCGACGCGGTGCAGACGGGCGGGCACGCCAAAATCGTGATTACCGAGGGAGAGGTAAAAGTCAACGGTGAAGTTTGTACCCAGCGCGGCAAAAAACTGCGCAAAGGCGATACATTTTCCTTTGAAAACACGATTTATGAGATTGTTTGAGGCACACCTATGCTTGTAAAACGCTTGATGCTGAATAACTTCCGCAATTTGGAAGAAATAGAAATCCAACCCGCAGAGGGCGTGAACGTCATTTTCGGCGAAAACGCGCAGGGCAAAACCAATCTGCTCGAAAGCATTTGGCTGTTTACGGGCTGTAAGAGTTTTCGCTGTCGGCGCGACCGCGAAATGGTCGGGTTTGACGCACCGTTTGCCAAAAATACAATGGACTTTTTTGCCCACGGCAGAGAACAGTCCGCCATTCTTTATATCGACCAAAAACGCACCGCCATGAAAAACGGCGTCACCTTGAAATCCCCTGCGGAACTTATCGGCGATTTTTATGCCGTGGTGTTCGCACCGTCGCATTTGTCGCTTGTCAAAGAAGGACCTGCGTTTCGACGGCGGTTTTTGGATACCGCGCTGTGTCAGTTAAAACCGAGTTACGCAAAGGCGTTGGCGAAATATAACCATACTTTGCAGCAGAGAAACGCGCTGTTAAAAGACATTCAGTTTCACCCCGAATTGCTCGATACTTTGGACGCGTGGGACGACCGCCTTTCTTCTTACGGGGCGGCGGTGGTCGCAGAACGCGTGAAATATACTACGCTTTTGAGCGAACAAAGCGCACAAATCTACGCGGGGCTTTCAAGCAATAAAGAAAAGTTAAAAATCAACTATATCAGCAATTTCGGCGGCTATGACGGCGACGCGCAAACCATAAAAGACCTTTTAAAAGCACGGTTTTCAGAATCACGGCGGGACGATATTTTCAATAAAATGACCGTCGCAGGACCGCACCGTGACGATTTGCAAATTCAAATAGACGCGCTTTCCGCACGCGCGTTCGGCTCGCAAGGGCAGCAGCGTTCCGCGGCGCTCGCCTTAAAACTTTCCGAGGCAAATATCATCAAAGAAGTTACGGGCGAAGAACCCGTCATTTTGCTCGACGATGTGATGAGCGAACTCGACGAAACGCGGCAGGATTACATTTTAAATCACTTAGGAAAACGGCAGGTGTTCATCACTTGCTGTGACCCGACTACGGTTTTGTGGCTTTGCGAGGGCAGAACCTTTCATATTGAAGAAGGGCGGGTGCTTTGATGTATTTGGATATCGGCGGCGAAACCCTTTTGCGTACGGAAAATATACTTGGGATTTTTGATTTGGACAATACCACCGTCAATAAGGCTTCGCGCGAATACTTAAACGATGCCGAAAAAACGGGTTTTCTGAAAACGGTCTCCTACGATTTGCCGAAATCCTTTTTGGTCACCGTGGAGCACAACGACCGTTTTGTCTATATCTCCCCATTGGCAACCACAACGATTTATAAGCGTTTACAAGGCTTAAAATAAACGGAGGAAAACATGGATAACGAAATTTTGAATGCGGCGGAAACTTCGCAAGAAGAACAAATGGATACCGTTGTAACCGAGGAATACGGCGCCGACCAAATTCAGGTCTTAAAAGGATTGGAAGCGGTGCGCAAACGCCCGGGTATGTATATCGGTTCCACAGGGCCAAAAGGCTTGCACCACTTGGTTTACGAAATTGTCGATAACTCGGTGGACGAAGCGCTTGCAGGCTACTGCACGCATATCGAAGTGGAAATTCTGCCCGACAATGTCATCACCGTGCGCGATAACGGCCGCGGCATTCCCGTGGATATCAACGAGGAAGAAGGTCTTCCCGCTGTGACGGTGGTTTTGACCGTTTTGCACGCCGGCGGTAAGTTCGGCGGCAGCGGCTATAAAGTTTCGGGCGGGTTGCACGGCGTGGGTTCGTCCGTGGTAAACGCGCTTTCGGAATGGTTTGAAATCGAAGTCCACCGACAGGGGCACGTGTATCATCAGCGCTTTGAACGCGGCGACATTGTGACGGATTTGACCGTAATCGGCGACACAAACGAAACCGGTACGTTTATCAAATTCAAGGCGGACGCCGAGGTGTTCACCGAAACCACCGAATATGAATACGAAGTTTTGGAACGGAGACTCCGTGAACAGGCATTTTTGAATGCGGGGCTGTCGATTACGCTGACCGACCGCCGCGACGAAGGGAATATTCAGTCCGAAGAATTTTGCTACGCAGGCGGTATTCGCTCTTTTGTGGAATACATCAATACAAGCCGCGGACTTTCGCCGGTGCACGAAGATGTTATGCACTTCACCACCGTGAGTGACGACAAAAGCGCCGAAGTGGCGGTTTCCTATAACGACGGCTACAACGAAATCATTTTGAGTTTCGCAAACGATGTGCGCACCGTGGACGGCGGTACGCACGAACAAGGGTTTAAAACCGCACTTACGCGCGTGTTCAACGATTACGGCAAAAAATTCGGTCTTTTGAAAGATGCTGACAAAAAACTGTCGGGCGAAGATGTCCGCGAGGGCTTGACCGCCGTAATCAGCGTAAAACTGACGGAAGCGGAATTTGAGGGGCAGACCAAGAGCAAACTCGGCAACACCGAAATGACAGGGCTTGTCTCTAAAATGATTTATGACAAAATGATGACCTATTTTGAGGAAAATCCGAGTACCGCAAAGGCCATCTTCAATAAAGCGCTCGACGCTTCGCGCGCGAGAGAGGCGGCAAGAAAGGCGCGCGACAACGCCCGCCGCAAATCCGCGCTCGAAAGCAACTCCCTGCCCGGTAAACTTGCCGACTGCACCGACAAAAATCCCGAAAACACCGAAATTTACATCGTAGAGGGTGACTCGGCAGGCGGCTCGGCAAAAGAGGGGCGCGACCGCCACATTCAGGCAATTTTGCCGTTGTGGGGAAAAATGCTCAACGTCGAAAAAGCGCGGGTGGACAAGGTCATCGGCAACGATAAACTGACCCCCGTCATTACGGCGCTCGGCACGGGCATCGGCGACGATTTCGATATTACGAAACTGCGGTATCACAAAGTGGTCATTATGGCGGATGCCGACGTCGACGGTCAGCACATCCGCACCCTGCTTTTGACTTTCTTCTTCCGCTATATGCGCCCGCTTATTGAGAACGGCTATGTGTATATTGCACAGCCGCCGCTTTACAAAGTTTCCAAAGGCAAAAAGCACGTGTACGCGTTTTCCGATGAGGAGCGCGACCGCGAAAACGCCGAATTGGGCGGCAACTGCGATATTCAGCGGTATAAAGGTCTTGGTGAAATGGACCCCGAACAGTTGTGGGATACCACAATGAACCCGAACAACCGCACCATGCTGCGCGTCACATTGGAAGATGCCATGGAAGCGGACGAAACCTTCTCCATTTTGATGGGCGACAAGGTGGAACCGCGGCGTATGTTCATTGAAAAGAACGCAAAATATGTGCAGAATTTGGATATTTAACGCACGGCGAAACGCGCCGAAAGAGGGATAACAGAATGAAAAAACAAAAACACGAACAGCAGCAGGAATACATTCCGTTCGAGCAGCAGAAGATTATCAATGTGGAAATCAATAAGGAAATGCGAAAATCCTTTTTGGATTACTCCATGGCGGTTATCGTCTCCCGTGCGCTGCCCGATGTGCGTGACGGCTTGAAACCCGTGCACCGCCGCATCCTTTACACCATGTATGAAAACAATCTGTATCCCGAAAAGGCGTACAGAAAATGCGCCGATACCGTCGGTGCGGTTTTGGGGCGGTACCATCCGCACGGTGACGCGTCCGTTTATGACGCAATGGTGCGTTTGGCACAAAGTTTCTCCATGCGCTATATGCTTGTGGACGGGCACGGCAACTTCGGTTCGGTGGACGGCGACCCGCCCGCTGCTTACCGTTATACCGAGTCGAGAATGAGCAAAATCTCGATGGAAATGCTGACGAATATCGACAAAGACACCGTCGATTTTATGCCGAACTACGATGACCGCTTGAAAGAGCCCGTGGTTTTGCCGTCGCGCTTCCCGAACCTTTTGGTCAACGGCTCAACGGGGATTGCCGTCGGTATGGCAACCAACATTCCGCCGCACAATATGGGCGAAGTGGTGGACGCGATTAAAGTGCTTATCGACAATCCCGACGCAACGCTCGAAGAATTGATGGAGCATATCAAAGGCCCCGACTTCCCCACGGCGGGCATCATTATGGGTCGCGCGGGCATTCGTGCGGCGTATGCCACGGGGCGCGGCAAAATTACTTTGCGCGCGCGCACCGAAATTGTGGAGGACGAAAAAAGCGGCAGATTTTCCATTGTCGTAACGGAACTCCCCTATCAGGTCAACAAGGCGCGGCTGATTGAGAGCATTGCCGATTTGGTCAAGGAAAAACGCATTGAGGGTATCTCCGACGTCAACGATTACTCCAACCGCGAGGGTATGCGTATGGTCATTGACTTAAAGCGTGACGCAAACCCGCAGGTGGTTTTAAATCATCTGTTCCAATATACGCAACTGCAAATTTCCTACGGCATCATTCAGTTGGCGCTTGTAAACGGCGAGCCGAAAACGCTCACCTTAAAGGAAATTTTGCAAAATTACATTGATTATCAATGCGAAATCATCACCCGCAGAACAAGATATGACCTCAAAAAAGCACAGGACAGAGAGCATATTTTGGAAGGCTTGGCGCGCGCGGTCGATATTGTGGACGAAATCATCGCCACCATTCGCGCGTGTAAAGGCGGTATCCCCGAAGCAAAAGCGGCGATTATTGAAAAATTCGGCTTTGACGATATGCAGGCGGCGGCAATCGTGGCGTACCGTCTCGGTCAGTTGGCAGGCTTGGAAATCAAGAAAATTTTGGACGAGCGTGACGAACTGTTGCGCAAAATCGAAGAATATTTGGAAATTCTCGGTTCCGAAGCACGCGTGCTCGAAATCGTGAAAACCGAACTTACCGCCATCGGCGACAAATTTGCCGATGAGCGCCGCACCGAAATTGTCAATGTCAGCGGCGAGGTGGATATTGAGGACCTTATCCCCGAGGAAACCTGCGTGTTTACCCTCACCAATATGGGCTACATCAAGCGTCAGCCTGTGGATACTTACCAAACCCAGCACCGCGGCGGCAAGGGCATTAAAGGGATGACGCGCCGCGAAGAGGATATTGCCGAAACGATGTTCACCTGTTCTTCGCACGATTATATTTTGTTCTTTACTTCGCTCGGTCGCGTGTACCGTCTCAAAGGGTATGAAATCCCCGAGGGCAGCCGTTCGAGCAAGGGTATGAACATTGTCAACATTTTACCGCTGACCGCCGACGAAAAAGTCACCGCGATGATTCGCGTGCCCGACTTCGGCGAGGAAACGGCGTATCTGTGTATGCTCACAAGAAACGGCGTTATCAAAAGAACGGAATTAGACGCCTATAAGAATATCCGCAAAAGCGGTATTGCCGCCATCAATTTGGATGAAGGCGACGAACTTTGTTGGGTGAAACTGACCGACGGCAATCAGCAGTTGATGATTGCCACCAAAAAAGGTATGTGCATTTCTTTCCGGGAGGACGACGCGCGCTGCATCGGCAGAACGGCACGCGGCGTGAAAGCGATTACCCTCGCCGAGGGCGACTGCGTGGCGGGGATGTGCGTGCTCGACGGCAGCAAAAAAGTGCTCACCGTGTCCGAAACGGGCTACGGCAGACGGTCGGATATTTCCAATTACCGCGTGCAGTCCCGCGGCGGTAAGGGCTTGATTAACTACCACACCAAACAGTACGGCGATGTTGCCGCAATTACGATGGTCTCCGAGGATGAAGATGTCATTTTGATTGCGTCCGACGGCATTATCATTCGCATTTCCGCAGGGGACATCAGCGAATTTGCGCGTCCGTCCAAAGGTGTGCGCGTGATGCGCATTTCCGAGGGCGAAAAGGTGATGACGATTGCCGTTACGCCGCACGAGGAGGAACAGGACGAGACTGCCGAGGCAGAAGCAAATGCAGAAGCGGAAGTGACCGAATCTGCGCCCGAAACAACAGAGGAAGCATAAAAGTTTTTAAATTCGTAACAAATCAACGGCTTTTTCGTGCTATATATGTTCTTGTAAGCCTTTTGTGACCAAAAGGCAGCAAGACAATTCGGCGCGGTTTCGCGCCAAAAGCAGAAAAGAGAAAACAGTATGGACAATCAACAATATCATAACCCCTATTCTGCGCCGCAAAACGGCGCTGCGGGGCAGGGCGTGCCGCCTGCAGGGGGCTCGCCCGCGCAAAACGCACAGCCGGGGGCAAACGGCGCGCAAAATCCGTATACAGCCGGGCAAAATCCCTACGGTGCGCCCCAAACACCGCCCCCTTACGGGCAAAATCCTTACGGGCAAAATGCGTATGGGCAATCGCCTTACACCCCGCCCTACACGCCGTATGGGCAACCGCCTTACGGTCAGCGCGCGCCCTACGGGCAACCCCCCTATTCCGGTGTGCCTTACGGTGCGGCCACGCCGCCTGACCCGAATTTCCTGAAAAAGAAAGCGGAAAGCCGCGCTTTGCGCACGGGCAGTATCGCGCATGGGTTGGCAGTCCTCGGATTTTCCGTGTTTGCGTATGTGCTCAGCGCAATTTTGGTAACTATTCCGGGCTTTTCTGCGGCGTTTAAAAACAATGCGCTGTTTAATACGGCGGTAAACGCCGCTTTCTCGGTGGTCATCATTTTTCTCCCGTTTTTCTTCGGTTATCTGTTTCAGAAAAAACGCGGACTGATAAAGGCATTGCCGCTGGGCACGCCGAATGACTCCAAAGCGGCTGTACTGCTTGTGTTCATCGGGTTGATGTGCTGTGTGGCGGGCAGTTATGCCACGGGCATACTGACTTCTGTGATAGAAAGTGTTTTCGGCGTGACGTTTACCATGCCCGAAAACGACGCTGTGATTAACAGCGTCCCGATGTTTTTTGTGTCGGTTTTGAGTACGGCGGTTGTGCCCGCTTTTGTGGAAGAATTTGCGATTCGCGGCACCGTTATGCAGCCGCTGCGCCGGTACGGCGACAAATTCGCCGTTTTGATGTCTGCCCTTGTGTTCGCACTTATGCACGGCAATATGTTGCAAATCCCCTTTGCTTTTGTTGCGGGGATTGCCATTGGCTATGCCGTTACGGTAAGCGGCTCGATGTGGGTGGGCGTTGCCATTCACTTTTTAAACAATTTGATGTCGGTTTTGATGCAGACCGCGGTGGATAATTTGTCAAATACAGCGGAAAATATTGCGATTTTGGTAATCCTTGCGGTGGTCTTTACCGCAGGTGTTGTGAGTCTGCTTTTGTATCTCAAATTTTACGCGCGCACGCCGTTGCAAAAAGGCAAAACCCTTTTGCAAAACGGCGAAAAGACAAAAGCGTATCTTTGCACGGTGCCGATGATTTTGGCAGGAATTTCGCTGTTGATTGAAACGGTACAATACATTGAATTTTAAGGGAAACGGTATGGATAAAACGGATTTTATGCGCATTGCCCTTGCCGCCGCCAAGGAAAGCGCCGCCGAGGACGAAGTGCCTGTGGGCGCGGTGGTCGTGCGCAACGGCGAAGTGGTTGCGGTGGGCAGAAATCGGCGCGAAACCGTCAAAGACGCCCTTTCCCACGCGGAGTTGGAAGCCATTCGCACCGCCTGCGCCGTTTTGGGCGGTTGGCGGCTGTGGGAATGTGAGTTATACGTCACGCTGGAACCCTGCCCGATGTGCGCGGGGGCAATCCTCAATGCGCGCATACAAAAAGTGACTTTCGGCGCATACGATGCAAAAAACGGCGCGCTGAAAAGCGTGATGCAGATGTACGAATTTCCGTTCACGCACAAACCGCAGGTGGAAGGCGGCATGCTTGAAGCGGAATGTGCCGCTGTGCTGTCGGATTTTTTCAAGGATTTGCGCGTCCGCAGGGCAGAGGAAAAAGCAAAATAATCGTAAAAAAACCGTTTATAATAATTTTAATCTATTTTATAAAGGAGAATTGAAAAATGAGCGAAGGGTGTTCCGGGGATTGCAGTTCCTGTTCCGAAAACTGCGAAAAAGAGGATATGCGGTTGCCTGAAAACAAATACAGCACCGTAAAAAAAGTGATTGGCGTTGTCAGCGGCAAAGGCGGCGTGGGCAAAAGCCTTGTGACCTCGCTTTTGGCGGTTGCGGCACAGTCCGCCGGCAACCAAACCGCGATTTTGGACGCAGATATAACAGGCCCTTCCATTCCGAAAGCGTTCGGTCTGCATGACCGCGCCGAGGGCAGCGAAGAAGGACTTTTCCCGATGCAAACCAAAACAGGCATTCGCGTGATGAGCGTAAACTTGTTGCTCGAAAAAGAAGATGCCCCCGTCATTTGGCGCGGGCCCGTCATTTCGGGTATGATTAACCAATTTTGGCAGGAAGTCATTTGGGGCGATGTAGATTATATGTTCGTTGATATGCCCCCCGGCACGGGCGATGTGCCGCTGACGGTATTCCAAAGTCTGCCGGTGGACGGCATTGTGATTGTCACTACGCCGCAGGACCTTGTTACGCTGATTGTCAAAAAAGCGTACAATATGGCGAAAATGATGAACATTCCCGTTTTGGGTCTTGTGGAAAATATGAGTTATTTTGAGTGCCCCGACTGCGGCAAACGGCACGCAATTTTCGGCGAAAGCAAATTGGACGAAGTGGCAAAGGAATTGGGCGTGCCCGTGCTTGCAAGACTTCCCATTGACCCGAAAACCGCCGCGTTGGTCGATAAAGGCGCGGTGGAATTGGCGAATACCGATATGTTCAGCGAGGGTATCAAGAATTTATAAAGAACAAGAACCGTAGGGCGCGAACATGCGCCCTTTTGTTTTGGCGTTTTTTCTATATGCGAGTGAAGTGCGCACGCAGGGGCGGGCATTGCGCGTCCGTCCGAAATGACATTTGCACAAACGCACGAACCAACCCCACGCGTGCGATTTACTTCGTGTTTTACGCGGTGCGGTTCGAGAGGATTTATAAAAATTTCGCACACAGTATACCAACGATTTACCCCGCGTTTCACGCGGCGATTTGTTCCGCGTCCTACGCGGCGGCGGGGAACCCCCGGCGAGGGTTCCCCACGATAAAACCTTTCTCTGAAAGGTTTTATCTCCCCTCCTGCGCTTTTTAGAGAAAAAGGATTTCGCCGTCTGCGGACGGCAGCGTGGGGCGTTGCCCCACACCCCACCGCCTTTGAAAAGGCGGGCGAAACGTTTATTGTTGCACAAATTACGGTTCGAGAGGATTGGTAAATCATTCGCACAAGGTAAACCTACGATTTACCCCGCGTTTCACGCGGCGATTTGTTCACGCCTCGCGTGCGATTTACCCCGCGTTTCACGCGGTGCGGAGGGTTACTCTGCTTTTGCTTGGAGTTTCGCGGCGGTGACGGTATTCTTTAAAAGCGTGGCAATGGTCATCGGGCCCACGCCGCCCGGCACGGGCGTGATATACGACGCGTTCGGCTCGACGGCGGCAAAATCCACATCGCCGCACAGTTTGCCGTTTTCGTCGCGGTCCATACCGACATCCACAACTACCGCGCCTTCTTTCACCATATCGGCGGTAACGAATTTCGGAATCCCCACGGCGGCAACCAAAATATCCGCACGGCGCGTCACATCTGCCAAATCGACCGTTTTGGAATGGCAAATGGTGACCGTGCCGTTTTGCTGCAACAAAAGCATTGCCATCGGCTTGCCGACAATGTTACTTCTGCCGATGACCACACATTCTTTGCCCGCAATCGGAATATCATAATATTTCAGCATTTCCATAATCCCCGCAGGTGTGCAGGGCAGGAAACTGTAATCCCCAATCATAATGTGGCCCACATTGATTGCGTGGAACGCGTCTACATCTTTTTCAGGGTTGATGGCGGCAATAACTGCCTTTTCATCTAACCCTTTCGGCAACGGCAGTTGGCAAAGGATGCCGTGAATGCTGTCTTTTTTATTGAGCGTATCAATCAAATCCAAAAGCTCTTCCTGCGTGGTGGTTTCGGGCAGGGCGTATTCTTCGGATACAATGCCCGCCTCTGCGCACGCTTTCTTTTTGTTGTTGACATAGGTGCGCGACGCGGGGTTGTCGCCCACGATAATCACGGCAAGCCCTACCGAAATCCCTTGCGCGGCGAGCGCGGCAACCTCTGCCTTCACTTCTTGCTTGACTGCGGCGGAAACCGCTTTACCGTCCAGAATTTTTGCCATTTTTGCGCGCCTCCTTTTGTTCTTTTTCCATCATTTTAATTTTAGCCGCCTGCGCTTTTTTCACACTTTGGCGTTTCGCCTGTTTTTCTTCTTTTTCAGTATCCAATTCATAATCGAGTTCGGGCGGCAGTTCCTCCACAGGCGAAAATGGAACGGGATGCTTTTTCAGCTGCACCAATTTGATAATCAAAATGGCAAGGCACACCGCGACAAGCACCAAAGATAAGACTTGCGACACGCGCAAAGTCGTAGAGCCTATGTAAAGGCTGTCGGTGCGCAAACCCTCTACCACGGCACGCTCGGCGCCGTAAAGTACGCCGTAGCACAAAATCAACTGTCCGCTGAATTTGTATGCCTTTTTGCAAATGAGGTACAAAATAACAAAACTCAAAAGGCACCAAATCGACTCATACAAAAAGGTCGGGTGCACCGGCGCGGACGCGTCCATCGTGAAGCCCTTTTGCGCAAACTCGCTTTCGTGCGCAACAATGTAGTTCGACACTTTGACACTGCTCATTCCGAGAAAACCGTCGGTGTTGGTGCCGAACGCTTCTTGGTTCGTAAAATTGCCCCAACGCCCGATGCCTTGCCCGATTAAGAAACTCATCCCCGCCAAATCCAACAGTTTCAAGAAGCTTAACCCGTTGTGGCGGCAGGTGAAATACGCGGCGACAATGCCGCCGATGAGTCCGCCGTAAATGGCAAGCCCGCCGTGCCAAATTTGCAGAATTTCCGCAGGATTTTGGCTGTAATATTCCCACTCAAACGCGACATAGTAAAGCCGCGCGCCCAAAATGCCGCCGATGGTGCCGAACAGCAAAACATCGAGCATTTTGTTCAAATCCAATTTCCATTTGTACGCCATTCTGCCGCCGAACAAAACCGCAAGCAAAAAGCCGAACGCAATAATCAAGCCGTAAAACTGAATTTTAAATTCCTTGCCGAACAGCGTAAACTCGCAAAAGGTGGCATATACATTAAAAATGTGGTCAATGCCTGTAAAGCGAACCGCCGTGTAATCGGTTAAAAACTGCATAAGCTCATTCTCCTTTGATGACCGTTAAGGAACGGCAGGTTGTATCGAGTGCTGTGCGCAGACGGGCGTTGACCTCGTCGAGCGTCAGACTCTGTATGATTTCGGCATCGTCAAACAAACTTTCCCCGCGGAAATACGAAGAAACCATATTGTTGGCAATCGCTTCAATATCGTTGAACTGCATCACGGTTCTGCCGTAATGCTTTTTGCGGATGCGCTCGAAATCCGCTTCGGAAATGCCGCTTTCTTGCAATTCGCGAATGCGATTGACGATTTTTTCTTCCACGGCGCGCGCGTCATTCGTTTCGCCCGTGAAAATGGTTGCCGCGTAACCGTAGCCGCAGAAATACTCCCAATCGAACGAAGTATTGATAAGACCGCTGTCCAAAAGTTCGGTATAAAACGGCGTGGTTTTGCCGCAAATTGCGTCAAGCAGCAAATTGCTGATGATAACTTCTTTCAAAGAGCGTTCGGGGGAAGCAATCGTCTCTTTAAACCCGAGGCTGAAAATCGGCGAAGCCACGGCGAGCGTTTCCTCGGCGTATTCCTCTTTCACCGCGCGCGGTTCTTCGTGGAATTTCCGTTCGATATTGACGGGCGTTGCGGGTTTTAAAATGCGGTCGGCAACTTCTAAAACCGCTTCGGGCGTAACATTGCCCGCCACGCACAAAACCATATTGGAAAGGTTGTAAAATGTGTTGTAGCATTTATACAAAAGGTCGGCGGTGATGTGGGAAATGGACTCGACCGTACCCGCAATGTCAATGCGCACGGGGCAGTTGCGGTACATGGCGCGCAACAGTAAAAACAGGGATTCCCAACCCGCTTCGTCGCGGCACATCTGAATTTCCTGCCCGATGATGCCCTGCTCTTTTTGCACGGTTGCTTCTGTGAAATAGGGATGCGTTACAAAATCGAGCAAAATTTCCAACGAGTCCGTGAAATTATCGGTGCAGGAAAACAAATAGCAGGTTTTGTCAAACGAAGTATAGGCGTTTGCGCTCGCGCCCGTTTTGGCATAGCGCTCGAACGCGTCCAAATCTTCGCTTTCAAACAGTTTATGCTCCAAAAAATGGGCAATCCCTTCGGGGACGCTTGTAAACTCCGTTTCGCCCGAAAGACGAAAATCGGTGTCAATCGAGCCGTAGTGCGTGCCGAACATCGCGTAAGTCGAGGTGTATTTTTCTTTCGGATACACCAAAATTTTCAAGCCTGACGGATGGTCGATTTCATAATAAAACTCCCGCAGAAGCGCGCTTTCCACCTTGCGAATGTTTGTTTGTGCCATACTTACGCCTCCTCCTTTCCGCGAAGGAAATATACCGTATCCAGAGACAGCCGATTCGCCGCCGCAACCACATCTTCGCGCGTGACGGCAGGAAATCCGTCAATATAGGCTTCGGGCGTGCAGAGGGGCTCGTCAACAAACTGCGCGTAATAGCCGTGCAGGGTTTCGGGCGTATCGTTCACGCTGCGGAACGCGTCCGTCAGCGCCGCCTTGGACGCTTCAAGCGCTTCGTCCGTAAATTCGCCTTTTTTCATAATTTCCCATTGGCGCAGAATTTCATCGAGCGCCGCCTGTTTATTTTCGGCTTCAATGCCGCTTTGCACAACCACCAAACCTTTTTGGCGTTCCAGACGCGTCGAGCAATAGTAGCAAAGGCTCAAGCGTTCGCGCACATGCGTAAACAACTGCGAATACGGACCGCCGCCGAACAAATCCGTCATAATGCGCGTGGCAAACAGCCCGTCTGTGGGCGAAGTCATCCCGCTTCGGAAGCCCAACACAAGCTTGCTTTGGTTGACATCCATTTCTTCTTGCAATTCGGTCACATCTTCTGCCGCTTCGACAAACAGCGTTTTCACAGGTTGCGGGTCGCGCGGGATATTTGCAAAACGCGTTTTCAGCGCATCGTAAAGAGAGTCAAACGCAATATCCCCTACCGCGCACACCGAAATCACCGCTTGCGAAAGCATTTGCCGCCAAGCGGCAAGCAACCCGTCGGGCGTGATTTTCCGCACATCGCAAAGCAAATCGTCGGTGCGAATGCCGTACAGTTCGTCCGCACACATCGTTTCAATCATCCGCCGCAACGCATAGGCGCGTTTGTCGTTGATTTCACTTTCCAAATCTTCTATGCACAAGCGGATTTCCGTTGCCACGCGCTCGGCAGAAAAAGTCCCGTTCGGTATATACGGGCAAAGCAACAAATCCAACAGCAAGCCGAGCACCGCTTCGCTGATGCGCTCGCCGTCCAAAGCGTACGCGTCGTTCAAGCAGGTTACCTGAAAGCGCGTCAAAAATCCTTCGCCGAGTTTGGCGGTATTGCAGGAAAGCGCCGCGCCGTACAGCAGTTCCAAACGCTCATTCAGCAAATTCAAAGTCGGATATTCTTGCGTGCAATGCGTCAAATAAGACGCCAAAACCATATATTCCGCCGTGTGCACGCCAAGCGGCATCAACAAATTCACCGAAACGCAGGTGGTTTTTGTCGGCTCGGTCTGCACGCGCAGCAATCGGATTTTTTCGCCGATTTCGCAAAGTTCGGGCTGCACGGACATTCTAACAACTCCTTTTCAACAATCAAAAAAATCTATACTTTGATAGTGTACCATAATTCTCAAAAAAATTCCATAAATTCACAGTAATTTTACATTCCGTTTTCGCGTCGCACATTTTTGCGGCAAAATGCAAAAAGACCGTTGATTTTTCACCGTTTTCGGGGGAACTGTATATTGGATATTTACGGAAAATTCACAGGTCAAAATGTTTACAAATTTCCCGACTCGTGGTATGATATTGACCGAAATCGAAGAAAAGAGGGCAAAGCAATGCCGAAATCCTACAAAATCCAACGGGCGGCAATCGAAGTAGCTTTAGAGCAGATGCTCAAGTATATTTATAAAGACCCGTACCCGAATCTCGTCAAATTGGCGGACCGCGTCGGCGGTATCTTCGGCGGACTGTTCCCGAAAGAGAATTTTGAGAAATTTAAAGCGGCGGCAAAAGACCCCGACAACGTTTGGACGAAATTCGCCTTGGGGATTTTAAACGATGTGCACCCCCATGTAGTCAAGCAAATGCTGATGTCTTTGGGCGTGGATGCAGGGCTGTACGGCACCAAAACCGTGCGCGCACTGCGCGAAGAACTGCACTGCAATGTGCCGTTCATCATTTTATTTGACCCCACAAGCGCCTGCAATTTGAAATGCAAAGGTTGCTGGGCGGCGGAATACGGCCATAAACAAAGTTTAACGAACGAAGAAATGCAATCCATCGTTTCGCAGGGCAAAGAAATGGGTACGCATTTTTATATGCTCACAGGCGGCGAGCCGCTGATTCGCAAAGATGACATCATCACCCTTGCGCGAAACAATCAGGACTGTGCGTTTGTCATTTACACCAACGCCACGCTTGTGGACCAAAAATTCTGCGACGATATGAACGAAGTCGGCAACATCGGCTTGGCATTGAGTTTGGAAGGCGACGAAGCGGCGAACGATTGGCGGCGCGGCGACGGCGCATACACCCACACGCTCGACGCGATGGATTTGCTGCACAAAAACAAATGCCTGTTCGGCGTTTCCGTATGCTATACGCGCAAAAATTTGGAATCCGTTACAAGCGACGCATTTCTGGATATGATTATGGAAAAGGGCGCGAAGTATGCCCTTTGCTTCAACTATATGCCCGTCGGGCACGACGCGGATAAGGACTTGATTCCCACCCCCGCACAGCGCGAATATATGTATAACTGGCTGAAAAAAGTCCGCAACTCCAAAACAGGCAAGTCCATTTTCGTGATGGACTTCCAAAACGATGCGGAATATGTCGGCGGATGCATTGCCGGCGGCAGAAACTATTTCCACGTCAATTCCGCGGGCGATATTGAGCCGTGCGTGTTTATCCACTATTCCGACACAAACATTCGCACGCACACTTTGAAAGAAGCGCTCAAATCCCCGCTGTTTATGCAGTATTATCACAATCAACCGTTCAACGACAACCATTTGCGCCCCTGCCCGATGTTGGAAAATCCCGAGTATTTGCGCAAAATGGTTAAAGAAAGCGGCGCGCATTCCTCGGATTTACTGCACGCAGAGGATGTTGACACGCTTTGCGATAAGTGCGTAAGTTTTGCAGAAGCGTGGGCGCCCGAAGCAGAGCGCGTTTGGACTTCGACCAAGCACCGCGACACCCACACGCAATATTACCGCGATACCGAGGAGGGCAAAGCATCGTGTGCCGCCGGTTGCGCGGGATGTGCAGGCTGTGCCGCCGAGCCGCGTGAAACGAAAGAGTAACCCGCACGCGCCGCGTGAAACGCGGGGTAAATCGCACCGCGTGAAACGCGGAGTAAATCGTAGGTTTACTTTGTATAAACTTTTCACAAATCCTCTCGAACAGCACCGCCTGTTTTATGGCGGTGCTGTTCGTTTTTTAATTATAAAAGTTTCGCCCGCCTTTTCAAAGGCGGTGGGGTAATTTCCCTGTTAGGGGAAATGTCCGCAGTGCGGACAAAAGGGTGACGTTTTCGGAGAAAATCCGTGCCCGCCCGTGGTTTTTGATGTAATTTTACGGCGGGAGCAAGACCCGCCCTACGCGAAAATTATAATCCGTGCGTTGGGGAAATCCCCTTGCGGACAGGCGAGGACGCCTGTCCCTACGCACACAATTCAATCCGCGCGTAAGGGCGATTCACGAATCGCCCGCAGATTTTTTGACGATTTAATTTGATTTATCCCCAACAAAGCACAAAAACAGCCTACGGCAAACGCCGCAGGCTGTTTTCTATTCAGGAAATAAATTTACGCACAATTAGTTGGACTTAATTGCTGCCTGTGTCGCTGTTAGCAAAGTGCGTCAATCAAATCAGATCCACACACTCACATTCAAGTCTTTCCACTTATAAACCCTTCTTCTTGTAGAAAAGCTGTATAAATACTTCTTTGCATCCTCTAATGTGATGGTAAACTCACCAATTTTAATGTGGTCATCAATGTTGAACTCGCTATTAGCTTCTTTTCCGGTTCTAAGGTACCAACGAAACTCGTCTTTAGATACCCATATCTTTTCAATAAAATCTTCAACCACACTCTCAGGAATAACCGAATACTCAAAGCCGGTATATTTTTTAAGTTGCTTTCTGAGCAATGCCAGCTTCTCTGTATAGTCCTCAGTGGTCTGCTTAATATCAACTGGTTTCAATAAGGCTATTTCGTTTTCTAACTTGCTTAGCTGCAATTCAATTTCTTTCTTCTTCTCACGAAAGAGGTCCTTATCAATATCTCCCTCAACTCGCATTTCGATTAGATTCTCTTTTTTCTTTTGCAGCTTTTCATACTCCTGTTCTTTGCGTTCAATCACATCACTATTGTCTGGGATTTCCTCCTCATCAGCAATATGCTTTTCCAACATAGAATATGATAAATCCATAACCTTGCTTACATTTTCAATATACTTTTCAAAAATCTTTTCAGCCATCATTTCAAGCTTCCACCCTTGAATGAATGGAGAGTCACAGACACCCTCTGTAGATAAGCCCTGACGCTCACGCTCGGCTTTACTGCCTTGATTAACAGTTGAGTAACACTGGTAATCAACACCATCAGTTCGATCATCCCGGCTGTGATAACGAAGATTAAATCGCTTTCCGCATTGGCATATCATCAACTTACCGTAGACAGTATCGGATACCTTTTCAGCCCATACCCATACTGCTGTAAAGCCCTCAGCATTTTTGTATCTGTTCAGCCTGCTTTTAATGTCGTCTTTAATGCCTGTTCGTCTGCTATTTGCCGTAATGGGATTGTCCCAACATTCCGTTGCTGTACTGTCCAACTCCAAGCCGATACTTTGAGCATAGCTCTTTGCGTAACTCACATATTCGCTCACATCAAAAGTCTGCTTTGGCGGCTCTGTGGGTTTCGGCTCTTTTGGCTTTTCAGCCGTCTTTGGTATAGCGGATGTTGGTTCTTTTGATTTTTCCGTGTGCTTTTCGGAAACAGTTGGTGTATTTGTCTGCTTTGACGGTTCAGACTTTTGCTTTTCAGAACTTTTTTCGTCCGCCGGTTTTGACTGAACATTGCTGATAGCCTTACTTTCATCAACTTTTCTGCTTTCGTCAGTCGTATTCGGTGTTTTTTCCTGAACAACCGTACTTTCCTGTTCGGTTGATGTTTCTTCCTGAGATTGCGTTTCAGTATTACCAGCCGGAAAAGAAGTCTCTGTTTTCGTTTCACTCTTTGCGGCTTCTTTGGCTGTGTTACTGCTGCAACCAACAAGTAAAATCATAAAACAAGCAAGCATACAATGCGGAGGTTTTGTAACGAGGTTTTATGTATGAAGACGGTACAGCCGAAAGGCTGTACCGTCTTTGTGCATTTAAGCAGATTGTTTATGCCAACGGTCTTTTCTGCCGTCGGTTGCAATTAACTCTTCATCTGTTGCAATATTGATAATACCAACTGCTTTGTAGTAAATTTCAATCTTTTGTGTTCTATGTCCACTGCTCTTGTCAGGTGCATACCCATAATATTTTTAAGAAATCTGAATCGGTAATTTATATCGCCCTCATTTGTAAAATTTGCAGATAACGCATCTTCCGTTAATACAGGTACAGGATTTTCTGTTCCTATAAGCGACCAAGTGCCCGATGAAATATATAAATAGGGCACGCAGCAACTGCACTTGCAGTGTTTTGGCTCGGACAAAGAATACCCGTGGCATTAAAGTCAACCTCTGCCTTAATAAATTCACTGATTCACCGACAACGGTTTTTGGCAATGACAAGCTGCGGAATATATTTTTAATTTCCAACTTGTCGAGTATATCCTTATCCCATTCTTTTGTTTGTGCATTCACAAGATTGGTTGTTGTGGCATTTGTATATTCATTTTTAATTATGCCTGTCAGTTTGAAAGACAGATAATCGGGAATCATCAGAAAGTATTCAGCATTATCAAGCTTGCCGCTTTTCTTATCACAATAAAGCTGATAGATTGTATTGAAATTCTGTTTTTGAATGCCTGTTTTTGAATAAAGGTCCTGTTGCGAAGTTATCTGTGCTACCTCATTCTGAACAGCACTTGTTCTGTTATCACGATAGGAAACAGCAGGCAGGATTTCCTTTTTATCCTTATCAAGCAAAACATAAGTCTACACCCCAGGTATCTATTGCAACGGTGCTCGGTATTTGCCGATTTTCTTACACATTGCAATACCTCTAATAACCTCATTGACCAAATGCTGAATATCCCAAACAAGCGTGCCGTTTTCATTTTTTATGTAATTTTCAAATCTGTGGACCTCTTCAAGCACTAACTTTTCATCCTCAATATATCCCAGGATATGCCTGCCTGAAGATGCACCGATGTCTATTGGTAAATGATAGGTCCCGATACTTCTCTCATTCTTAAAAGTTAAACGGTAATTCATCAGGATACGGCAAAGACTTAGGCTGATTATATGCAATATCCTTTATGCCTAAATATCTGAATATTTCAGTCAATATTTTACCGTAATGACCGAAAGCAACTGCACCGTGATGCGGATAACGCTTTGCAATCAGCACATTGCGATAAAATCTACCCATTTCAGGAATAGCGAAAACACCGATACCGCCAAAGGATTTTGTGCGAACATCAAGGATTTCACCCTCTGCAATGTACGAACGCAAAGTACCCTCGCTGTCGCACTGCAGACGGTAAAATGTAATATCACTCGGTGCAATATCGCCTTCAAGTGTACCTCTTGAAATGTCAGGCTTACTTCCTGCGGGTTCAAGCACTCTGTGCTGAATCAGCTGATATTTTACAGCTCGGTCTGCACACATTTTACAGCTCGGCGTATTGCCGCAATGAAAGCCCATAAAGGTATCTGTAAGTGCATAATCAGTCGTTGGCTTTATGTAGGTTTCATACATATCTTTCGGAACAGAGTTGTTAATATCAAGGATTGTTACAGCGTCAAGACTCGCACACGCACCGATAAATTCACTGAGTGCACCATATATATCAACCTCACAGGCAACAGGAATACCACGGCTTGCAAGTCTTGAATTTACATAGCAAGGCTCAAAGCCGAACTGACTTGGAAATGCAGGCCAGCACTTGTTTGCAAAGGCAACATATTTTTTGCTGCCCTTGTGCTGCTCTGCCCAGTCAAGCAGTGTGAGTTCATACTGTGCCATTCTCTCGTTAAGGTCGGGATAGAATTTTCCCTCTCCCATTTCCTCTGCCATTTCTGTCATAAGTGCCGGGATCCTCGGATCGTTCTTGTGTTCTTTATAAGATATGAGTAAATCAAGCTCACTGTTTTCCTCTATTTCAACACCTAATTCATATAAGCCTTTAATAGGCGCATTGCAAGCGAAGAAGTCCTGCGGACGAGGTCCAAATGTAATGATTTTGAGGTTTTTAACACCGATAATTCCTCTTGCAACAGGAATGAAATTTTTAATCATCAATGCAAATTCATCAGCCGTGCCGACAGGATAGTCAGGAATATATGCGTTCAGATGGCGCATACCGAGATTGTATGAGCAGTTGAGCATACCACAGTAGGCATCACCTCTGCCGTTAATTAAATCATTTTCGCTTTCCTCAGCTGCTGCAACAAACATACAAGGTCCGTCAAAATTTTTAGCTATGAGTGTTTCAGGTGTTTCAGGACCGAAATTGCCGAGAAAGACAACAAGTGCATTGCATTCAGCCTTGTTCACCTCGTCAACAGCCTTCAGCATATCAAGTTCATTTTCAACAGTGGTTTTGCACTCAAAAATATCAATACCTGCCTTTTTGCACTCGCTGACCACCACGCCTCTTCTTTTTGTGCTTAACTCAACTGGAAAGCAGTCACGGGATACAGCAATAATGCCGAGCTTAACCTCAGGAATATCGTTCATCATATTTAGTCCTCCTTATAAAAATCCTTTAATGCAGGATATAGTTTTTTGAATTTGTTATATTTTCTGCTGTATATTTCAGCAAGTATTATATTTGGTTTAACAGTATAAAGAAAATCATTTGATATATTCGTTTCAATGCCGTTTGCCTTCGCTGCAAGAATTGCACCGCCGAGGGCAGGACCTTCGTTATTGATAATGCTGATTTCAATATCAAGAACATTTGCAAGTATCTGCATCCACAGTTTGCTTTTTGTACCGCCGCCACATACGGTGGCTTTTTCTATTTTATTCGGTACTAAGTCAATACAATCCTTAATGGCAAAGCTGACACCCTCAAATAATGCCATCTGCAAATCGGCTCTTTTTGTATCGTGAGCAAGACCGAGAAATGCACCACGGATATCCGCATCATTATGCGGACAGCGTTCACCTGCAAGATAGGGCATAAAATAAATTTGATTATCGGCATTTTCAGCATTTAATTCTGTAATATTCTTATTGTAATCATCTGTATCAAACAATTCTTCAACAAGCCATTTGTTTGCACTTGCAGCAGAAAGAATACAGCCCATTAAATGATATTTGCCGTTTGCGTGACAGAAGGAATGCAAGGCGGGATTAACTGTTTTAACGTAGTTATCAGTCGGAATAAAAACAGTTCCGCTTGTACCGAGAGAAATATTACATTGTCCGTTCAAAATTGTACTTGTACCGATAGCAGCGGCAGCATTATCTCCTGCACCGGCACAGACAACAGTATTATCACCAAAGCCGAGTTCTGCTTTAACCTTGCCGATTGGCTCATAGCTTTCATACACAGTCGGCAGAATAGCCTCTGTTATATCGCAGATGTCAAGCATTTCTGCTGACCAGCATTTATTCTCAACATCAAACAGCAGCATACCCGATCCATCACTCACATCTGTTGCAAACACACCTGTGAGCATATAGTTTATGTAATCCTTTGGCAGACAAATTCTTTTACATCTTGCAAAATTTTCCGGCTCATTTTCTTTTACCCAAAGAATTTTAGGGGCAGTAAAGCCTGCAAAGGCAATATTGCCTGTTAAGGATTGTAATTTTTCTTTGCCTATCTCATTATTAAGATAATCCGTCTGCTTGCCTGTTCTTGTGTCATTCCAAAGAATGGCGGGACGGATAACCTTGTCATTTTCATCAAGCATAACAAGTCCGTGCATCTGCCCGCCGACTCCTATGCCTGCAACACTGCTTTTATCCATATCAGCCGTTATTTCATTCAGTCCGTCAAGAACTGCATCCCACCAATCAAGCGGATTTTGCTCGCTCTTGCCGTTAGCAGAAAAATCAAGCGGATATTCTTTTGAAATGGTGTTTATAATATTCATCTTTTCGTCAGTTAGAATCAATTTCACTGCCGATGTTCCGAGGTCTATGCCTATAAAATGTTTCATATCTTTGTTAAATAATCTCTCCGTTAGATTCAATGATTTTTTTATAATGATATGCTGAATTTTTAAGCGTTCGTTTTTGTGTTTTATAATCAACATAAACAAGCCCAAAGCGTGGTCCGTAGCCCTCTGCCCATTCAAAATTATCCATAAGCGACCAATACTGATAACCCATTACAGGAATACCCTCATTCACTGCACGCTTTACACTGCTGAGGTAATCATTTATAAACTTAATTCGCTTATCATCCTTAACCTCACCATTTACAACAACATCATTATCAGCCATTCCGTTTTCCGTTACAAGAACAGGCAAGCCGTAACGCTCATAAAAGAATTTAATTGTATAATAAAGAACTCTGCCGTCAATCAGCCAGCCCATTGAGGTCAGTTTTTCAGGAGGTGTATTTTCCGCAGGCTTATTACCCCAACTACCATCCATAAATGGCTGATAAACATTTACACCAACGAAATCAAGCTTGCATTTAATTTTAGGCATATCCTTTTGATGTGTACGATAAACACCGTAAACCGTAGCAGGCTCACCCTTAAATACGGGGTCACCCCACCAACGATTACCCATTGCGCCAAGTCCGCTGTAAAATGTTTTTTCTCTCGATTCCTCAACATCTTCTTTGCTATCACTTTTTGGTATAAATGCGCCTGCCGCCATTGCAATGCCAATCTTTGGAGGTGTTTTTGCATATTTTCTAATTATATCTACAGAATCGTGAAATGCCATAAGACAAATTTTTGTGAGTTTTGAAAGAGCAAGGTATCTGTGCTTAAACGGAGCATGAGCACCCTGCATATATCCGTTCATTATAAAACACTGTGGTTCGTTCATAGGCATCCAATATGTAACCTTATCTGAAAGTGCATCAACTAAAACCTTTGTATAATCAGCAAAAAGCGGTATAATTTTTTCGGACAGCCAACCACCTTTTTCATAAACCCACACGGGCAAATCCCAATGGAATATTGTTACCATAGGCTCGATATCATTTGCCCTCAACTCATCAACAAGATCAATATAAAATTGCAATCCCTTTTTATTGACAACGCCTTCCTTTGGGATAACTCTTGACCAACTGACTGAAAAACGATAGGATTTAAGTCCTATTTCTTTCATTATTGCAACATCCTCACGCATACGATGATAATGATCGCAAGCCTCGTGACAGTTTGCATTATTTTTTATTTTTTCCTCGGGTGCAACATCCCAAATACTTGGCGTTCTTCCGTCGTCAAGATAGCCGCCCTCTATCTGAGGAGCTGCTGTAGCTGCACCCCATAAAAAATCCTTTGGAAATTCTGTGTTTTTCATTGCATTTTCTCCTTAGTCAGAATCATATTTATTATTCACTTTCTAAATCATATTGTCCGCTTTCAAGCAGATACTCTTTACCATTTGGCATAATAAGCGTGCAGGAGGTATTCACGGGTACTGTAACATTCATTATAAAACGCTCACCGCTGTTATTCCATTTAACCGATATTTTGCCGTAAATGGTATCTATAGAGCCGTCAGCGTAATCAAGCAGATTACTGACAACAGGCTTAACAGTAAACTTTTTATAGCCTGCTTTATTTGGTTCTATACCAAGTATTCTGCGATAGAAAAAGCTTCCGACTGCACCGTAGGCATAATGATTAAAGGAAACCATATCAGTAATGGATTGTTTGCCCATTTTTCGTATATGTCCGTTTTCATCAAGTGCATCCCAGCGTTCCCAGATTGTAGTTCCGCCTGCCTTAACAGTGTAAAGCCAGCCCGGACACTCTGTATTCAATAAAAGCTTGTAAGCATCATCCACATAGCCGTTATCCGCAAGAACAAATGCCGTATACGGTGTTCCTGCAAAGCCTGTCATAACACGGTGATTATTTTCACGGACAAGCTCGACCAACCTTTTAATAACTGGTTCTTTCTTATTTTCAGGCACTAAATTAAAGTACAACGCACAAATATAATTGCTCTGAAAATCACCTTTTAGTGTACCATCATTCCTTATACATAAATGTTCAAAAGCATTGCGGATTTTACTGTGTAAATCAGAATAATATTTTTCATCATCTGTTTTACCAAGTTCTTTAGACGCTTTCTGCATAATACTCACACTATTTGCAAAGTATGCTGTTGCAAGATGTTTTCCTTTTCTTTTCCACTGATATACACTTTCATTTGCAGCACACCAGTCACCATATTGAAAGGCATTCACATTCCATAAATATTTTGATTCACCAAAGCCGACTGCTGCAGCCGCGCGTATCTCGGAATCGGTATATTTTTTCATTGAGTCATACTGCCTTTCAAGAAAGGCTTTGTCGCCATAAGTATTATACACAGCCCACGGAACCATAGTAGCCGCATCACCCCATATTGCTATAGGCACTTTTAACAAAGTTGGCTGATAGACCTTTATTTCAGGGATTGTAACAGGCAGTGTGCCGTTTTTACGCTGATCAAGCTGTAAATCATAGAGCCACTTTTTCATAAATGCTGATATATTTCGATTTTGTGCAGCCTCCTGGGCAAACACGGCAATATCACCGGTCCATCCCATTCGCTCATCTCTTTGAGGACAATCGGTAGGAATATCGATAAAATTCGACCTCTGTCCCCATTCAATGTTTTGCTGTAATTTTGTAAGTAATTTATCTGAGCAGGCAAACGAGCCTGTCACTTTCGCATTGGATGTAAGGACAATACTTTCCAAATCTATTATTTCAATCGGCTTATCTGCTGTAATTTCAGCATATCTGAAGCCCATAAATGTAAATTCAGGCAGAAAGTCTTGGAGTCCATTTGTACCGCAAACTAAAGTAAGTTCCTGTTTCGCCTTTCTGAGATTTTTGGTAAATACTGTACCGTCCTCATTTATAATTTCACTGTGTCTTATTTTTATAACCGTACCTTTATCAGCAAGCACTTTTAGGTGAATAACACCTGCGTGATTTTGACCGAAATCATATACGGTTGAATTGTCAATTTTATTTTTACTGATATGTTTTAATCGGCAGTCCTCTGTTACATAAGCACCAAAATGTGCAACAAGCTTCTTAGTAACATTATCAAGTCGTACGCATTTTTCCCACTGCCATTTATTTCTGACTGATTTTGTATTGTCTATTATCTGTCCGTTATAAAAATCAGCATAGCACAGCGGAGTATCAACCGTGCTCTGCCATTCCTCATTGGTTGAAATAATGCTTTCTCTGCCATTGTCATAAAACAGATGCAGTTCGGCAATCAATCCTCTTTGATTGCCGTAAACATTATTTTTATTACCTATTGTTCCGAGATACCAACCGTTTGCAACATACAAAGATAAAACATTTTTACCTACATTTATCATTTCTGTTACATCATAGGTCTGATACTGAAAATAAGTCTGATAATGTGTATATCCCGGAGCAAAAAATATACTGCCTATTTTGCGTTCATTTAATTCGCCCTTGTAAATACCCATAGCCGAAGCGTACAATACTGCACGCTTCGGCTTTTCTCTGACTGCAAAAGTCTTTTCAAACAGTTCGGGTGGCAAATTGTTTTTTCTGTCATTTTTACGACTTGAGCCAATCCACTTGGCAATCCACTCACTGTCAAGCTTTCCTGAAAAGAAATTTGATTCAGCAACTGCCTGCTCATTGTTTGTATCGGTGACAGTTAAATTAACAAAATACATTTTGTTTTCATCTAATTTTTTACCGTCGTACTTAATATAAACACTGCAGTCGCTTTGAACAATACCACTATCCCAAAAAAGGATATTATCCTCACTCTTAATCAGAATGTGATAGCTTGACTGATATGTGTTATTCACATCACTTTCAAGCTTCCAGCTGATAAGAGGGATGGCGGAAGAAATACCAAAGGGGTTTTCTCTGTCAGCTATGCGTAATTCAGATATTTTTAACATATTTCTTCCGCCTTTCAGGATAGCTGGATAATTTATTTTTTAGCCTTTGCTAATTGTTTTTGTTTTTTCTTTTCTACCTTTGCAAGATATTTTGCATTTTCTGTATCAAAATCCAAACCTTTTTTCTTGCATTTTTCTTTCAAATCGTGAATTCTGTTTTCCTCGTGGATTCTCTCAGCCTCTTCAAGCTCCATACGCTCAAGCTCTTCAGGTTCAATCCATTCTTCACCACGAGCAAGAACAGCCGCTTTTCTTCTTTCAGTTAATTCGGCGTTAATCTGTGGTAAATGCTTTTCAACATCCATAAACGGAAGTAATACGAGATACGCAACAGCAAGAATAATATTAAACAGATAGAATGCCATTGTCATAAACTTAATAACATCTGCATTTGGAGCAACGCCGACTGCATCAACAAAGCCAAGCTTAAGAATTGCTGACTCATAACCACCGGCAAATGGAGCATATATTGCAGTTTGAATCGCAGTTAAAATTGAAACACCCATAAGTCCTTCAAGTCTAAAGCCTGATTTATACTCAACACTGTCAAATGCGTAGCAAAGAAGTGTTGCCGTAATATAAGCATTGGGAAGCATACCCGTCTGATGAAGGAAGCCTGCAATTAAAGCCACAACTGTGTTGTCTGCAAATATCCAACCAAGAATATTACCTACAAGCACCATAGAAAAACCTGCAAGAGTTACATTCTTGATACCGAATTTTTTAGCAAGCGGGTAAATAGCGATTGCACCAAGACCAAGCGGAATACCTGTTACTACTTGATAGATAGTATACATCAGTGGATTATTTTCACCATCAAGCAGGAATTTGATATAGAAATACTGAACGTTACCGCCCTTGAAATTATCAACAATACCGCCAACGGTCATGAGAATAAAGAATATTACAAAATACTTGTTTGAGAGTAATGCTTTAATCTGATCAATAACAGGGATTTTATTTTCGTTTTCAAGACCAACCTGCTGTGCAACATCCTCGATAACACGCTCTTTTGTATAAAAATATTCCAAAAGTAAAAGTGGTATTGCTATAACAGAAAGTGCAATCATCAAAACTGCATAGCCTTTAATATCGTGCTCAAGCCATAATGGAAGAACTACCATATTAACAAGCATACCAATAATCATACCGGAAATCAAGGTCCAGGACATCTGACGAATAAATTTAAGCTGTGCTTTTTCGCCGGGACTTCTTGATGAAATAGAAACAATATTATCTCTGAACAAATAGAAAAAGCAAGCGCCCACTGTATGATAAGCAACAAGAAGTGTAAAGAAATAATACCAGTATGACTCACCAAGCGTTGTGCCGGGGAACAGGAAAATAAGTCCTCCGATTGCAATAGATACAAAGCCGAAAATCAAATGCCAAGGACGCATTCTGCCCTGCCTTGATTTTGTATGTTGCATAAGCCAACCAGTTAAAAGTCCTGTGAAAACTGAAAGCAATTTTGCAACAGTCATTATAACCTCATACTTGCCGCCCATTTGCTGAATCATTTCAATGTTGTCAACACCATACATTGCACCCGTCTGCTGTGTAAAAAACTTTTCAACAAGTGCAGCAATCGTATTAACAACAAAGATTAATCCTAAAGGACCAACTAAGTGTCCGAGGATTTTTTCTTTTTTCGACACGGTCAGTGTCTTTACTTTTGAATCCATAAACGGCTTATCAAAAAGTCCGCCGCTAAGGAGTTCAATGCGTTTTCCTTTTGCCATAATCATCCCTCTTTCTTTATTATAAAATTCAGCAAATCAATGCTGCCATGTCCGTTATATGTGAAAAACAAAGCTTTTTTGCCTTTTTTTACACGGTACTTTGCATTAAACGTTTTCCAATTTTCTGTTGCAGAAAATTTCGTTTCTCCTAATATTTCGCTATCCTCACAGGTTGAAACAAGAATTTTACCATTTCCCTTACCTCTGACAGTAACTGAAATCGTATACCTTCCGTCATCAAAATCAAAATACTTAAACCCTGCTGTAAAGCCCTTTTTGATGTTGGTAATATAGCAATCTGTGTTTTCATCGCCGTCTTGACCATCCTGCGTGATATATGGCGAGCCAATTTGAAACTTGCCAAAGCATCTTTTGCCCATAAGGTTACAAGCAATATAGGCAGGATATGTGCCCTCTGCTTTAAGCGGTTTTCCATTCAATCCACAGCTTGTAGCCTCAACCTGATTAATACTGCCATCCGATTGGATTTCGATTTTCTCTGCAACGCCCTGTCTTGAAAAGGCTGTGCCATTTGTCATTCGGTGGTCAAATATGTACCAATCACCATTCAGCTCGACCATTCCGCCGTGATTATTTCCGCGCGGATATGCAGGATTTAACAGCGTATGACCGTTAAGTCCAAAATCTGAGGTTGAATGAACAGAACCTCGGTGAACAAAATCTCTGTCAGGATATTTACTTGTTGCATAATGCAAACCTGTAGCGTTACGAACAGGATATATAATGTAATATGTATCTTTGATTTTTCTTACAGAAGGTCCTTCAAAGTACGCATCTGTATACCAGCTTTTTGAGCCATGTAAAATTACCTTTGGCGGAGTTTTTACAGTTTTCATATCTGCTTCAAGCTCCGTTACGGTACAGCCTGCCATATTTCTTTTTATTTTGGTGGTTGTTCCTCTTGCACTTGAGCCTGAATAAAGCCATATTCTGCCGTTATCATCTATCAAAACAGATGGGTCAAACATAAAATATTCAGTTTCATCATCACCGAGTATTTGGCCGTTTTTATAGCTTACCTCGCCGTAAAATTCATATTGTCCTGCAGGAGTGTCACAAACAGCTACATCAATAACTGAGGTGTCATCCTTTGAATAAAACAAATAATATCTTCCGTCAGGTCCCTTAACTACATCAGGTGCATAGAGATTACCCTTTCGGTTATCCTGCGTCTTTTTGTAAATAACGCCCTCATATCTCCAGTCAGATAAATCATCAAGTGGTGCAGACCATGTTACATAGTCATTTTCGCAGTACCATTTTCCACCGAATTTATCGTGACTGCCGAAAATGTAAAGACGGTTGTCAAACACTCTTGGCTCGCCGTCAGGGATATACTCATAATGCGGAAGATAAGGATTAAAAATTTGTTTTTTCATTATTATCACCTCCTTCTGAACAGAACGCCTGTTGTTAACTGAAACATTCCTTTAAGAAATTTATTTTCGTTTACGATTGTCAAGATACCATCACCTGCTTTACCGTCAAGTATTCCGCCTGCCTGCTTGCTGCACTGATTTACAGTGAACTGTAGCATTCCCGAATAATATGGTGCACATATCTTTTTCAGGAATTTAAGCATTTTCCTTCCGCCGACTGTAAATTTCATTTCCTCAAAAACAGAATCACGGGTAAATGCGGAGCTATCTGCCTTTTCCTTAGCAGTGCAAAGAATTGCCATATATGGCTTTGACGGTAAATCTACAGTAACATTTCTCTCGTAAAGGTCAGGCAGTTCATCAACCGTCATATTCCATGTGTCAATAATTTTTATCTTATATTTTGAATTGCCGAGCAAAGTAAACGAGTAATTATACGGCTGATAGTTACCTAAATATATAAGCTGTGTATTTGTATCTGCAATTCCTCTTGCTGTGTTGCTCGTACCTGATTCACTTGTAATTTTCATGTCAGAACATTCAAGCATAATTTGGCGGAGAAATTTAATTCTTTGCGGACTTTTGCCAATAAGACTGCCGCCATGACTCCACCAGATTTTTTCATCCTCTGTCAGATATGTTTCGCCGTGGCTGAGATAACCGCCTCTTGCTGTTGCTTCCCAAAAACGCCGCACCATTTCCTCGGCAGTAATTCCGCCCCACCAAGAATTGAGATTACCCTCATACACACATTCATCAATAATCACAGGCTTGCCGTATTTTTCACGCCAAGTATCTGTATATTCAGCAGTCAGGAAAAGCTCTGTTCGCTGAATGGAACAATGCGTGATGTACTTGTTTTTATAATCAAATATCTTATTGAGCTGGTGAATGCTGATAAGATGATTAAAGCAATCGTAATTGCTGACCGTTTCAATCAATCTGTTCCAAGAAGACTTTTTCTTTTTATAGCCTGTTCTGATCAGATCATATTCATTGGCAAGACTCCACCACACATTATGAAAGGCTGAAAGACGGGCAGTAATATATTTTAAATATCGCAAATCCTGCTCAGGCGTCATAAAATTAAACTGCCAATTATCATTTTCATACGGGTGAAAAAGAATAACATCTGCCTCAACACCGATTTTTTCAAGCTGCATAATACAGTTATCAAGGTGCTTGAAAAACGAAACATTCGGTTTATCGTAATCAAAGCCTGTTTTTTCATTGCCTTCAAAGGGATATATGTACGGCTCTGAATGATTGTACTCATACCATTTGGGGAACACACACATTCTTACCTTGTTAAAACATCCGTTTGAAAGTGTTTGTATTGTTTGTGCCTGCAGTTCAAGCGACTGATGAATCCACGCATAACAGGTTGTTCCTGTGGGGAAATACGGTGTACCGTCCTCATAAGAAAACCAATATTTGTCACAAACCGTAACCTTGCCGTGATTGCTTTCATCGTTCGCAACGCAGATAAATTTGCCTGTCTGATTATTAAGACCTTCAATTTTACATTCGGTTTTATAGGAATATTCACCTGTCTGTTCAGCCATAAAGCGGAAAGAAAAAGTATTTTCACCGTCATAAAATCCATAAACCTTTTTAATACTTTCGTCAGGACATTTGACAATAACAGCTAAGTCTATATCAAACGGATTTCCTGTAAACGCTGCCTGAAATGACTGTTCAAAATATTCATATTTTTTTATATTCAATGAAAATTCCTCATTTCTGACAGCGTTCAAAATCCTCTGCTATTTTGCTGTTATATGTGAGACTGAGCACTCGCTGTACTGAAAGGGTGAGTTTATTTTTATCAAGTCTGCCATTTTCAAGTGCTTCAGTCAAGGCTTTACGCACAGACTTATTGCCCGGCATAATCAAATCGTTTCCGGCATGGATTGCCGCTGCGTGAGAACACTTATCTGTTGAATTCCAGTCACTCATTACCAAACCTTCAAAGCCCCATTCGCCTCTGAGAACATCCGTGCATAAATCACGGCTGTTCGGCGTATAAATATCATTTACCATATTATAAGATGACATTATCGTCCACGGCTGAGCCTCTGAAACAACAATTCTAAAAGGTCTTAAATACATTTCACGAAGTGTTCTTTCAGAAAGATTAGATGACATATGATCTCTGTTTTCCTCCTGATTATTACAGCAGAAATGCTTTACAGATACTCCGCATCCTTTGACTGACTGAACACCCTTTGTTAAAGCTGCTGCCATTCTGCCTGCAACAACAGGGTCCTCGGAATAATATTCAAAATTTCTGCCGCAAAGCGGATTCCTATGCAGATTTATACCGGGTGCAAGCCATACTGTAACACCGATTTCATCCATCTCTTTGCCTTCTGCAAGACCGATTTCTTCAACAAGGTCAACATCCCAAGTCTGTGCCTGCAGGGTTTCACAAGGAAAAGCAGTCATATAATGATAAACAAGTCTGCCGCGCTGAGTCTGAACAAGAGGTGCAAGGTATCTTAAATATCCCCATTCCCAATTATTCGGCAATCCCTCAGGGAAAAGAACAAGACCATTTTTCTGCACTGCACCCGCCTGCATTACATTGAGCCCTGCCGGACCATCGGATAACGCAATATTCGGAATACCTTTCTTTTTCAATTTTACACTTGTTGTGCCGCATACACCGGGAACAATAGTAAATCCGCCTGTACTGTAGCCACCGCCAACGCAAAGCTTAATTTTATCGGCATCTGAAAGATTATCTATAATACTGTTAAGTTTTGCAGATAACTTTGGACGCTTCTGCTCATAAGAATGTGTAATCGTATTAAAGAATTTCACATCAATACGAATTCTTGTTAATGACGCATCATATTCTGCGAGCTTTCTATTATTCTGATAATCATTGAATTTTGCTTTTTTAGGGCAAATATGCTTAACCTTTTCAGTTATAACATCATCTGAAAGCTCTGCAACTGCCATTGGCTTTGCATTATCGGCAGATGTTCCGAGAAGTAAGCCGTACTCACCGTTTTCTAAAATGAACGCCGAAAGTTCTTCATCAAAACTTCCTTGCTCCGCCATATCAAAGGATAAAGAAATACTTTGCTGCTCATTGGGGGCAAGCAATTTTGTTTTAGCAAATGCAACAAGGCTTTTTTCCTCGTGATCAAGCCTGCCTTCAGGCTTTGAAAGATACAGCTGTAAAACCTCTTTACCGTTGTATTCACTGCCGATATTTTTTACATCTGCACGAACTGTAACAATCGTTTTGTCAACCACAACCGATTTCACACTATGCGAAAATTCTGTATACGAAAGTCCGAATCCAAATGGATATCTGGCTTTTATTCCTTTTGCATCAAACCATCTGTATCCGATGTAAATGCCCTCATAATAATCGTTATGCGATAAATCACCGCTGAGATAGCTGTATGTATCTGCACTCGGATAATCGTTATACTTCATTGCCCATGTGTCTGTCAGCTTGCCTGACGGAGTAACTGTACCTGAAAGAATATCTGCAAGGGCATTACCGCCTTCCATTCCGCCCTGTGCAAAGAAAATAACGGCATCTACTCTTGTTTCATCAAGTACAGACAAATCCATTACACTGCCGCAGTTAATAACAAGGAGCAACTTAGAATAATGTTTTGATAATTTCTTAATGCTGCCGGTTTCTACATCTGACAAAAGATAATCATTTTTTTCAGCCTTGCGGTCGCCGCCTTCGCCTGCCTGCCTGGTAACAACATAAATTGCAGTGTCTGTTTCGTCTGTCAGTTCATCATCCAAAACAGAAGTTGTTGACGGATAGGGCATAGGGTTTTCGTGAATAATGTCAAACATTTTCATTGTTCTTATTGGTCCGTAGCCTTTGATTTTTTCCTCCACCGACTGCTGCCACTGCTTTTTATTATCCTCAAACGTTTTGTCAAAACGGTCTAACCAAAGTGGATGAACAACAGTAAAGCCGTTGTTTTTCAAACCTTGTTCAATATTAACACTATAGCGTTCACCAACCTCACCACTGCCTGTTCCGCCCTTTGAGGTCATTCTTCCGCCAACTCCATAAAGAGCGACTTTTTTACTTTTTATTGGGAGGATCCCATCGTTCTTAAGCAATACCATGCCTTCGGCAGCTGCTCGTCTTGCAAGTGCACGGTGATCTCTTTCTCTTTGAGACTCTTCTTTTGTTGATGCACCATATACCATAAATTTTTTCATCACTGTACCTCCAATTTGATATTAACGGGTGGAACGCCCTCGCTTGAAATCGTTATATTCACCTTGCCTGATTCATTACCTGCCCTGACAACCGCAAGTGCTCTGCCTCTGAAAGTATTAAATGTATCACATAAATAGCTCTCATCTGTCTTACACAGTGCACTGCCCAAACCCTGAAGTGTGGCAGCACCCTCAACCTTAACAGTTACACTCTGTTCCATATACGGCTTGAGATTGCCGTTTGTATCTGTAAATTCAATAGGAATAAAGCAAAGGCTTTGTCCGTCCGCCTTGAGAATTTTTTTATCAGGAATTGCTGTCAGCTTTGTTTCCGCACCACCGCTTCTCAGAGAATATCTTGAAACCTCTCTGCCGGATTTATCAAGTGCTACAGCGGTAATTGTTCCGCTTTCATAAGGAACATTAAACAGTGTCTTATATTTATTTAACTTTTTCTGCTCAATCATTCTGCCGTTTAGTTCAAGGCGAATGCTGTCTGCATCACTGAACACCTCAACAACAGCCTTTTTGCCCTCATATCCGTGCCAAGTCCAGCTTTCAATCGCATTGGTGAATCTCCAAGCACTTTTCCTTGGCATTTCTCCGATATGATTAAGCGGTCGAACACAAATGTACGGTTCTTTCCTAAGTCCCCATATAACCTGCTGATAATAGGCTTCTGCTGTTATCTTTCCTGTAATATCTATCGTTCCTGATCCGGCAAGCAACGGCAGTCCCTTATAGGAATAGTAGGTCCA
>DAVZHM010000003.1:0-37294 GCA_052273845.1 Candidatus Fimenecus sp. | reverse complement strand
GTACATTCGGTGCGCTTGACGGCGCAATTTTCGCCGATGAAATCGGCTTCGGCGAAGCGGAATTCAGCGAAGCGCGGCGCTACTACGCGAATATCGTCGGGAAATACGGTGCGCAGACCACGGCGCTTTTGAAAAAAGCGTCTGCGTTGGACATCAAAATTCTTTGCCCCCTGCACGGACCCGTATGGCGTAAAGACATTGCATCGTTTGTGGAAAAATACGCGCTTTGGGGCGCATATGCGCCGGAAGAACAAGGCGTTTTGGTGGTGTACGGCTCTATTTACGGCGGTACGCAAAACGCCGCGGAAATCACAGCGGCAAAACTTGCCGACAACGGCATAAAAGTCAAAATGTTTGACGCTTCTGTCACGCACCCGTCTTATCTCCTTGCCGAAGCGTTCCGTTTCAGCCACATCGTTTTGGCTTCTTCGACCTACAACAACGGCATTTTTACACCGATGGAAACCTTCCTTGCCGATGTGCAGGCGCATATGCTTAAAAACCGCACCGTGGGGATTATCGAAAACGGTTCGTGGGCGCCGCAAAGCGGGAAATTGATTCGCGAAGCGCTTGCATCTTTGAAAGATATGACCGTTTTAGACGAAACCGTTTCCTTGCGTTCGACCGTAAAAGAAGCCAATCTTGCGGAGATTGACGCGTTGGTTGCGGCACTGACTGCATCTTTGCAAGCCTAATGCTTGTGCGAATTGGAGGAGGGAAAATGGAAAATCTGCGGCAAAAACTAAAAACCGTTCCCCAAAAAATTTGGATTTTGGTTGCGGTCGGACTTTTGATTGTGGTAACTTGCACCGCTTTGACCGTTGGGGTTATACGGCAAAAGCGTGCCGCACAAGCGGCGGCATGCACAGATTCTATAAGTGAAACCGTTACGGAATCCGTAACCGAGACCACCACCGAAACCACAACTGAACTGACAACCGAACCCACCACCGCGGCGCCGAAAAAGCCGGTCGGCACCACCGCGCCTGTTGCGCGCGAGGAACCTGCCCTACCGCAAAAGGTGGTACAAAAGGAAATACACATTCCAAAGAAACTTTTAAATGTACCGTTTATTGACCAACGCGAAAAATACCCAACCGGTTGCGAAAGCGTTGCCGCCGTGATGGCGATGCAGTATTACGGTATGAAAATCACCCCGGAGCACTTTATCGACCAATATCTGGACAAGGGCGTTACCCCATACCGCGACGAAGGCGGCGTCTTGTTCGGTGATGACCCGCGAAAGGTATTTTTAGGCAATCCGTACAGCGCCACCAAAGGTTGGGGTTGTTACGCGCCTGTCATTGTGAACGGTGTGAAAAAATATATTGACCGTGACGCGTTTACCGTGCGTGCGGTTTACGGCGTTTCCATAGACGAATTGTGCCGTACATATATTGATAATGGCATTCCCGTGCTCATATGGGCAACGCAGAATATGGCGCCTTCCCGTCAGGGAAAAACATGGTACATCACCGGCACGGCAGAAACCTTTACATGGATTGCACCGATGCATTGCCTGCTTTTGGTCGGGTATGATGATACAGGGTATTACTTCAACGATTCCTTGCAGGCGAAAAATTATCGGTATGCGAAATCCGATGTAAACGCCGCGTATAATGCATTGGGCAACCAAGCGGTGGTTATTATGCCGAAACCGCCGGAGCCCTCCACCGAATCGCCGTCCGAAACGGAAGAAAGTTCCACCGAAGTGCAATCTACCGGAAACGAGCAATCCACCGAAAGCACCGTGGCGGAAACGGAAAACACATCGATATAATTTAGAAACAGCAAAAATGTCCCCGTACGATTAACCGTACGGGGACATCCTATTGTATTTTGCTTATTCCGCTGTGAGTGCGTCGAGATTTTTCTCCATCAAATCGAAGAAGTGCTCCACGGTTTTTTTGTCCTCATCATTGCCGCGCACGCACATGGAAAGCGTGACCACATTGTGCATGGTAGTGGCGGACAACAGCACGAACGGTTTGTATTTCACCGCGCCCGTCATAAAGCCGTCGGTCGGCTCATGACCGTTGAGAGACAATTTGTCGGCTTCTAAAATGCCGATATTGCTCATTGCCAAAAGCGGATTGGAATAGCCGATTTTGATAATCTCCTCGCTTGCGGCATGCGGCATAATGGTGTAGCCGAGTTTTAAAAGCGGCAAGCCGTAAAGTCCCATAAATTTGTCCTGCTTAAACTGATTCGAGCTGTGGATAACATATTTCAGGGTTTGGAAAATATCCTGTCCGCGCTCGGGCACCTTACATTGCATCCAAGCAGTGTGGTTGGTTAACCCCTCGTCGCTGACATCTTTTAAATGGCGGCGCAGGTCAATGGCGCAGGAAATGGAAACGCCTTCATACGGGCTGTAATTCGCCAATTCATACAAGCTGTAAAAATACGCGGTCAACAGCATATCGTTGACGGTGGCGCCGTGCTTTTTCCCCGACGCTTTGATCTGCGCTAATTTTTCGGCGCTGATTTTGCGTTTCGCAATAAATGAACAGTCTCGAATACTGTCGGGAGTCAAGGGGAATTTGTGGTCATCCTTGGCGTTGACATTCTTATACAGATTGCGCGCCATACGCTGTTCGGTTTTCGAAAAATCGTTGTAAACCTGGTCGTAAGACCGCGAGCCCTCGCGCAGGTCAACGGGGCTGATGCCGTTTTCCACATAATCATTATAGTTTTTGCAAAACGCCTTCAAGAAATATTTGAAGTCGCCGCCGTCCATACACATATGGTTTTCAATCATGCAAAGCGTGGTTTTGCCGTCCTTGAAAAACACTGCGACCTTCATTTGAATATCGCTGTCGGGGGCAATGCCCTGCGTTAAGAACGCATCTGCCGCCGCTTCTACATTGTCGGGGTAAGACACGCTCAACACGTCGTCAATGCGGTAAGGTTTGACAATCCAATACGGGCTTATATGATTGTCTTTAAAACTCGAATGTAAAACGGGGGCTTTTTCAAAAAAGCAAATCAAAACAGTTTTGAGCGCTTCTATGTCAATTTCAAAATCGTAATGCAACTCGACGTGCACCATACGGTCATTGTAATCGCGGAACAAATAATGCATTTTGTCCCACAGTTCAGCGTTCAGTTTTCGTTCCATGCTGCATCCACCTCCGGTTTATATTTGTATTTCGAGTTGTTTGCCATTGCGCAAATCACAATCACAATATCCACAAGCACCGCCAAAGGTACGATAAGCCAACCGGGCGTCCACGGAATAAGCCCCAACCCACCGAGCATAACATACAGCATCGGTGCCGCCGCAGGAATGTACGCCAAGAAATTGATGATGCGCAGTTTTTGTTTCGTGTATGTCGCATACACGGCATCCGCGATGTAAATGCAAATCACACCGAACGGGAAAATCACCCACGCTTTGGAAAGGTGCAGCGCAGCAAGCAAAAACAGGAATACCGAGACAGTGCCGCACATCACGGTAATGGCAAGCAATACGCGGGCAATCGGATGAAACAAACGGCGCATTTCCGTAATGCGGCGCACGGCAACGCTCAAAAGGAACATCACCCAAATTAAAATGCCGTCCACAACAATCAACCACGCAGGCGTCCACATATCGGTCAAAAATCCGACCGTAAGGAACAAAATCACCAAAACCAATGAAATCCCGACAGAGCCGAAAATCATAAAGCGATTTAACGCTTTTTCACGGCGTTTTTTGCATTCTGCGACAGAGAAGCGTTTGTAATCCGCGTGTAAATCGGGGAATTCGCTGATAATCAAATCGTCAAGCACTTTTTCATCGCGAAGCCCCGCATGGGTAACCTCGTTCGCGCGCTCGGTCATTTTTTCCAAAAGCTGCCGCTTGTAAGCGTACAGCGTGCCGTCATCTGCCACACCCTGAAAGGTATTTTCGATGTACTCTACGAAATTCTGCATAGGCGCCTCCCAAAAATAGACTTTTCGTTTTGTTTTTGTTATTATAACATACTTTTTTTGGTTTGTCAGTAAATTTTTGTTTGCATATCGCGCTGCAACCGTCGGTTGCGTCAAGAAAAACAAGTAAGAAAAGGCGGTTTTCACCGAAAACCGCCTTTTTTCTGCTTTCATTACCCAAACAAATTCGGGATTAAATCGCCCAGCCCGCTCGATTGCGTTGTGGGCACTTCGCCCCAAACCTGCACGAAAATTTCTTTGCCTTTTTCGTAATTTTTCCCTGCTTGCGGCGTGGTATCTATGACAATGCCCGCGGTGTGCGTGCCGTCATTTTCTTTTTCGATTTTGGTGCAGGTGAAGCCTGCGTTGATAAGCGCTTGCACCGCTGCGTCATATTGCATACCTTTCACATCGGGCAAGGTGATGTATTCGACGCCCTTGCTGACCACGATTTTCAGTTCCGAGCCCATCGGGACACGCTGGCCTTCCTCGGTGCCCTGCGAAATGATATAATCGCTTTCCACATCACTGCTATACGCATATTCCACCACAAAGCGGAAGCGTTCGTTTAACACGGTATCGCTTTTGATGCGGGTATAACTTTGACCGACGAAATTCGGCACATCCACAAGTTCCTGCTGCACAGACGGCGCGGTGGTATCCTCTTTCCCGGAAGTATCCCTTGTGAAGAACAAATACCCGCCGAGCAGCAAAAGCCCGACCGCAAAACAAATGCCGAAAGAAATCAGCAAAAGTCGGGTTTGTTCCTGCTTGCGTAACATTTCCTTGCGCAGTTTTTCCTTGCGGCGGCGTTCAGCCTCTTCCTCTTCGGTGGTTTTCGCCTGTACCGCGGCTTTGGCGGCGGTTTTGCGCGCCTCCATCACTTTCGGTGAACCGGAAAGTTCTTCACGGTATTCGTCAATGGTTTCGGTTCGGTCATCCGGCGCAATCGCCAATGCGTTTTGGATGGCGCTGACCGCATAGGCAGGTAAAGTTTCCACAAACTTCGCGGGAATCATCAATTTATCGTTTGCCACGCGCACGGGCGCTTCTTCGGGCGTGCTGCCGATGAGCATTCTGTAAGTAACCGCGCCGAAAGCATACACATCGGTCCACGGCCCTACACTGCCCGCATTGCTGTATTGCTCAATCGCGGCATACCCCGCAGGAAGTTCCGAAGCAAAACCGCTGTTTTGTATGCGTGCCGACAAAATCATAAAATCGGTCAAACGGATTTTGCCGTCGCGCCCCAGGCACAATGCATTCGGGGAAATCCCGCCGTGCACAATGCCCAATTCATGGAGTTTCGAGACGGTGGAAACCACCGGCATCAACAATGTTTTGGTTTGCTCAAAGGTTAAATACCCTGTGCGGCTTTTCAGCAAAAATTCGCGCAAAGTAATGGTTTCCACATATTCGGAAACGGCATACGCCGTGCCGTTGTCCTCCACAATATCCAAAACGGGTATCATAGCGGAAAGGGAACGCACACGCGCGAGTTTACGCCAAAGTTCCAAAAAGTCCTCCAGCCCGTCACGGAACACAAGTTCACTGCCGCGCGGCACCAAAACCTGTGTGGTGCCCTCCTCGCGGGAACTGTGCCCCTCGGGTAAAAATTCACGAACGAAAACCGCTGTTTTGCGGACACTGTCCCACGCGATATAGGTTGCACCGTCGCCGCCGGCGGAAAGCATTTTGCCGATGCAATACCGCTCGCCGACAACCGTTTTAAACGGCAAATACGGTGCGATTTGCGGACTGTCCGCCGAAAAACCACAGTGCGGACAAACCGTCGCATTGCCGATTTCTTTCATACAATTCATACATAAAGTATCTTGCAGCATACGAAGCCCTCCCAAAAAACTTTTATGTGAAGATAAACAACTGTTCAATTGTATATGATAACAAAAATCATACGGTGTTGTCAAGAATAAGCCTGCAACCGAAAGCAATGAAATCCGCAGAATATTTACAAAATCTTCCCAAATATAAAATCGCCCGCAGAAATACACCACGGGCGAGAAATGTTATTTTATGATGCTTTCTTAAGGGGCAATTTTCCGGTTTTCTTTAAGACAATCAGCGTTACGCACGCTGCCGCCAAAAGCAAGTATTTTTTAGAAAAAGAAAAAACAGCGAAGAAGCTAAAACCTCTTCGCTGTGCGTATATTTATATAGTATATGAAACCGGTTAATGTTGCACCGTCAAAGTGCGGTGGCGTTCGGGGAACACCAATTTTTCGGAAACCGCTTTGTTGAAGAACGAAACCACGGGGCCCATGCAAAATGCGGTAACAACCGTGCCGATGCCCACCGGGCCTGCAAAAGCAATCGCCACACCCGTGCAAACAAGGTCGGTAATTACGCGGCACCATTTGTATTTGATTTTGGTTTTTTCGTCCATCACAAAACCTGCCGCATCATAGGGGCCTACGCCCAAAGACGCCGTGAAGAACAACGAAGCGGCAAGGCTCAAAAGCACAACGCCCGTCAGCATCAAAATGCATTTTACGAAGAGCTCTTCGGGGGCAGGCAAAAAGCGGGCATACAGTTTTGTGAAGAATTCGCAAACATACCCAACACCGACCATATTGACCACAGTGCCGATGCCGATAAGTTTTTTAGAACAAAACGCAACCACACTTAAAATAACCGCGTTGACAAACATTTGATAAAACCCGAAGCCGATGCCGAGTTTTTCGCTGATTGCCATATTCATTGCGGTGTACGGGTCAACGCCCAAATCAGAAAAAGAGAACACGGAAATGCCGAAGCCCATCAAAAAGATGCTTGCGAACATCACAGCCAGACGGCGTGCGCCGTTTTTCTTTTGTAAAATTGCAGACGGATTTAAGTTTTTGAGAATGGTTGCCATAGTGTACCTGCCTTGTGGAAATTGCTCATAAATATGTGTTTGAATTTAGCAATAGTCTACAATTATTTTTTTGAATTGTCAATGGGAATTTAAGGTTTTTTGTTCTATCAGTACAATTTTATCGTATAAAATAAAATGCACAAATCACGGTTTTCATTTTTGTGCATTTTGACAACTGAATTTTCAAACTATTCTGTTTTACACAAAGAAAAACGCTTTAAAATTCCGAAATCGAAATTTAAAAGCGTTTGGAAATTGTTTGCGATTTGCAATGATTACCTGTCTTTTTGTTATTTTTTGCCAATAGTGAATTTATATTCGCTTATGCGATGGTGCCGCCGCCGACTACGGTATCGCCGTCATACAACACCGCCGCCTGCCCGCGCGTTACGGCGCGTTGCGGCTCATCAAACACGATTTTCAGCGTATTTTCATCCGTTTGCGTTACAGTAGCGGGTTGTTCGGTTTGGTTATACCGAGTTTTCGCCGACAAACGCGTAGGCTTGTCCAAACGGTCGCACGCGCTTAAGTTGATGTCCTTTACCGTGACCTCGCAAGACTGCAAATCCTCGTTGAACCCGAGCACCACGCGATTGTGCGGCAAATCCTTTTCGACAACATACATCGAGGCAGGCAACGCCAGCCCCAAGCCGCGCCGTTGCCCGACCGTGTAACGGATAATCCCTTTGTGCGTGCCCAAAACATTCCCCTGCTTATCTACAAAATCGCCCGTGGGATAGGTTTTGCCCGTGTATTTTTCGATAAAAGAAAAATAATCCCCATTCGGTACAAAGCAAATATCCTGACTGTCGTGTTTTTTGGCGTTGACAAAACCGTTCGCTTCCGCAATTTCGCGCACTTCGGGTTTGGTAAGCCCACCGAGGGGGAACAGCGTATGCCTCAGTTGCTCCTGCGTCAAAGAATACAACACATAACTTTGGTCTTTATTGCGGTCCACCGCTTTTTTAAGAACCAAACGGTCGCCCTGTTTTTCAATGCGTGCATAATGCCCCGTGGCAACATAATCCATTTCAAGCGTCAACGCTTTGTGCAGAAGGCGCTCAAATTTCATATAGCGGTTGCAGTCGATGCACGGATTTGGTGTGAATCCCTGTTCGTACGCCCGCACAAACCGTTCAATGATTTCCGTTTTGAAATCGGCGGTCATATTCAGCACATAATGCGGCACACCGAGCCGCGCACAAACGGATTTCGCGTCTTCTACATCGTCGAGCGAACAGCACGCCTTTTCTTTCGGCACATCCACATCGCTGTTTTGAAACAGTTTCATCGTTGCGCCGATAACCTCATACCCTTGTTGTTGCAGCAGATACGCGGTGACGGAACTGTCCACCCCGCCGCTCATTGCCGCCATTACTTTTTGTGTTTCGTGTTCCATAATTTTACCCGAGACGCAGCATCTCATCAATGCATTTGCGCGCTTTCGTGATGGTTTCTTCGTCCAGCGTAATTTCCGCACCGCCGCGGCCCATCAGCACATTGTAAACATCGGGCAGAGTGGATTTTTTCATATTTTGGCAAAGCAATTTGCCCGAAAGCAGATGGAAAGTCTTATCGGGGCACGCATACTGCAAATGCTCTGCAATGCTCAATTCCGTGCCAATGATAAACTCTTTCTTCTCGCTTTGTTTTGCATAATTCATAATTGCCGAAGTGGAACCGACAAAATCTGCGTGGCGCACCACGTCGGGTGTGCATTCGGGATGCACAAGCAATTCGGCGTTCGGGTGTTTTTCTTTCGCCGCAATCGCTTCTTTTTCGTTGACCGCGGCGTGAATCGGGCACCCGCCCTGCAAAAGTTTAATATTCTTTTCGGGCACCTGCGCCTGTACATATGCGCCCAAATTGCAATCGGGAATAAACAAAATATTTTTGTTTTCAAGTTGTTTGACGATTTTTACCGCCGACGAGGACGTGACGCACACATCGCACACGGTTTTGAGTGCCGCGGTGGTATTGATATACGCCACAACGGTATAATCGGGGTACATCTCTTTCACGGCGCAAATCATATCCTTGTCCATCTGTTCCGCCATGGGGCAACCCGCTTCGGGATGCGAAAGCCAAACGGTTTTTTCGGGAGAGAGGATTTTCACTGTCTCTGCCATAAAGCGCACGCCGACCATCAGCACATTTTTCTGCGGCGCCGTTGCCGCTTTCTGCGAAAGTGCAAAACTGTCGCCCGTGAAATCGGCAATTTCCAAAATTTCATGCGCGATATAACTGTGCGCCAAAATGCAAACATCTTTTTCTTTTTTCAGGCGTAAAATCTCCGCCTGCAACTGCTGTACGGTCATTTGTCATTCTCCTAACCACAGACCCTGTGTTTTATGTCTTTCATCATACGCAATTCAAAGGGAAAAATCAAGAGGATTTTTCTGCAAAAGCAGCGTACGGTTGCCGTTTTTTGAATAATTTACAAATTTGTAAGAATATTATAATTTTGTAACAAGACTTGTTTTTTTCAAAAATCTATATATAATATAAGGCGTGATATTCACATATTCCGTATGAACTGCAAGGATTTGTACTATGGAAAAAATTTTGAATTCCCCGAAACTTTCGCGGTTGCGCGAATTGATGATCAGTGGGCGATATATGGCACTGCTGTGCTGTATTGCCGCGCTGTTTTCCACATTTGAGTGGAATGTGACGGGCGTTTTGGTATTCGCTTGTATTATCGGGTTCACACTTTTGGTTTGCGACGATTTGCTCGCCACCTTTATGCCGTTTATGCTCACCTGCTTAATTGCGGCAAAATGTTACAACTCATTCAGCATATTCATTCAGTATGTGCCTCTGGGCGTAGTTTTGATTGTTTGCATTTTACTGCATTTTATTTTGTATCCCAAAAAACCGGATTTCGGCGGTAGTCTGATGCGCCCGATGTTGGCGGTTTCCGCCGCTGTGATTTTGGGCGGCGTGGGGTTCATTTCCAAAAAGGAGTATTTCAGCGGCGTTTCGATATTTTACATATTGAGTCTCGGCATCGGTATGGTCTTTTTGTATGTGCTGTTTTACACGCACCTTACCGTGCGCAAAGACTATTCCTTAATTGACAAAGTCACCTTGATTATGGTGCTTTCGGGCACTTTCGCCTCGTTTGTCACGATTGCATTTTACTTAATCCACATCAATGAGGTTTTGGGAACGCACGACCTTCTGTTTATGCAGTGGCGCAACAATTACTCTACCTTTTTGATGCTGTGTATTCCGTTTGCGTTTTTGCGCGGCAACAAAAAGCCGTATTCCATTATGCTTGGGTTTGTGTTTTTCTTCTGCATACTGCTCACAGGTTCGCGCGGCGGTCTTGTGTTCGGCGCGATTGAAATGGCGATGTGCTGTGCGATGTTCATTTTGTACGACAAACGCCGTCGGCTCACCTATATCGCGATTTGCGCGTGTATTTTGTTTGCGCTGATGGTCTTTTCGCGTGAGTTTTTCTCGTTCTTCGGTTCTACCTTTGACCGTCTTTTGTCCGCGATTAACGGCATTTTGATTGGGGAACAGCAAGAGGTGCGGTATTACCAATACAAACGCGGTATTGAAGATTTCTTAAACAACCCCGTATTCGGCACGGGCATTGGGTATATGGGTAACCGCGATGTATACGCAGGTGCGGATTTCTCGATTGCATGGTATCATTGCGAGCCGATTCAAGTCGCCGCAAGTTTCGGCGTTGTGGGCATTGCAGCCTATGTATATCAATTCATTCGCCGTATGGTGCTGTTGTGGCGCAAACCGACGATGTTTAATATGACGGTATTTCTCGCATACATCAGTTTGGAATTGATGTCGCTGGTGAATCCCGGTATTTTCAGCCCCATTCCGTATTTGCTGATTGTGACGATGTTCTTTGCGATTGCGGAACGATGCAACGCGGGCGAAACACAGCAGGCTATGACCACGGGCGACCCGAAAGAGAAATTGCCGGACGATGTAACTGCCGCAGAGTAACAAAAAAACCATTTTCAAAACGCCCCTACCGTGCAAAACGGCGGGGGCGTTGATTTTATTGCTTATTCCGCGTGATGATGCTCGTAATGGCAGCAATCCTCTTGGAAAAGCGCGGAGTCATATGCGATGCCGTTTTTATCGTAATAATCTTTCACCGCGGCTTTAATTGCTTCTTCGGCAAGCACCGAGCAATGGATTTTAACCGCCGGAAGTCCGTCAAGTGCTTCTACAACCGCTTTGTTGGTCAGTTTCAAGGCTTCGCTGACGGGCTTTCCCTTAATCATATCCGTTGCCATGGAACTTGTAGCGATTGCCGATGCACAGCCGTAGGTATTGAATTTTACATCGGTAATGATGCCGTCATTTACCTTGATATACATTTTCATAATATCGCCGCATTTGGCGTTGCCGACTTCGCCGACGCCGTCCGCATCGTCAATTTTGCCGACATTGTGGGGCGTTGCGAAATGCTCCATAACTTTTGCACTGTATTCCATTAGATAAGCCCTCTTTCTTTCTGAATTCTTTCCCACAAAGGAGACATACTGCGCAGCCGTTCGATAATTTCGGGCACGCAGGAAATGATATAGTCAATTTCTTCTTCGGTGTTGTTTTCGCAAAGTGACAGCCGCAAAGAGCCGTGCGCCACTTCGTGCGGCAAACCGATTGCCAACAGCACGTGGCTGGGGTCTAAGGAGCCCGATGTGCAAGCAGACCCCGACGAAGCGGAAATGCCTTTCATATCCAGATACAAAAGGAGCGATTCCCCTTCTACGCCCTCAAAGCTGATGTTGACATTGCCGGGCAAGCGTTTTTCGCGGTCGCCGTTTAAGCGGCTGCTTTCAATCTGTAAAAGACCGTCGATTAAGCGGTCACGCAAAGCCTTGACTTTCTCGGTATTTTCCGCCATACGGTCATTGGCTTCTTTAAGTGCCGCCGCCATACCTGCCATGGCGTAAACCGCTTCGGTTCCTGCGCGTCTGCCGCGCTCCTGCCCGCCGCCTTCAATGAGATTCGGCAAACGAATCCCCTGTCGGCAATAGAGCGCGCCGATGCCCTTGGGGCCATGAAATTTGTGCGCCGAGACAGACAACATATCAATATTCTGAGTTTTAACATCAATGGGCAAATGCCCCGCCGCCTGTACGGCGTCCGTGTGAAACAGCACGCCTTTTTCGCGGCAAAGCGCACCGATTTCGGCGATAGGCTGTACCGTGCCGATTTCGTTATTCGCATACATCACGGTGACAAGTGCGGTGTCGTCGCGCAAAGCGTTTTTGACATCTTCCACTTTGACAACGCCGTTTTCATACACGGGCAAATAGGTAACTTCAAATCCGTATTTTTCCAATTTTTGCACGGTATGAAGCACCGCGTGATGCTCAAAACTCGAAGTAATAATGTGCTTTTTGCCTTTTTTCGCCATCAACTCGGCTACACCTTTAATTGCCCAGTTGTCCGCTTCGCTGCCGCCCGAAGTGAAATAAATCTCGTTCGTTTCGGCATGGAATACCTTGGCGACCGTTTCGCGTGCCGCCTGCACGCCGTGGTGCGCCGACTGCCCGATGTTGTAAAGACTCGAAGCGTTGCCGTAGGTTTCTGTTAAATACGGCATCATCGCTTTTAGCGCCGTGTCGGACAACTTGGTGGTTGCGGCGTTATCTGCATAAACCTGCATATAAAACATCTCTTTTCTATTCTAAACCATTCGTTTTTCATTTCTTATTCATAGTATTCCCCTATGAATTCGGTAATATCATACAACAACGGTAGGATATTGTCAATATATGCGATTGACAAAATAGCCTTATGCCGAGAAAAATTTTTCAGCATATCGCACAGTACCCATCGCATCTTTGGAGTAGAAATCCGCGCCGATGCGGTCAGCATAATCCTGCGTCAGTACCGCGCCGCCAACCATCACTTTGCATTCGGGGTATTCCCGATGCAAAAGGTCAATCGTAATTTCCATATTGGCAACTGTTGTGGTCATCAAAGCGCTCAACCCAACAAGGCGCACCTGTTCGCGTTTGGCGGTTTCCAAAATCACCTGTGGGTCTACATCTTTGCCGAGATCCAACACGTCAAACCCGTAGTTTTCAAGCAAGACTTTCACGATATTTTTGCCGATGTCGTGAATATCGCCTTTGACGGTGGCAAGCACGATTTTGTGTGCCGCCTTTTTGTCGGCTTGCGTGCCGGTTTCCCGCAGCACCGCTTTGATTTCCTCAAACGCCGCCTTTGCCGCGTCAGCACTCATCAAAAGTTGCGGCAAAAAGACCGTGCCGTTTTCAAACCCCTGCCCTACGCGGTCAAGCGCGGGAATTAAGTACGCGTTGATAATCTCCAGCGGGGCGGTGGTTTCGAGCAATTCTTTGGTGCGCACGGCGGCATCCGCTTTCAAGCCCTTTTCTACCGCAGACTGCAAATCGGCAGTCTGCGCAAGCGCAGGCGCATTAGCAGCATCGGTCGCATTTTGAATGTACGCCTCAAAGTTTTTGTCCATACCTTTCAGTGCGCAAAAAGCGTAGTAAGCGTTCATCATCGCTTCGCTTTTCGGATTGATGATGCCCGCAGACAACCCGTTTTCCATAGCAAGGGTGAAAAACGCGGAATTGATGTGGTCGCGCTTCGGCAATCCGAACGAAATATTGGACACACCCAAAACCGTATGCACGCCCAATGTGTTGCGGATATAATGCAGGGCGTCCAATGTAATTTGCGCATTTTCTGCGCCCGTGCTGACGGTCAGGGCGAGGGTGTCGATAATCAGATTTTTCTTCGCAATCCCGTATTGCTCTGCGGTTTTTATGATGCGCTGTGCGATTTGAATTCTGCCCTCTGCCGTGTCGGGAATGCCGTTTTCATCGAGCGTTAAGCACACCACAACCCCGCCGTATGCCGCGGCAAGCGGGAAAACCGCTTCCATCGACTCTTTTTTGCCGTTGACGGAGTTGATTAGCGGTTTGCCGTTATACACACGCAACGCGCGCGCCATCGCCTCTGTATCAGAGGTATCAATTTGCAAAGGCAAACTCGTAATGGACTGCAAACTTTGCACGGTGCGTTCAAGCACCGCAGGTTCATCCAATTCGGGAAGTCCCACATTTACATCCAAAACGTGCGCACCGCAATCAATCTGCGCCGCCGCTTCGGCGAGAATATACGCTTCGTCCCCTTCGATGAGCGCGGCTTTCAGCCGTTTTTTGCCCGTGGGATTGATGCGTTCCCCGATTAAAACGGGTTTTTCATCGAAACACACGGTCTTGCCGTAAGAGGTTACTGCTGTGAAGTTTTTTCCCTTTACAGGTTTTGGTGTGAGGGCTTTACAAACGGAAGCCGCCGCCAAATGTGCGGGGCTTGTGCCGCAGCAACCGCCTACCGCCCAAACGCCTTCCAAAGCGGCAATGGTTTGCAAATCCGATGCAAATTCATCGGGCGTAACATTGTAAGAAGTCACACCGTCTACACACACAGGCAGCCCCGCATTGGGATTGACAACAATCGGTGTGCTTGAAACCGTCAATGCAGTTTCCACAAAGGGCAACATCTGTTTGGGGCCCAAACCGCAGTTGAAACCGAGGGCGTCCACGCCGAGTGCTTCCAAAGTCACCACGGCGGTTTCAATATCCGCACCGGTCAACAGTTTGCCCTGCGCGTCAAAAATCATTGTGACCGCCACAGGCAAATTGCTGTTTTCTTTCGCGGCAAGCACCGCCGCTTTGATTTCGTACAGGTCGCCCATGGTTTCGATTAAAATCAAATCCGCGCCGTCTTTGCCTGCGAGCACCTGCTCCTTGTAAAGTTCATAAGCTTTACAAAATTCCAAATCCCCATACGGCTTTAACAGTTTGCCCGTCGGGCCCATATCGAGGGCAACCAGCACTTCACGGTCGGCACTGTCCGCCGCGGCGCGGGCATTTTCCACCCCTGCGCGCACAAGGTCGGTTACGGTGTACGATGTACCGTCGAATTTCAGCGCGTTCGCGCCAAAAGTATTGGTTTTTAAAATATCACAACCCGATTTTACATATGCTTCGTGAATGGCACGAATCATTTCGGGGTGGGTACGGTTCCAAATTTCGGGCAATTCCCCCGCCTGCAAACCGCGCGCTTGCAGTTGCGTACCCATTGCGCCGTCAAACAACAGCATTTCTTTGCCGAAGCGTTCACGAAAGCCCATTTCCCTCTACCTTTCCGTCATTTTCTCTATATGCACAGTCTGTTTTGTCGCAAAGCGCGCAACCGCCCGCCCTGCAACCGTCTTTTTGCCTTGTCAAGCCGATAAATGCCGACACGGACTTGGTCGGGAGCATCAGGCAACTGTCTGTCAAAGTTATGCCGATGCGTTTGGTAATTTCACAAAGATTGAACAAATCCCTTTGCGCCGTCAGCGGCAAATCGCCGTAGCCCGGTGAAAAGCGCGGGCGCAAATACCAACCGTTTTGTTCTTCTTTTTCCGCGATTTTCTCGCAAACTGCGTCGCAGTAGTCCTCGGTTGCGGCGGCAAGCACCGCCTGCGCAACCGCCGCATGTGCGCTGTTCGTGGCAGAAAAGCGGCGCAAGAGCCTGTCCGCCCCCGTGCCGAGCGTTGCGGCAAACACCAAAATGCGCTCGCATCCGCGCAAATGGCGGCTGAGTTTCCGACTTTGAAACACGGTATCGCCGATTTGCACTTCACTTTCCGATAATAGCCGCAACGGCAGTTCCATATATACACTTTGCGGTTGTATTTCCGCCTCTGCCGCCTTTGCGACTTCCTGTATCGTTTGTAAGGTGCGTTCATCTGCCGCGCGTGTGCGGTAGCCGAGATAACGCAAGACTTCTTTCTCCGATATTTGCATAATTCACCCTTTATTACAGCAGGATTTTTTGGTTTTCTGCTTTTCCACAAGATACGAAAGCGTGATGGAGTCCACCACTTCGTTGATTGCATCGAGCACATTTTGCCAAATTTCATAGGTGACGCAATCCGCGCAGTTTTCACAGCGGTGATCTTCTTCCAAACACGAAACGGGCGCCAAACTGCCCTCGGTCACGCGCAGGATTTCCCCGACCGTGTAAGTTTCGGGCGGTCTTTTCAGTTTATAGCCACCCTGCTTGCCGCGGGTGCTTTCCACCAAATCCCCTGCCGACAAAAGTTTGATAATCTGCTCGAGATACTTTTCGGAAATCCCTTGTCTGGTCGCCACGGTTTTAATCGAAATAAAGCCCTCGTCGGCGTGCATGGCAAGGTCAAGCATCAACCGCAAAGCATAGCGGCCTTTTGTGGAAATTTTCATGGTATTCACCCTCTTTTTTCCTGTATGTTCGTATATAGAATTTCCATACCGCCTATAATAATACAAAAATAGTAGGAATTCAACCGTATTTTTCGGATTTTCTTGACGGACGCGCAAAAAAACGCTACTATGAGGGAAGAAAACCACTTTGGAGGAATGTTTATGCGAATGCTTGACATTATCGACAAAAAACGGTGCAAGAAAGTCCTGGCGGAACAGGAAATCGCGTTTTTCACAAACGGCTTTACCGAAGGCAAAATCCCCGATTATCAAATGGCATCGCTTTTGATGGCGATTTGTTTAAACGGTATGTCCGCAAAAGAAACCGCCGTTTTGACCGACTGTATGGCGCGCTCGGGAGATATGCTTGATTTGTCCGCATTGGGCGACACCACCGCCGACAAACACTCCACAGGCGGCGTAGGCGACAAAACCACGCTGATTGTTGCGCCGATTTGCGCGGCGGCAGGCGTGAAAATTGCCAAAATGAGCGGGTGCGGTCTCGGGCACACCGGCGGCACGATTGATAAGTTGGAAAGCATTCCCGGATTTCAGGTTGCGCTCACCGAAGCGCAGTTTCAAACACAGGTGCAAAAAATCGGACTTGCCGTCACAGGGCAGACCGCAAACCTCGCCCCTGCCGACAAAAAACTGTATGCCTTGCGCGATGCAAGCGGCACGGTCAACAGCATTCCGCTGATTGCCTCTTCGATTATGAGCAAAAAACTTGCGGCAGGCGCGCAGAACATTGCGTTAGACGTCAAATGCGGCAGCGGCGCGTTTATGCAAACCGAAGCGGATGCCCGAGAGCTCGCACAAGAGATGGTGGAAATCGGCAAGCGTTGCGGCAGAAACACCGCGGCGGTGATTACCAATATGGATGTGCCTTTGGGTACGCACATCGGCAACGCGTTAGAGGTAACGGAAGCGTGCCACATTTTGCGCGGCACGGGCGACAAAGATTTGCGCGAACTGTGTTTGATTTTGAGCGCACACCTCATTTCCATGAGTTTGAAAGTACCGTATGACAAAGCCTATGCGGACGCGGAACACCAACTTGCAAGCGGTGCGGCATTCCAAAAACTTTGTGATATGGTTGCATCGCAAGGCGGCGACAGTTCGGTTTTGTCGAGCACGGATTGCTTTTTAAAAGCGTCTTGCACGCACACCGTGAAAGCGGTACAAGACGGATACATTGCCCATATGCAAACAAAAACGGTCGGCGAAAGCGCATCCCTTTTGGGCGCGGGGCGCGAAACCAAAGAAAGCACCATCGACTACGCGGCAGGCATTGTCCTTTTAAAGAAAACCGGCGATTTCGTAAAACGCGGAGAACCGCTTGCCACCTTGTATGCCGCAACCGCCGAGCAGTGCCTTGCCGGCGAACAGCAGTTTTTGGAAAGCCTTTCGTTTTCCGAAACACCGCCGAAAAAACAGCCGCTCATATTGGGCACGGTAGAATAACAGCAAATCTAATTCTGTTTTGATTGCAGCGGTGTAAAAATGTCCTTTGGCGCGATGCCGAAATTCTTGTGTATGTTAAAAAGCACCTTGCACCCCAAACGGTTTGACACAATACCTCTTTCAAGCAAAAGCAAACTCGGCAACCCAATTCCCAATTTTGCTGCCATCTCTTTTTCGGACAGTTGATTACCGCTTTGTAAATATTCTGTATTTTCGCAAAAAATATAGAGTTCTGTTTCGTTTACCATATATATCGCCCAACAATATGATAACATAGTGTTAGTATAATATCAAGGTGAAATTGCGTATAATACTCCCAAACTGTTAGTGAGGTGTTATTGTGGCAACAAACAAAATCCAAACCGGTATACGGTTTGAACCTGAATTACTTTATAAAATCGCCTTTGTGGCAAAGCAAAATAAGCGTTCTTTGAACGCACAACTTGAATTTTTGGCACAAACCTGCGTACAGGCATTTGAAAAAGAAAACGGCGAAATCGCCGTAGACGAAAATGTCGCTTACAACAAATAAATATAACCTTTGCAAGCATATACCAAAAATCGGCGTGCTTCTTTCGGAAGCACGCCGATTTTTTCGGACTTAATGCGCGTTGTCTTCTGCGCAAGGGCAGAACGGCGCCGCCGTTGTGCAACAACCGCTGTTTTGGTCATGCGGCGGAAAAAACGCATCCACAGGGAACTGAATTTTGCGGAAGGTTTCGCACGGGTCGTCGGTATCGCAACTGCACTCTTTCTGCGGAATACAGAAATCGTATGCAGGAATAAGCATTTGCACATCGCGCTCCAACTGAATAATCGTGAAAATGCCGATGGTGACCGCCACGACTTTCCCTTCGCGCGGGGCAATGTCGATATCCTCGGGGAAATCCTCGGTAAACGCGCGGCGCACACAGCGCGGAATGGGCATACAACTTTCGGACAAACTGTTGCAGCAGTCGCACGGACGGCAAAGTTTGGCATCCAGGCAAATGGGGTCGGCAACCTGAATTTTGGCACGCGGATTGGTGTTGGTCGGAATAAGTTGATTGTCGTCCCCGTCGGCACGGTATTCCGACGAGTACACGCGCACATTGCCGTCACTGCCGTACAAAATGCACTTCTTCGAGAAGGTCGAGAAACCGCAAAGCGTAACGGGCGCACCGGGTGTCGCCGTAAACGCTTCCACCGTTACCTTGAAGAAAAATGTAATGTCTACCGAATAACATCCGCGGTTAAACGGGACTTTTTCCACATCCATAAATACATTCAGTATTTCCGTGCCGCGGCAACGCACATTGGTGGCGTGCTCAATAATCTCTTGACATTGCGGCGGGAAATACACGCGCAGGTCGGCAAGACAGTCCTTGTCGGCGCAGGAATCGTAGACGCGGTTGGTATCAATGCAAACCGCCTCGCGGATTTTGGGAAGTTTTTCGGGCTGACAGCAGCCTTTGTTCTCTGACATACAGACGCCTCCTGTAATGAACTAAAGTTTGAAACTTCATTACATAGTATGAAAATTTGTGTGCGGTGTTACGAAATATTCACTTTTTTCTTGTTTTGTTTTCGTGTATAATAAAGTTGAAAGTAGGTGTGAATATGAAATACGTGCGTGCGGAGTTACAGCGGTTTACGCAAAAATTCTTACGGAAAATGAATGTTTCCGCAGAATTAAAAGCCGCTAAGACCGACCCGATACACATCGAGGTGGATGAACAGCGCATACGGCAAAACTATTTAAAAATGATACCCGCTTCCCTTCTTTTGGTTTTCGTGTCGCTGTGCGGTATGCTATACCATTTGTTTCTCGGAACCGACGCTTTGCAGAAAAGCATTTTCGTCGCGGTATTCACACTTTTGCTGTTGACGACGATTCTTGTATTGTTTTGTGCAGACCGCGCATTGGGGCGCGGCGGTGAAAAAGTAAAAACCGAGCAAATTTCCGTGCGGCTGTTTTGGGCGTTTACAACTTTGTGTTTCATCGTTTGCAGTCATATTGAAGCGCAGGATACAGGCACGAATTTGCAATATTTGATTTTCACATTGCTGTTTTCACTTTTCCCCGTGTTCCGCCCGGTGCTCTCCATACCGTACTTTGTGATATTCTTTGTTGCGCAGGTGCTCACTCTTTTTTTGGTGGGCGCGCCGTTTGTTTCGATTTTGTTTGTATTCGGCGTGACCGTGTTTTCCATTCTCGCTTCGTACATTAAATATTCCGATTATATGGCGAATCATATTGCGGTGGCGCGGTTGGCGAAAATGGCGGAATATGACGAATTGACCAAACTTTTAAATCGGCGCGGTATGCAAAAACGCGCGGATATTTTGCTTGACTACACCGCCCGCGTCGGTGAGCCGCTGACTGTGGCGATTTTGGACATTGATTATTTTAAAAGTTACAACGATACATTCGGGCACGAACAGGGCGACCGCTGTTTACAGTTGGTGGCAGGGTGCCTTTCTGAAAATTACCGCCGCAAAACCGATGTGGTTTGCCGCTACGGCGGAGAAGAATTTTTGATTGTGTTTGTCGGCGAGGATATGCGGCGTTCCGCGGAAAATCTGTTGCATTTGCAAAAAGAGATTGCCAAAATGGGATTGAAATCCGGCAACCCGGATTTTGAAAAATATGTTACGGTATCCATCGGCGCGGTGACCGTGCAAACGCAGTTGGACGAGTCTTTACATATCCATATAAAAGAAGCAGATGAGAATTTATACCGCGCGAAAAGAGAGGGCAGAAACCGCATTTGCATCAACGGAAAAACGTATACATTATAATAAATGAAACCAAAAACGCCGTGCAAGGCAAATTCTTGCACGGCGTTTTCTATGGTGTTTTTCTTTATTCTGCTTTTTCCTTTTGGCTTTTAACGACCTTTAACCGCGTGAAATCTTCGCGTTCTTTTTCGTCAAGCGCTTCGGTGATGAATTTCACCGTTTCGGTAAACTGCGGAATCATAATGTTGTTGAGTGCGTTGGCGCGTTTTTGCGTTTTCTTAACGGCGTCCGCCAAGCGGAATACCGACGCCTGCACTTCGGCAAGGCGCGCAGTCAACTGTTTTGCCTCGTTAAACCGAATGTACGCCTCGTCCAAATAGGAATTGGTATTGCGAAATCCGTAATGCGGACGGTAGGGCGTTTCGGGAAGCGCGACAGTTGGGATTTCCACACCCATTACGCTTTTGCAGTCGATTTCCAAGCCGTTGTCTACCGGCACGGCGCGGGCAAAGTTGCCGCACAGCCCCAAGGTGATGTTGGCAAGGCGCAAATACCCGTATGCCTCTTTGTAGGCTTTGCCGATGTGGGTTTCCACATCTTTTGCCTCGTCCACAAGCTGCATCATTTCGCGCACCAAAATATTGCGTTTTCTGTCCATCAGTTCATAGCCGAGTTTTGCAAGTTCCAGCGATTTTTGCGTCGCCATCAAGTTGGCTTTTGTCGGAAATACTTGTGCCAATCCCATTCACCTCCCGAAAAGCGGTTTCTCTGTTTATTTCGTTTCTACATAATGCGCGTCCAAAGTCGCATCGTCCACACGGTCAAGCATTTTGCGCGGCAGCATAGACAGAAGCGACCAACCGAGGTCGAGCGTTTGCGCAATAGAACGGTTTTCGGTGAAACTCTGATTCAAGAATTTCGCTTCAAATTCGCGCCCAAACGCCATCAAAAGTTTATCTTCTTCGGAGAGTTCGTCCTCACCGATAACAGACGCAAGCGCTTTTGCATCCTGCACCTTGGAATAGGTTGCAAGCAACTGGTTGGCAAGCACGGAATGGTCATCACGCGTGAAGCCCGCGCCGATGCCGTCTTTCATCAAACGCGACAGCGACGGCAACACATCCACAGGCGGATAAATGCCTTTCGCGCCGAGGTCGCGGCTCAATACGATTTGCCCCTCGGTAATGTACCCCGTAAGGTCGGGAATCGGGTGGGTAATATCATCGTTGGGCATGGTCAAAATCGGGATTTGCGTTACGGACCCTTCCACGCCTTTAATCATACCCGCGCGCTCGTAAAGCGATGCCAAATCCGAATACAAATAGCCGGGGAATCCTTTTCTGCCGGGAATTTCGCCTTTGGAACCGGAAAATTCACGCAGCGCCTCGGCATAAGAGGTCATATCGGTTAAAATTACCAAAATGTGCTTGTGCAAAGTGAACGCCAAATACTCGGCGATGGTCAAAGCGCATTTCGGTGTCATAATGCGTTCCACAATCGGGTCATTGGCAAGGTTCAAAAGCATAACCACGCGGTTCATAACATTTGCTTCTTCAAACGAAGTGCGGAAATACTGTGCCACATCGTTTTTCACGCCCATTGCCGCAAACACCACTGCGAAATCGTCGCCGTCCGCAAGAGAGGACTGCCGCACAATTTGCACGGCAAGTTCGTTGTGTTGCATACCCGAACCCGAGAATATCGGCAGTTTTTGCCCGCGAATCAAGGTGGCAAGCGCGTCAATGGAAGAAATGCCCGTTTGAATGAAGTTGCGCGGATATTCGCGCGAAACCGGGTTAATCGGTGAACCGTTCACATCGCGTTTTTCCACCGGGTACACATCGCCCAAGCCGTCAATCGGTCGGCAAAGTCCGTCAAATACGCGCCCCAAAATTTCGGGTGAAAGCGCAATTTCCATCGGCTTGCCCGTAAACACGGTTTCGGTGTTGGACATCGACATACCGCGCGTGCCCTCGAACACCTGCACCGCCACTTCGTCACCGTCGATTTTCACAACGCGCCCCGTGCGTGCAGAGCCGTCCTCCAACTGCATTTGTACGATTTCTTCGGCGGCGGCATCCTGCACGCCGCGAAGCGTGGCAAGCGAACCGTTGACACTGTCCAATTTTAAATGTTTCAGCAACATTTCGCCTTGCCTCCTTATCGTAAAATGCCGTCAAGCACGGTATCAATTTCTTTTACATAATCGTCCAGAACGGCCAAATTGTCGTTCGGAACATCGTATTTCATTTTAATCAGCTTTTCAAACAGCCCTGTGGCGAGCAGTTTGGAAATCGGGATTTGCCGCGCCACAACCTCCCGTGCGCGATGATACAAATGCAAAATGACATACATCATTTTATATTGCTTTTCAAGCGGTACAAATGTATCGTCCTTATGGAAGGCGTTTTGCTGTAAAAAGCCGACGCGAATGACGCGTGCGATTTCGATAATCAGCTTTTGGTCATCGGGCAATACATCTGCACCGATGAGTTTGACGATTTCCATCAAGGAATTTTCCTCGGCAAGCAGGGTGCAAAGTTCCTCGCGGTATTTCATAAAACGCGGGGAAACATTGTCCCGATACCAATTTCCGAGGTCACCCAAATATTCGCTGTATGAAAGATTCCAGTTGATTGCGGGGTAATGGCGCGCATAGGCAAGGGATTTATCCAGCGCCCAGAAACAACGGGTAAACCGCTTCGTATTTTGCGTAACCGGCTCGGAGAAATCGGACCCCTGCGGCGAAACCGCGCCGATTAAGGTTACCGACCCTTGCGTGCCGTTTAAGTTTTCCACATAACCCGAACGCTCGTAAAATTCGGACAAACGCGAGGGCAAATACGCGGGGAACCCCTCGTCGGCGGGCATTTCTTCCAACCGCCCCGAAATTTCACGCAACGCCTCCGCCCAACGGGAGGTAGAGTCCGCCATCAGCGCGGTATGGTAACCCATATCGCGGTAGTATTCGGCTAAGGTAATCCCTGTGTAAATAGATGCTTCACGCGCCGCCACAGGCATATTGGAGGTGTTGGCGATAAGCACCGTGCGCTCCAAAAGGGGTTTGCCCGTGCGCGGGTCAACAAGTTCCGAAAACTCTTCCAAAACCTGCGTCATTTCGTTGCCGCGTTCGCCGCAACCGACATAAATAATAATATCCGCATCGCACCACTTGGCAAGTTGGTGCTGTGTCATCGTTTTGCCTGTACCAAACCCGCCGGGGATTGCCGCCGCGCCGCCTTTTGCAATCGGGAACACAGTGTCAATAATACGCTGCCCGGTGACAAGCGGTTTGTCTGCCGGCAGGCGTTTTTTGGTCGGACGGGGTGTACGGATAGGCCATTTTTGCGCAAGGGTCAATTCTACCGTTTTGCCCGCATCGGTTTTAAGCACCGCAATCGGTTCTTCCACGGTATATTGCCCGTTCGGTTTGACTTCCACGATTTCACCGCTGAGTTTCGGCGGCACCATGGCTTTATGGAGAATACTCGAAGTTTCGGGGCAAGTGGCAAACACATCGCCGCCCGATACGCGTGCCCCGACTTCTGTTTGCAGGGTGACATCGTATTTCTTTTCGGGATCTAATGCCGCAAACTGTGCGCCGCGCCCGATAAACGCGCCGTATTTCTGCTCAATCGCGGGAAGCGGACGCTGAATGCCGTCAAAAATATTGCCGAGCAACCCCGGTCCTAACGTGACCTGCATAGGCGCGCCTGTGGAATAAATCGGCTCGCCGACCGTAAGCCCTGCGGTTTCCTCATACACCTGTATGGTGGTGCAATCCTTTTTTAAGCCGATGACTTCGCCGATCAAGCGATTTTTGCCGACGAAAACGGTTTCAAGCATACCAAGGTCTGTTTCCCCTTTGATGGTGACAACAGGCCCGTTGATGCCGTAGATTTGATTTTCAGACAAAACAATCACTCCTCAACGGAAAGTCCGGAAATTTCCAAAAACCACGCTTTTTGTTCTGTGAGCGCGGTGTCCAAAGTATTGTCGGCAAGTTGGTGGCTTTTGCGGTCAGCCGCGCGTATGCCGCCGAGCAGAATGTCCGACGAAACCGTAACGGTACATGCTTCCCCGAACGATTTGCAGATTGCATCGGCTTTGTCGCTGTCCGCTTGCGAAATAAACAGCGTAACTTCGCCGCCGCGGAACATTTCGCCGATTTTTTGCGCGCTTCGGAGCAAGAACTCCCTGTAAGCGTCGGTTTTCGTATACGCTTCAATTTGCGCGCGCGCACGCGAAAAGACCTGTTCGCAAAGCGAAGTACGCAAATCGGAAAGCGTGCGGCGAGATTCCTCGCCCTTTTGCGAAATTTCGCGGTTTGCATCGGCGCGGATGCGCGCAATTTCATATTCCATTTCGGTTTGATAGCGTTTTTTTGCTTCGGACTGCATTGTTTTCAACCGCTGTTCCCGTATGGACTCGGTTTCTTCGTCAATGCGTTTACATTCCTCTGCCGCAAGGGTATGGATTGCCGACAAAAACGCTTCTGTTTTTTTTGCGGTGACTTCCATTTGAAGATACCTCTCAAGTTAAATTTTTACGCCGATGGCTTCACGAATATATTGCGTGATGCCTTCGCCTGCCGCCCCGTTGCCGTTTTCATCGGGCAGAACCACCAAAAGCGGGCGGTTGTACTGTTTCGCTTTTTCCACACGGTCGGGGCAAAGTGCCGCCGCACCGGGTGTTAAGAGCAAAATGCCGATTTGTTCGTCTCGGCACGCGGTATCGAAGGCGTTTTCGGCTTCCTGCGCGGTATCTACGCGCACCCCTTCCACGCCGCTTAAGCGCATACCGATTAACGAGTCGACATTGTCGCTGATGAGAAAGAATTTCATACAATCAGACCTTATTGAGAATCAAAATGGAAATAACCACGCCGTAAAGTGCAATGGATTCGCCGAGTGCCACGAAAATGATGGATTTACCGAAAGATTTCGGATTTTCCGCGGTTGCGGAAATGGCCGCCGGTGCGCCTGCGGCAACGGCGATACCGCCGCCGATACCCGCAAGACCTGTAACCAAGCCTGCCGCCAAAAGGCCCAAGCCTTTGGAATTGTCCGAAGCGGGCGCTTCTGCGGTTTCCTCGGTCTGTGTTGCGGCTTCTGCCGCGGTGTCTGTATCATTTGCCGCAAAAGCGTTGATGCAAAGCACGCTCATCAATACTGTGAGTACGGCAAAAGTAGCAATGTTGACGGAGAACGCTTTTTTAAGCGGTCTGCCCTCGCTTTTCTTTTTCACCACGGAAAACGCGGTGAAGAGCAACGCAAACGGCGCCAAAATCAGCAAAAGATAAAATACGGTAGTCATAACAGTTTCCTCCAAAAGTATATTTTCAAATTTTTAGGATTGCGATTCTTTTTCCCGCAGGGTTGCCGGCACAAACGCTTTGCCGCCGCCCTCAAAGAAGCGGCTGAACATTTCGTAATATTCCAAACGAAGCGCCTGAATACCCGTCAGAAGTCCTTCGAGTGCAATGACCAAAATGTTGCCGAGAATGATGACGAACAGGTTTTCGCTTTCGCCCGCGAGCGAGAATACCACCATCATCATACCCGCATGCACCAATACGAACGCGCCGACGCGCAGGAACGAAACGGTGTTGGAAAGATAAGACAGCACATATTCGAGCAGTTCAAATAAATTTTGCAAAACAAAGTCCATCATGTTGTCCGGTTTCCAGTCGGGGTGTTTATCGATGATGCCGATGGGGATTTCCTTAAACATCAACAATACCGCCGCGACACCCAAAATGATGCCCGCAACCGAATTCGGCAAAGGTTTCGGCCCGCCCATAAAGCCCGAAGCGAGATTACACCCCGCAAGGTACATTAAAAGTCCGACTACGCCGTTTTGGCTGAACAGCGCCTCACCGAATTTTTTGCGTTTTAAGCACGCGTAAATGTTCATCAGCATGGCGACGACCATCAGCCCGACGCCGATGGCGATTGCCGCAAGCAAAACGGTATTGATGCTGTCCATCACCGAAATCGGCTTGCCGCCCCAACCGAGTGCATGGTAAACGGGGTCGAGCATTTCCTCATACCCGAATACACTGCCGAACAAAAAGCCGAAGCACATGGATGCTATGCCGCAAGGAATGAGAATCTTGCCGAGTTCCATTTTTTTCAGTTTCCACATCAAAAATCCGGCAAGCGAGAGCACTGCGCCCTGCCCGAGGTCGCCGAACATCATACCAAACAAAATTGTATAGGTAATTGCCACAAACGGCGTAATGTCAATATCGGAATAGGCGGGCGTACCGTACATATCCACATAATATTTATACGGCTCCACCAAAAATTTCAGCGGTTTGAAAACAGGTTTCATTTTGACGGGAACTTGCGCTTTACCATCCGACGGCGGATTTTCCGATTCGAGTTTCACATCGCCGACCGCTTCGACAGCCTTACGGAAACGGGATTCTTCGGAAGCGGGCACATAACCGACCAACATAAAGTATTTGTCGTTGTGCAACGCGTAACTGCGCAGGTCATACACGGCATTTTGCCGCACCAAATCGGTATAAATACGGTTGCAACGGTCTTTTTCCGAAACCCAAAGCGCGTGCAACTGTGCGGTTGTATTTTCCAACTGCGTACCGATGATGTCGATGCTGTGGTGAAACTCCGCCATAACCTCGTCCACCGTGCCGGCGGCGCCCGGTACTTCAAACGGCTCAAACAGCAAAAATGCGAAAATGCCGTCGATTTCATTTACCCGGTCGGCAGGCGCGAAATACACGCCCCAATAATCGGTTTTATCCTCCGAACAGGGGTAGAACAAAACATACGGGTTATCGGTAAACACCGTTTGGAGTTTTTGGTAGCTTTCTTTCGGCAGATGCCCAAACCGCACTTTGACAAATTCGCATTGCAAAAGTGCGTCCAAGTCCACCTCCATACCCTGAAAGTGCTTGTACTTTTCAATGCCCGTTTCGCACGCCGCTTTTTGTTCCAACAGCGCGCTTTGCGTTGCATATAAATCCGTCACCTTGTGTTTTACGGTGTCCAAATACGCGCGGTCTGCTTCATCAAACAGATGCTCGTTTTCGTTCTCTTCGCAAAGCGACAGGGTAAACCCGGCGGATTTTGCAATTTCGTGCAATTGTGCAAGCGCGTTTGCATACGGATTTTCCTCCACAAACGGGACGAAGCCCATCGACGCCGAAATGTATTTCGACGCGGCGTCCGGCTGAAAGCAGGCACAATCGCAAATTTTCTCGCTCAAGAAAGAAAGCTGCTCTAAACTGCCGCTGAGTTTTATCAGCTTCATTTTTTCAACAGCCATCGTCTATCCTCTCCTTTCTCATCAGCAAGGTTTTGTTTGAATCAAATAGTTTGAAATTTCTTCGGGGGAAAGCCCATAGCGAATGCCCTCAATAATATGCTTGACATTCTGCGCTTCGTTTTCCAATATCCCGATAAAACTGAACATCACAACCTGCGGGCAGGTGGAATATCGCATATTTTTTTCGTTAAAACACAACTGCAACATTTGCGTTTTGCGTTCAATCACGCCGTCATCGTCAGGCAAATACTTGCCGTAACGGGTTTTTCGGACGGTATCCAGCACCGCTTCGGCATTCGGCGCGTGCAGCATTTCTTCCAATTCCGCATGCGTAAACGAGGTAACCCGCGTATGGAAAAAGCTGCCGTCCTGCGGCAACAGTTCCGTGTGGAAATACCGTTTTTGCCGATAAATGCTTTCCACCGTTTTCATATCGGCGCGCATCCGAAAGAAATCCAACAAATCGTTTTTCTCTTTTCCCGAGAAGTTTTCGGAAATGATTTTCAGCGCCTGCACATACAAATAATCATACAAAATATTTTCCAAAATCGGCACGCTGAACGCATTCCCGCCGTTTGCCATTTTTTCCACCAACGGTTCATAGCGCGTGCCGCGAAGTCCCGAAAACAAATCCTCGGGGCAACGGGCGCGTTCCAACACCGTGACATCGACCTCGGCATTCTCTCTGAAAAACGCGGGCAGATACACGGCGTATTCCCCCACGCTGTCCGAATCCAAATAATCGGCGCACAGCAAGATACATTCAATATCGGCGCGCAACAGTAAAAGTTTGTGCAACGGCTGCCCGAGCGCCTGTTCATAAGTGCAAAGAGAAGCAATGCGCGACTGCATATATTTGTTGACCGTGGCTTCCAACCGCGCGCGGTGAAAACGGACATTCGCCAAAGACGAAAATGCCGAGCCGTAAGCGGTGTGCGCTTTCAAATACCCTGCCGCTTCGTTGACGGTGCGGCAATTTGCGAGCGCTTCGTAATCCGCCGCAGAAAGCATATCGGCGTACATTGCGTGCGCTTTCGCACTAATCGCGTTTGCGGATAATTTGGATATGGCTTTTCCCATACGGCGGTACTCCTTTCGCAAGTTTTTCGTTTTGCAAATTATTCCGTAACCCGCTTAACGATTTCCTGCACCCAACGGTCGGCGTTTTCATCGTAAATCGCCTGCATACGCGCCGCTTTTTCTGCGGTTTGCCGTTCCAAATCCTCGGCGGCGGTTTCCAACTTGGCTTGCGCGTGGCTACGCACTTTTTCAATCGCTTTTTCGGCATTCTCTTGATACTGTGCGGCGATTTGCGTTTTGTTTTCTGCAAGTTCGGCGGTCAAATTTTCACGGCGCTGTTTTGCCGCTTCCACGCTCGCCCGCGCGGTACTATCCGCTTCTACAATCATACGCAATGCGTTTTCCATGCAATCGACCTCCCGAAAATCCGAATCCCGTTCGCTATTTTCCCTTATTATAGCACGATTAAAAAAAAAGACAAATGGTATTTCGCCAAAACTCCGCTCTGTTTTTCAAATAAATTCGTTTATTTTTTCACAAAATTTCAGGCGTTTATTCATTCAAAACGAACATTGTATTTGTTTTCTTGATATGCTATACTGCTTTTAAAGTAAATTATTATGTTAGGGGCGTGTTATTTTGAAAAACGAATGGTATAAAAAAGCGGTTATTTATCAAATTTGGCCGCGCTCATTTAAAGACGGTAACGGCGATGGCATCGGCGACCTGTACGGCGTGCTTGAAAAGCTCGACTACATCAAAAGTCTCGGCGCAGACGCGATTTGGTTTTCGCCGCTGTACCCCTCGCCCAACTGCGATTACGGCTATGACATTGCCGATTACAAAGACATCTCCCCCGATTACGGCGATTTGGAACTGTTCAAAAAAGTGTTGGACGGCGCGCATGAACGCGGCATGAAAGTTTTGATGGATTTGGTGGTCAACCACACTTCCACCGAGCATAAATGGTTCCAAGAGAGTTTGAAGGGCAAGGATAACCCCTACCACGATTATTATTTCTGGCGCAAAGGCAAAGGAAAAGACGGCAAAAAGCCGCCGAACAACTGGCTTTCGACCTTTGAGGGCGGCGCGTGGGAATACAACAAAGATTTAGACGAATATTATTTGCACGTTTTCGCCAAAGGGCAACCCGACTTAAATATGGATAACCCCAAAGTGCGCGAGGAAGTCAAAAGCATTATGCGTTTTTGGTTGGATATGGGCGTAGACGGCTTCCGTGAGGATGTCATCACCTTTATTTCCAAACGCGAAGGGTTGCCGAACGGATTCCCGTTGCCGATTGCCACGGGTGTGGAGCATTACAACAAAGGGCCGCACTGCTTTGAATACCTGACGGAATTCCGCAAGGATATTATGAAAGACTATGACTGCCTGATGGTCGGTGAATCGCCGATGACAAACTCCAAAGACGCGTTGAAATATACCGCCGGCGATGACAAAGTGCTCGATATGATGATTGCCTTTGACCATATGCAGGCGGACTGCTTTATGACCGATACGGTTTACACGCCGTTCAGCCTCAAAAAGATGAAAAAAGCATTCAGCAGTTGGCAATATGACTTAAACGGCAGGTCTTGGAACGCGCTCTACATTGAGAACCATGACCACCCGCGCATCATCAGCCGTTACGGCAGCGAAAAGTTTTGGAAAGAAAGCGGCAAAATGCTTGCAACCATGTGCTATATGCAATGCGGCACGCCGTTTATCTACCAAGGGCAGGAAATCGGCATGCTCAACAATCATTTGGACAGCGTAAACGAGTTCAAAGATGTTGTGACCTTTAACAATGAAAAGTTGTTTAAGAAGCTCGGTTTTTCGGACGCGACCTATTTAAAAATCGCCAACCGCACAAGCCGCGAAAACGCACGCACCCCCGTGCAATGGGATCGGACAAAATACGCGGGCTTTTCAAGCGTGGAACCGTGGTTCTCGGTCAATCCGAATTACAAGGAAATCAACGTCAAACAGCAGGAAAAAGACAAGGATTCCATTCTCAACTACTACCGCAAGTTGTTGAAAGTCCGCAAGGAAAACAAAATTTTCATTTACGGCGAATACAAAGAACTCTGCCCCAAAAGCAACGATTTTTATGTGTATGAGCGCACCTATGAGGGCGAAAAGGCGCTGATTGTCTGCTCGTTTGCGGACGAAACCAAAACATTCCGCGCCCCCGCATGGTTCGACCTTACAAAAGGCAAACTTCTGCTTTCCAATTATAAAGACGCCCCCGCAAAACCGCATATTTGCGCCTTGCGCCCGTATGAAGCAAGAGTGTATTTGTTTGCGTAATCCGCTGTACCGATTGCACAAATTGACAAAAAAACTTTTATGAAAAATGCGGATTGTACTAATTTCTCACACATGCTATACTTTATTCACTGAGAGAGTTTTTTTGGAGGCTATGGGGAATTTGCGGCATTCCACAGCAACATAACAAATTTAAATACCCTGCAGTTTCCGAACGGCGTGAAACTGCGGGGTATTTTGTGGTTTAATCGCCTGAATATAAAAAGGATAGGCGGTGATTCCAATTAAACTCTTTGCATCAGGCAGAGGCCGATACTGTGCCCGGCTGCAACGGGCATCACGGTCGTGTATATCAATAACCTGCAAACAGGTTCAATCAGCCGCAAGGGCGCGGTGAACAACACACAATTTCGCCGTGCCCCTGCGGCAAGCGAGGAATACTATGGTTTTAAAAACCATAGCGTCTTTTTTAAAAAGTCATCCGCTGATTTTTATTCTTTTCAGTCTGCTGCAAATCACCTCGATGCTGACGGCGGTGTATTTATACAGCAGTATGCGCGCGCGGCGCGTGGACCTTGAAAAATACCGCGGCACAACCTCGGTATTTGAAATCGAATATGCGGACGGCACACCGTTTGAAACCGTTGCGCAGAAAATACAGGACATTGCGGTGCAGACGGAATATCCGGTCGCCAACCTCAAGGTGTTTGCAGATAAAGAGGAACGCTTGATTGCCGTGTACCGCTACAATGCCGACGAGGTGGATATGGGCAGGCCGCTGCAAAATCCAAACGACATTTTATTGGACGCCTCATATGCAAAAGCACACAACATTGCCGTCGGCGATACCGTTACGGTTTTAAACCGTCCGTTTACCGTTTCGGGGCTGACGCTGTCGGACGGTACTTCAAAAATCGTTTATCAACTGGGGTACGATGCGCTGGAGCAATCGGATACGATTTACAAATTACAGGTGCAGACGGCAAAACTGCCGACGAAATATGAAGCCGAGGCATTTGCGGCGCTTTTGGGTGAAACCTTTGAAAACGCGGCGGTCTTCCCCCCGCAGCCGCGCAATTACACGGACGAATACGGTTTTGACGCACAGCTTTCGGTTTTGCTTTTCGTTCTGCTGCTGGTGATTTTGAATATTTCGTTTTTGTATCAATACATTCTGATGAAGCGAAAAAACAAATTTGCGATATTCAGCATTTGCGGCTGCAAAACCGTACGGGCGTTTTGGATTTTGCTTGCGGAAGTCCTTATCTATTTCTTTTTTCATTCGGGCATTGCCGCGGCAATTTGGTTCGGATTTTTGAAAAATCTGCTGATTCGGGAAGAAACCGCCGCCGCAGGCTTTACGGAGTTGGGCGGAGTCGAATGGCTGCTTCCGATGGCGGTATATTTGGCGGGTATCCTGCTGATTTTTGTGCCGAAACTGATAAAATATACACGGCAGACCACCGTTCGGCTGTTGTATTCCGAAAACGAATAACGGAGGTGCTGTTTTGAAATATATCAAACTCGGTTATTTGATGTTTATTCAAAATTTCAAATTGAATTTTGTGGTCATTCTGCAAATTGTCGCTTTGGTGCTGGTCGGCATCAACCTGACCTCGCTGCTGTCCATCGACAGGCAAGCCGCCGACGCGCTTCGCCCCCTCACGCAAAGGAAGTTTGTGTATTATATGTGTATGGATGACTTTCTGAACCGAATGCTGTATTTAACCGACCCCGAAGCGGCAATGGCGGCGGGCGCCGCGTCAGAGCAGGCGGATACGCAGGCGCAGGAATTGTCTTTAACCGATGTGGAATTCCGGACCCGCATCTTTTTGACCGACGCCGTCGTGAACGACGACCCTTTGCAGATAACATATATTTATGCGTATAACAAATCTTTGCTGGACGCCCTGCCGCTTGCGCTGCAAAACGGCGAATGGTTCGGCGAGACCACAAAACACGGCGATGTGATAGACGCCGTTGCCAACGCCAACAGCCAATTTAAAACCGGCGACCTTGTGCGGCTGACCGCCGAAAATGCCGCGGGAGCACGCGTCACCGTTACGGTTCGGATTATCGGCACGCTGAAAAACCCGCCCTATATCCCAAACGCCCAGAGCAACGGACAGTTGCTTTTTTCACTTTCTTTGATGGAGGACACAAACGCCGACAAAGTCGGCATACCGTCCGTTTTGCTGAACGCGCAGGATATTGCAAACATTGAGAATATTTTTGCAAACGCACCGAAAAATGAGTTTATCGTATTTCAAGAGTCCATTACATCTGAGGCTTACGAGCGCAATCTCAACGAACTTTCCGAAAAGGGCTTGGTGGCGACAAGCGAAAGCATTGCCGAGAACGACGCGGAATGGGTGCGTTCGCTGCTACGCGATAATCTGCCGATGCTGCTTTTTTTGCTGGTGATTTCCGTCACGGGGCTTATCAGCATTTCGGCAATCCAAATGACGGCATATATGAAAACATTTTCCGTCTATTTTATTTGCGGCAGCACAAAAAAGGATTGTTATAAAATCATCGTTTCTTACTTGGGCATTATGGTTTTATGGGCGCTGGCGCTTTCGGTGCTGCTTGCGCTGATTTGTACGAAAGTACAAATTCCCATTTTCTCTTTAATGGAATTTTCTGCAATGAGCTGCCTTTGGATGGTCGGTGTATTCTCGGTGTATCTGCTGATTTCTCTGTTCGTGCCTGCCGTTGTGCTCAAACGCTTTTCCCCGAAAGAAATACACAATAAAATACAATAACGGCATCAAAATACAGCAAAGGAGAGATACCGCGCGTAAGGAATCCCTTTTCTGCGGTTTTTTTGCGCAGCTTGCGGTATCGCACAATGCAATATGAAACAGAAAAGAAAATTTAAAACCGCTGTGCTTCTGATACTTTGGGCGCTGCTAATCGGATGTTCTTTCCTCGGAATTTCGCCGCTTTTTAGACAAATACGGCAAAACAAGCAGGCGACAGACGCTATTGTCAGAAGTCCCGCGGCGGGAGTCCATCTTCGCTGTGTGCATCTGCCGAAAGGAGACGCGGCGCGCGCATTAACCGAATGCCTTTCCGAGTATGAGGAATTTTTGGGACTTTACAAATTCCCGGACAGAGAACTGATTTCAATCATTTATTTCGGTCAGGATTTTTCCACCTACATCTATAACAGAGGGTCGGTAGACGGCAGAATCGGCTTTTTTCCCTATACCTATAACGAAGGGCTTGATCGTTTGGGGCTTATCAAACTCAAAGAGGGCGAAATGTTTGCATTCCGGCCGTATACACTCGGCGAAGAAGTGCCGGTGGTGGTCACCGAAAACGAATATTTTCAGTTGGGCGACAAAATACGGCTGGAACTGAACACAACCAACGGCAACAACAAAGCCTTTCCGTACGCCAAACCGCTTTATGCGGACGCCGTCGTCTGCGGCATTGCCGAAAAGGACGTGTATTTGCCCGCAACCGACCAAACCGCGGTCAGTGATTTAACATATTTTACACAACTCGACGGATTGATTCAGGTATTCTTGCCCGACCTTACGGCATATACGGATGCATTCGACTACCAGCCCGCCTGCGAACGCGGGGCATATATCCGGTATTATGCGTTATTTGACAGTCAACTGCCCGAAAATATAGAAGAGCTTCTCGGTGAATACGGGTACTTCGACGCCGCGCTGTCCACCAATACCGTCGGCTGGGCGGCCGAACGAGAAGTAATGGATTTCGACGCGCTGCATCTTCCCGTTGCTATCGGGGTGGTATGCGCCGCCGACGGTATCGCGACGATTTGTATTGTCAAAGAAATTGTGCTGTTGTACTACAAGAAAAAGGATGAGGTTTATGATTGAAATCCGCAATGTAACCAAAACCTATAACAAAAATAAAAGCCACGCCTGCACCGCCTTAAAAAATGTCTCCCTGACGATTGCAGACAACGAATTTGTGGTCATTTGGGGGAAATCCGGCGCGGGGAAATCCACCCTGATGCATTTAATCGGCTGTATCGACCGTTTTGAAAGCGGCGCCTTGGTGATTGACGGCACGGACATCCGCCGCGCAAAAGACGCCGAACTTGCTGAAATGCGCAACAAAAACATCGGCATCGTTTTGCAGGATTTTGCGCTGATTCCCGATTATACGGTTTATGAAAATGTGGAAATTCCGCTGATTTTTGCCAATGTAAAGCCCAAAGCGCGCAAAAAACTTTGCGCCGAAGCCTTGAAAGCAGTCGGACTGGAAGCCTATAAAGACAAACTTTCCAACGAACTTTCCGGCGGGCAAAAACAGCGCGTCGCCATTGCACGCGCCATTGTGAACAACCCAAAATACATTTTGGCGGACGAACCGACCGGCGCTTTGGATACCAAAAACTCCGCAGATATTTTGGATATTTTTGAATCCCTGCACAAAAACGGCAAAACCGTGATTATCATCACGCACGACGAAGCCGTCGCCGCTAGAAGCGAACGGATTATCACCATTTCGGACGGACAAATCGCGGCGGAATCCGCCTGAACCGTTCGCTGTCGGCAAAATTCTCAAAAATACATAAAATATGCAGACAATCTGCGGCACGCCTGCGTCTTTCTATACAGGAAAGGCGCAGGCTTTGCTTTTCCGCGCCCCTCCCCGCCGACGGGAGCGCGTGCGCGTTGTCAAAGGGAATACTTTACAAACACCCCTTTTTTTAGTATACTATGTAAGTATTTTTATAAAGCGGGGTAGTATTTACACCTCAGTTTTAGGAGGAGTTTTATGACAACAGCGCAAATCTGTATCATCATCGCCATTGCGGTATATCTCGCGGCGATGGTGGCAATCGGGGCAATGTATTCCAAAAAGAACAAAAGCACCGATGACTTTTACCTCGGGGGCAGAAAATTAGGGCCGCTTGTAACGGCGATGAGTGCCGAAGCATCGGATATGAGTTCTTATCTTTTAATGGGTCTGCCCGGCCTTGCCGTTGTGTACGGCATTGCAGAGGCTTCGTGGACGGCAATCGGCCTTGCCGTGGGCACCTACATCAACTGGCTGATTGTAGCAAAGCGGATTCGTCTTTACTCACAAAATATCAACGCCGTGACCATTCCCGAATTCTTTTCCAAACGCTTTCACGATAACGCACGGGTATTGAGCCTTATCGCGGCGTTGATTATCATTGTGTTCTTCGTGCCGTATACCGCTTCGGGCTTTTCTGCCTGCGGCAAACTGTTCTCCTCGCTGTTTGGCGTGGATTATCAAATCGCCATGATTTTGAGCGCAGTGGTTATTGTTTTGTATACCACGCTCGGCGGATTCTCCGCAGCATCCACCACCGACCTTATCCAATCTATCGTTATGACCGTTGCGTTGTTCGTTGTGGTTATTTTCGGTGTTTCCAAAGCGGGCGGCTTGGACGCCGTGATTGCAAACGCGGGGCAACTGCCCGACTATTTCAGCCTTACCTCTACCGGTGACGGCGCGGGCGGTGTGAAGCCATACGGCGGCATCACGATTGTTTCTACCCTTGCTTGGGGGCTCGGCTATTTCGGTATGCCGCATATCCTGTTAAGATTTATGGCGATCGAGGACTCCAAAAAACTCAAAACCTCGCGCAGAATCGCATCGGTTTGGGTGGTCATCTCCATGGCGGTTGCCATTTTCATCGGCACGGTAGGCGTCGGCTTAATCAAAGCCAATGTCCTTGCAGACGGCTTTGACGGCGAACGCATCATCATTGAAATTTCCAAACTGTTAAGTACATACGGCATCTTCCCCGCATTGGTCGCGGGTGTTATCCTTTCGGGAATTCTCGCCGCAACGATGTCCACCGCAGACTCGCAACTTTTGGCGGCATCTTCTTCGGCTTCGCAGGATATTTTCATTTCGTTCTTCAAAGTCAATCTTTCCGCGAAAAAGCAAATGCGCATTGCACGCGCTTCGGTCATCATCATTTCCGTCATCGGCGTGATAATTGCACTTGATGAAAACAGTTCGATTTTCCGCGTGGTATCGTTTGCGTGGGCAGGCTTCGGTGCGGCATTCGGGCCGTTGGTGCTGTTCTCGCTGTTCTGGAAACGCACCAACAAAGCGGGTGCGATTGCCGGTATGGTCACCGGCGGCGTGATGGTATTCGTTTGGAAATATGCCATTGCCAAACTCGGCGGCATTTTTGATATTTACGAATTGCTTCCGGCATTCTTACTCTCCGGCATTGCGATTGTTGTGGTTTCGCTTTTGACAAAAGCCCCCGACAAAACTGTGACAGACGAATTTGAAGCCGTGAAAGCATTAAAAGACTAAACACGGATTTTTAAAATCAAATCATAGGGGGGTATACCATGTCCGTGCGCTACAAAATTGATTCCGTTTCCAATATGTACCCGGCGCTCGGCGGACTTGTATACCGCCAAAGTGCCGTGTTCAAAGAGCCGGTCAATCCCGATATCTTGCGTGCGGCTGTGCGCAGTGTTGCGCCGCGCTTCCC
>DAVZHM010000002.1:0-41315 GCA_052273845.1 Candidatus Fimenecus sp. | reverse complement strand
CGCATTGTGACATCCTTTACTTCAATTACATTATTTCCGTCCATTTAAGCTCCCCCTTAAATATAAAGAATAAATCTATCCTGCTGCTTCTTAAAGATTATAAGTCCGAGAGCAAGGAACAAAAATGCATAAATAATACACATCAGATGGGCGGCAAGGTTAGGAACGGTGCCGTACATTACCACCTCTCTGAAATATTCAACATAATAGAACATCGGATTTAAGTTCATTATATTCAAAATAAACTCGGGAAGTATATCCTTAGGATAAATGATGGGCGTCAAATACATCCACGCAACCGTAAATACCGAATAGAGGTGTCCGACATCTCTGAAAAAGACGTTTACGGACGAAAGTATCAGGCTCATTCCAAGGCTGAATATCAAAACGCATATCATCGGGAAGAAGAACAGCAGCGCAGTCCAATGCACCGGCATACGCTTGATAAGTATTACGATAATTACCGCAACAGATGAGAAAAGCATATTCACAAAGGCGAACAGACACTTCTCAAGCGGGAATATATATTTAGGAATATAAACTTTTTTTATAAGCGAAGCCGCACCCAAAACAGACGTAAGCGACGCACTTGTAGCCTCGGTCATAAAGTTGAATATGAGCGAGCCCGTAAGGTAATAAACTATGAAATATTCAATCTTGAATTTGAACAAATTTGAGAATACCGCATTGATAACAAGAGCCATCAAAAGGGGATTGAGGACGCTCCACAAAAAGCCGAGCGTGCTGCGGCGATATTTAACCTTCAAATCTCTTGAAATGAGGTTGCCGACCAAGTAACGGTACTTGCTAAAGCCCACACTTGTTGCAGCAAGCTCCTTTCTGTTAAGCAATATAAACAGCAATCCGCCGACAACGAGCGTCGGTCCGAACATACAAATTACAATTCTTTCAACATCAAGCACCCATACGCCGTTTTGGAAATCATAAAGACCGCAACCGAGTCCGAGAAGCCCTAACACAGCGCAAACGGCGGTGACAATTTTATTCTTTGACATTAATTCACTACCTTTAATGTTTTTAGCTTGTTTTCAAGCGTTAATATACACAATAAAATATACCATAATATTGCTCTTGTGTCAATAAAGCAAGGCTTATCGACAACATAAAAAACGGGTGGCATTTCCACCCGTTTATACAACTGAAGTTAAATTATTTTTTCTTTGACACAATATCTCTTGCAACGTGAATACCGCTTGCCGAAGCGTGCGAAAGAGAATGGGTAATACCGCTGCAGTCGCCGATAACATAAAGTCCGTCATAGCAGGTCTGCAAATGCTCGTCAAGCGCAACCTCCATATTGTAGAACTTAACCTCAACGCCGTAAAGAAGCGTATCGGTGTTCGCAGTACCGGGCGCAATCTTGTCAAGCGCATAAATCATTTCGATAATGCCGTCAAGAATTCGTTTCGGGATAACCAAGCTCAAGTCGCCGGGCGTTGCATTGAGTGTGGGCGTGATAAACGCCTCTCTTATTCTGTCGGGAGTGCTTCGCTTACCGTTGATAAGGTCGCCGAAGCGCTGAACGATAACGCCGCCTCCGAGCATATTCGAAAGCTTTGCAATACTCTCGCCGTAGCCGTTACTGTCCTTAAACGGCTCGGAGAAATGTTTTGCTACCAAAAGCGCAAAGTTTGTGTTGTTTGTCTGCTTTGCAGGGTCCTCGTAGCTGTGTCCGTTTACGGTTACAATTCCGTTTGTATTTTCATTTACAACCGCACCCTTAGGATTCATACAGAAGGTTCTGACAAGGTCCTCATACTTTGTGGTACGGTAAACGATTTTGCTCTCATAAAGCTCGTCTGTAAGGTGTGAGAAAATCTCATACGGCAGCTCAACTCTGACGCCAATGTCAACACGGTTGCTCTTTGACGGAATTTTAAGGTCGTCGCAAACCGATTCCATCCACTTGCTTCCGCTTCTGCCGACAGAGATAACACAGGTGTCAGCCTCATAGCTCTCGCCGTCCTCGGTGTTGACTATATAAGTATTATCGGTCTTTTCAACTTTTTTCGCAACTGCTCTGAACTTAAAGTCAACCTTGTCCTTTAAGTCGTTATAAAGATTTTCAAGAACAACATAGTTAATATCCGTTCCGAGATGGCGAACAGAAGCGTCAAGAAGCGTAAGTCCGTGCTGTAAGCACTGCTTCTTAATTTCCGAATTTGCGGTCGAATAAAGCTTAGTTCCCTCTCCGCCGTATCTGAGGTTGATTTCATCAACATAGTGCATAAGGTCAAGAGCTTCCTCCTTGCCTATGTACTCATAGAGAGTTCCGCCGAATTGGTTTGTAATATTATACTTACCGTCGGAAAATGCGCCTGCGCCGCCAAAGCCGTTCATTATCGAACAGGGCTTGCAGCCGATACAGGATTTAATCTTCTTGCCGTCAATCGGGCATTTTCTTTTATCAAGCGGATTTCCCGCCTCAAGAACAACTATTTTAAGCGACGGGTTCATTTTCACAAGCTCATAAGCGGAGAAAATTCCTCCGGGGCCTGCTCCGACAATTACTACATCGTATTTCATAATCTTACTCCTAAAATATAATAAGGTTTACGGCCTTGTTGAAAAGAAAGCACCGTAAACCTTTACCACGCTAAATTTTATCACGGTATCCCGTTTTTGTCAACCGCATAGCAAAGGTATTATTCTGTTTTGCCCTTTGATTTCATCTTTTTGGCGGAATTATTCCTTACAAACATTCCGACACAGCCGATAATCGAAAGAAACAAGCTCATAACCAAGTCAGTGTAATAAGACCTTGCCACATCAATATCGTCAAGGAACTTATAAGCATTTGAAAACGCAGTTGAGAAAGTTATTGTATAATCAATTTCGCCTGCCTGATACCATTCCGCATAAGCATTATAAACGTCTTTTGCAAGACAACCGTACCAAGCAAAAACAATTACGACGAATGACATTATCACCGCAATTACAACTGTCTTTTTGCTCTCGCCCTTTGCGAAAAGCTTGTAGCCGTACATAGCGCAGATAACCGCAACGATACCGCTTAACGCAGCAAGGTATCCAAGCTGATACAGTACAAAATAAACAATTCCGCCCACGAGAGAAAAAAGGAATGCGCCTAAAATGCCAAGCAAAACATTTTCCTTCGGCTTTTGCTCAATCAATGCCTGTGCTTCAAGCTCTGCCTTGCTTTGAGGTCTTTCGATTTCGTTGTTTTCCATTTTAGTATCCTCCAAAGCCGCAAATTTCTACAATAACATTTTAGCACAAACAAAAAGCTCTTTCAACATAAAAAAAGAACCCCGACGAATCGGGATTCTCAAAAATTACATTTTATTACTTTAAGAATGAAAATACATTAAATGCCTGCAAGAAGATGAAGAAAAGAAGCACGGGAGCTACGAATTTCATCATAACAACATAAAGCTTTTCTCTGCGGAATTTCTTATTACCGATACCCTGCTTAACTTCATCGACAACATATTCAGGCTTAACTACCCAGCCGATAAGAACGCATGTGAAAATCGCAACGATCGGCATCAGAATACTGTTAGAAACATAGTCAAGGACGTCGAGTATCTGCTGTCCTGTCGCACCGTTGGGGAGAGTTGCCTCAAAGTACCAAACGTTGTAGCCGAGACAAACCATAACGCCGATAAGCACAGCACAAATGAATGTTACGCCCGTAGCCTTTGGTCTTGACATTTTGAAGCGGTCGATAAATACCGAAGCGACAGTTTCCATAAGCGAAATTGACGATGTGAGCGCAGCAAAAAGCACAAGCAGGAAGAAGCATGCGCCGACTACCTCGCCAAGCTTGCCCATCTCTTCAAAAATTGCAGGAAGAGCCTTGAACATAAGTCCGGGTCCTGCCTGTGAAAGACCCTCTCTGCCCTGGAAGACATAAACGGTCGGAATCATAATAAGACCTGCAAAAAGTGCAACCGCCGTGTCGAAAATCTCAATCTGATTAACGGATGAAATAAGATTGCTGTCCTTTCTGCAATATGAGCCATAGGTTATCATAATACCCATAGCAAGGCTCATTGAGTAGAACATCTGTCCCATTGCGTCAAGCGCAACGGTTACAAACTTTGACGGTGTAATTCCGTCGAGGCTCGGAATAAGATAAATTTTTAAGCCATCAAGAGCAGTACGGGTAACGCCGTTTTCGTCCGTGTGCTTGAGTGTAAGCGAATAAACCGAAATTCCGATAATAAGCACCGCAAGAATCGGCATCATTATCTTTGACGCCTTTTCAATTCCCTTGTCAACGCCGAGAATTACGACAACAGCCGTAAGAGCCATAAACACAAGGAACCAAATTATCGGGGAAGCCTGTGCGGTAATAAAATTGCCGAAGAACTGATTGGGTCCTACCTCCCTTATCTGAGAAGCACCGCCTGTTGCGTATGTGATCGCATATTTTGTAACCCAACCGCCGATAACGCAGTAATACGGAAAAATCAACACCGGCACGAGCGTTGCCAAAACGCCGATAAACTTGAAACGCTTATCAACCTTTCCGTATGCTTGGAACGGGCTCAAGCCTGTTTTTCTTCCTATTGCTATTTCCGTTGTCATAAGTGCGAAGCCGAAGGTAAGCGAAAAGAGTATATATATAACTATAAACAATCCGCCGCCGTCCTTCGCCGCAAGATACGGGAAGCGCCACAGGTTGCCGAGGCCTATTGCCGAGCCTGCGGCTGCAAGTATAAATCCGAGCGAGGTTGAAAATCCACCTCTTGTTTCTTTCTTTTCCATTTTCTTTCTCCTAATATTTTTCGAGACTATTATTATAATTATACCAAAACATTATAATATTTCAACATAAAAATACGGTGAAAATGGAATTTGTTTGTAGGATTACAATAGATGTGTTACAAAAAATAAAAAAAGAGTAGCGAATAGGGAAAACCTGCTGTACAGTTAAGTTGACGACAAAACAGCAAAGGCAGGTAACCTATTCGCCATGAACAAGATAACACAAACAATGCTATTTAGGCAAGCCCTAATTAAATATGCACAGAAAAACGGAGCAACAAAAGCAGCCATACATATTTCATTTCAGTTATTGAAAAAATACAAGTTTTAGATTATAATGTTTCCGTGTATTTTGACAGAAAGCGGATGATGGTTTATGAACTTGAAAAACAAAATGATTATGGAAGAATATATATGCTGTTCTACCAAATCGTGAGAAATCATATTTTATACCAGGAGTAGACTGGAGTGATATTGTGATTTCTAAAAAACGAATTTGGGTAGTTTTGGCTATTGCTTTGTGTTCGGTTGCGATATACATCACAGCTGCAAAAGACAGCAAATATACAACCGCTTCCGGTTCAGTGGATGAACGGCCGGTTATCATTCTCGACGCCGGGCACGGTGGAGAGGACGGCGGCGCAGTCGGCGCTGACGGAACGGTTGAACAACTTTTAAATTTACAAATTACCAAATATTTAGAGGAACAACTAACCGTTTTCGGTATTCAAACGGTGATGACACGCACAACGGAAGATTCCATTCACAATCCCGATGCCGCCACCACGCGCGAGCGAAAGGTTTCGGATATTCACAACCGCATGAAGATTATGGAAACTACGCAAAACGCTGTGTTTGTCAGCATTCATCAAAACAAATTCCAAAGTAAATCGGAATGGGGCACACAAGTATTTTATTCCCCGAATACCACCGCAAGCGCGGAACTTGCAGACTGTATACAGCAATCGGTTATAGAAACTTTACAGCCGGAAAATACGCGTGTAATTAAAAAATCCGGGAGTTCCATTTATTTGCTGTATTACGCCAAAAAACCGGCGGTTTTGGTTGAGTGTGGTTTTCTTTCCAATCCGAGCGAACTCGAAAAACTGAAAGACGAAATCTACCAAAAAAAAATAGCGTTTTCTATTGCATTGGGTATTTTAGAGTATTTGAATTCTTAAACAAGGAAGAATAAAATTATGGCAGTTAAATCAAAATCGGTGTATGTTTGCTCCGCTTGCGGGCACGAAACTTCCAAATGGTTTGGGCAATGCCCTGCGTGCCAAGAGTGGAACACCATGGAAGAAGAACTGCGTGCGGTTGAAACTGCCGCGCAGAAGAAAAAACGCGCAATCGGGTATGAAAACCGCGCTTCTGTACAAAAACTGAATGAAATTACCGCCACAACCGAGCACCGTTTTGATACAGGGCTTCGGGAATTAAACCGCGTGCTCGGCGGCGGCCTTGTGAAAGGCTCTTTGGTGCTGTTAAGCGGCGATCCAGGCATCGGAAAATCTACGCTCCTTTTGCAGATTTGCGAGCATCTCGGGAAAGGGATGTCCGTTTTGTATGTTTCGGGTGAAGAATCTGCGCATCAGTTAAAATTGCGCGCATCAAGGCTTCATGTCACAACTGATAATCTTTCTTTGCTTTGCGAAACCGACGCGCAATATATTTGCGAAACCATTGCGGCGGAAAAACCCGATATTGTGATGATTGACTCCATTCAAACTATGAATATACCCGAACTGAATTCTTCATTCGGCAGTGTAACGCAGGTACGCGAAACCACAAATTTATTTATGCGCACGGCAAAAACGCTCAATATTCCGATTGTGGTTGTCGGTCATGTCAACAAAGACGGAAATATTGCAGGACCGAAAGTATTAGAACATATTGTGGATGCAGTTCTGTATTTTGAGGGTGACCGCAATTTCTCATACCGAATTTTGCGTGCGGTGAAAAACCGTTACGGTTCCACCAACGAAATTGGTGTATTTGAAATGGGCGACGACGGGCTTGCAGAGGTCGAAAACCCCTCGATGATGTTGCTTTCGGGCAGACCGAAAAATGTTTCCGGTGTTTGCGTTGCTTGTATTATGGAGGATTCACGCCCAATTCTTGCCGAAGTGCAAAGTCTTGTTACGCCGACGGGATTCGGTACGCCGCGCCGCATGGCAACCGGTGTGGATTACGGCAGAATGGCGATGCTTTTGGCGGTTTTAGAAAAACGCGCAGGGTATTTTGTGGGCAATATGGATTGTTATGTCAACATCGTCGGCGGCTTGAAAATAGACGAGCCTGCCTGTGATTTGTCCGTAGCACTTGCCATTGTTTCAGGTCTGAAAGACGTACCTGTGCCGGAAGATGTACTTGCTTTCGGAGAAATCGGCTTAGGCGGGGAAATCCGTGCGGTCAGCGCGTGCGAAATGCGGATTCGTGAAGCCGAAAAGTTAGGGTTTAAAAAATGTGTTGTCCCGCGTTATAATTTGATGAAAATTAAATCCGGTTTAAAGGCCAATATTGAAGTGGTCGGTGTCAGCAATATCCGACAGGCATTCGAGGCGATTATATAATGTTAGCACCTGTAATGACGCCCTATTTGCCAAACGGACAAGCCAAAGTGCTTTTAGCGGGCGAGGGGGCGCGCAGTTTCTCCGATGATTTGCACGCATTGGGATTAGAAATTCTTTACACAAAACCGATTGCGGACTTACCGAAAGTCCTTTGTGAGCATGCGGATTTGGCGGTTTGTCCTATGGGCAATAAACGCTATTTGCTCGATGCGTCGCAAGAAGAACTCTTCACGCAGTTGCAGAAACGCGGGCTTATACCGATATGCGGTGAAACCCGTGTGCAAAGCGGTTATCCCGATGATGTCATCTACAACTGTTTGAAAATCGGTGAAAAATATTTGCTTTGCAACAAAAAAACTGCAGAAAATCAGATTTTATCGTGTGCAAAACAGGAAAATTGTGTTATGCTCAATTGCAAGCAAGGCTATACCAAGTGTTCCGTAGCACTCGTTTCCGAAAATGCTGCAATCACCGACGATAAAAGTATTGCTAAAGTCCTTTCGGCAGAAAACTTTGATGTTTTGCTGATTCAAAAGGGCGATATCCTTTTGCACGGGCTTGATTACGGTTTTATCGGCGGTTGTTGCACAATGCTTTCCAAAAGCGAAATGCTGTTTTTGGGGGATATTCGTTTACATCAAGACGGAGATGCCATTCACAGCTTTTTGAAAAACCACGGGGTTATTCCGATATGTATTGAAAAAAACCCTTTAACGGACATTGGTAGCCTGATTCCGCTGTTACAGGAGGTAAACGGTGATGCGTAAACAAAAATGGTCGGATTTTTTCGGTGCGGTTTGCGGGGCTGCAACCGTAGCGGCGGTCGCTTTGGGCGCAAAGCATATGCAAAAGAAATACGGCGTTAGAAATGTCAGCGCCTTAATGGATTACCAAAAGGTTGCAAATTATGCGTTTGAAAAATTGGTGCTGGACAATGAAGAACTGTTAGATGCTGCCGGTTCTAAAATGCGTACGACAGAGTAATAAGAAACGGAGAGATGAAAATGAAAGAGTTTCAAGGTGTGTATGCCGCGCTGATGACGCCCTTTAAGGCGGACGGCAGTGTGGATTATGAGGCATTAAAAGGGCTTGCAGACCATTGCATAAATGCAGGGCTTACAGGGCTTTATGTCGGTGGCAGCACGGGCGAAGGCTTTTTGTTGACGGAAGAAGAACGCATGGAGGTTTTCCGCACAGTCGGTAAACACCTCGGCGGCAAATGTAATTTGTTTGCGCATGTCGGTGCGATTTCTACCGATAGCGCCATTCGTATGGCAAAAGTTGCAGAAGCAAGCGGCTTTGATGCGGTCAGTGCGGTTGCGCCGTTTTATTATTCCTTCCCGTTGGAAGCGATTAAAACCTATTATTCGGACATTATGCACGCAACAAGTTTACCGATGCTGATGTATAATTTCCCGAACGCAGGCGGGTTCAACGGCATGCTGGATGTTGTAAATGAATTTATCGAGGACGATAAACTGCTTGGCATCAAACATACTTCGCAAAACTTATTTGAACTTGAAATGTTCAAGCATTTAAAACGCCATCTGCTTGTGTTTAACGGTTTTGACGAAATGTTGGTCGCCGGGCTTTCTATGGGGGCGGACGGCGGCATTGGCAGCACTTATAACTTTATGCCGCACATTATTTTGGATATTTACAACAACTTCAACAAAGGTGATATTACAGCTGCTCAAAAGGCACAGGAAAAAGCCAACCGCATTATTGAGGCAATGATTCCCTTCGGTGTGTTCCAAATGGAAAAAGAAATCCTTAACAATCTCGGTATACCGACAGGGGAATGCAGAAAACCGTTTTTGCCGCTTTCAGAAGAAGGCAAGGCAAAAGCAAAAGAAATTGCCGCCTCGCTGTAACGGAAAGGAACGAAGATTATGGCACACATCAAAGAGGGCAGTTTAATTATTAGTTGCCAAGCCGTTCAAGGTGAGCCGCTATATGGCTATAACATTATGCACTTAATGGCAAAAGCCGCCAAAGCGGGCGGCGCGGATGCCATTCGTTGTAATTATGTGTCAGATATCAACAGCATCAAGGCAGAAACAGAACTTCCTACGATTGGTATTATCAAGGCCGTTTATCCCGACAGCGATGTTTACATTACCCCGACATTGAAGGAAGTTAAGGCTTTGTTGGAAGAAACCGAAACCGAGGTTGTGGCATTAGATGCCACTTTGCGCGAGCGTCCCAACGGCGAAAAATTGGAAGATTTGGTCGCTTATATTCGCGCACAAAAACCATCGGTGGAAATTATGGCGGATATTTCCAATATGGAAGAAGCAAAATACGCCGATGCACTTGGATTTGATTACATCGGTTGCACAATGCGCAGTTATACAGAAAGTACAAAAGGCGTAAGTATTCCCGATTATAATTTTATTGCTGATATGGTGCAGGCTTTAAATGCAAAAATTATTGCAGAGGGCGGCATTTGGGAAGTCGGGCAACTCGAAACGGTGTGGCAAGCAAAGCCTTATGCGGTCGTCATCGGTTCTGCCGTTACACGCCCGAAAGACATTACCGCAAGATTTCGTAAGGTTACCGACGCGGCTCTAAAGAAATAAGAGAATTATACAGAAAAAACCGTGAAGCAATGAGCTCCACGGTTTTTTTGTGCCTTTTTGGATTTTAAGCGTTTGGTTCATTATTTGTGTTTGCATCGGGCTTCTGTTTGCGCGTATCCTCCACAATCACATCTAAATCAAGAAATTCCAAAAGGTCGCTTTGCGAAGGCGTATCGGTTGCTCCTTTGTTTCCCACTATACTTTCGGATTTCCATTTTTCGATTACGCTCGGTTTGTAAAACAACCACTCACGACGGCGGCAAATAATCAAAAACGTTGCAATAACAATGGAAATTATCGTAATGATACTGCCGACTTGAAGCCCTCTTGAAGCAAAACGGAGTGTTACTGTGTGGGACCCCGCTCCGATGCGGAATGCGAGCAACCCGTCGGAGACAGCGAAAATATCATCACTGTAAACGCGTTTGCCGTCAACATAAACATACCAATTTGTATCATAGGGGATAGAGGTATAGACAATTTCGTTTTCTTGCGCGGTCAGCGAGCCAATCAGTTCCGTATCCGAATAAGAGGAAATCTTCAATTGCCCGTCATCGGCAAGTTTTTCATAGCCTTTTTTGAACGCTGTGGTATCTAAAGAATAGGCATAAAACTTCAATGAGCCGACGGTTTCCCCGTTTTTAACGGGGATATCAATGAAAATCGTTTCTCCTGCAGGGCGAACACCCAAATCAATGATACTGCCATCTGAAGTGCTGAATGTTTTGGAATAAAGGTTGGCAGACGCTGTGCCTGTTTCGGTTTGAGCGGATTTTACATAAATATATACATTTTCCGTTCGCTCCGGCGTGATTTCCATTGTGAAACTCGCGCTCGAAGTGGTGTCCTCTTTAGTAAATCCGATGCTACCCGATTCAACGTCAGCATCTAAAAACTCCATCACATTGTTGTAATCAATGTGATCCACTTTGAGTTTTCGGAAAACATTATCTACGCCGGTTGCATCGTAAAACCATTGTTGCTGTAACAAAAACGGGTCGGTGCTCTTTTCTGTTTCCCAATCGGCTACCGATTCATTACAGGCGAATGCCACAGGCAGTGCATACAAATTTTCGTATGCCGTAAACTTGTCCTCTGTAAACAAAGATTTATAAAACAACGGGTTCATATCCGTATCATCATTATCTACGATATACTTCAGCCCAAACATCGCATTATAAACCGGTGTTTGCAAACGGTAGGTGTAACTGTTGATATGGTTGCCGAACAAACCAACATCTTGCTGAATGTTTGCAACTTTTTCATACGCCATAGAGGAGAATACGGAAACACCGTTGTAATTGTACCAACTCGGATCCATTCGCGTGCGCAAATCAGTCAGTTCCATTCTGTAAAAAGAACCTTCATATGCATCCAATTTTTCTTTGAGAACACGGAAATCTTCATAATCCGAAGTGTAGTTTTCTTTGCTTTGATTCATCGAATAATGGTCTGTATTTGCAAGCGCAATTTCCGAAACCGAGCAGCAAAGCAAAAGAATGGAAACAACAGAAGCCATATACTTTTTGCTTTGGAATAAATACAGCACACCAACATAAATTACAGCGAACGCCAAACTGACAATCAGCGAAATATCGTCAACATTTTTGGAAGTGATTTTTTCCGCCAAAACAATAAACCCGACTACGCCAATACCTGTTGCGAGAAGTTGGTTTGCCGAAAATTCCCGAATGTGCATAAACGCTTTGTATGCCATTTGAAGCAATACAAAAGAATACATAAACGAAAAACGGTACGGCAAATCATTCGGGAAATGGAACCCGTGCCAAAAGAAGTTTAAGTAGTTGATATTGAAACTAAAGTATAAAACGGCAAGAAGGCAAATATAGGAAACCTTTTCGCGAACGGGAATCTTTTTACAGAACAGATACAGAGGCACCAAAACCAAAGTAAGCATGCCGCAATACACATTCGGCAAAACATCGGTTCCGCTGCTGCGAATAGTCGGTTCAATCGCCGCCAAATGGTTGGCAAGGAAATCAAACACGGCAAAATATTTTGTGTACGTTGTCGGAGCAGAGCCGGAAGTTGCCGAACTTGCAGAAAGCACTTCAATAAGCGGCAACAAAAGTGTTCCGACAAGCCCGACAGCAAGCACAGAATAAAATGCGAATTTCCAACCGCTGCAAAAGAACACGGAATTACGCAGTTTTTTAATAATAGATGGCTTTTTCGGAAGATCGGCAGGGAATTCTTTGAATTTCTGCGTCAACGGGAAGTTTGCGAAATAATAGGTCAAAAAGTACAAAACAGAAAATACGCAAATCATAAACGCCATATAGTAGTTGGAAATAAAAGCGATGACAAGCGTAATGCAATAGGTTTTCGGTTTGCCTGTGTGAATAATGCGCTCAATCCCCAAAACAATGAATGGAAACAAGTACATTGCGTCCAACCACATCACATTCCAATAGTACGCTACAAAATACCCACAAAACGCATAGAGCACGCCGAATGCGGCTGTTGCTGCATTGTGCTGACGAAGCGATGCTTTTAAATAATAGGTGAATGCGCATGCAGAAAGAACCGCTTTGATTAAAATCATGGCGGCGATAGCTTCGGGAATGTTTTCGTGTCCAAACAGAAGAATGATAAGCGTAATGGGACTTGACAGATAATTCAGAAAATTCCCGAGAAAACTGCTGCCCAATCCCGACTCCCATGAGTATAAGAGAGAGCCGCCGCTTGTTACGCGGTCATACAGTTCCGCAAATAACGGCCCGTACTGATGATACAAGTCCATACGCAGTATGGTCATATCGCCGAACGGGATTAAATTATAGCAATAATACACCAACATCATAATGACGAAAGCGCAAATGCCGGAAATGAAAACAAACTGATTGTCTTTCCAAAAAGCAGCTTTCGTTTTTTTTAACTTCTTTTCCATATGCAGGTTCCTTTGTAAAACACAATTTTAATAGAATTAGTATACCATAGTGTTTCTTTGGTTTCAAGAACTAAATGATTGTTCTATTTCAGGACAAGTAACCATATATTGCATTGAGGTGACTTGTAATGCAAAACAAAACCGACAGCGGTTTAAGCGGTGTGTTGCCGTATTTACCGACGCGCTTAACAAAACTTTTGCAAAAACTGCCGTTAGACTTTTTAAGTACCGTTACGGAACTTCGTTTGCGTGCCGAACAGCCGATGATGCTCGTTACGCCACAGCAAAATGTTTTTGTAACTGAAACAGGACACAAAACCGAATTGTTGCGAAACGGCTTGCTATCGGCAACGGCGGCGGAAATCGAAGAAATGATATTAAAAGCGTGTGGGTATTCCGCGCACAGTCATCAAACGGATTTTGCGAATGGTTGCTTGACACTTCCGGGCGGGCACCGAATCGGACTTTGCGGCACGGCAGTTGTCAGTGGAAATGTCATTACGGGCGTGCGTGATATCACAGCGCTGAATATTCGGATTGCAAAACCTTTTCCGAATGCTGCGCGGGAAATCCTCGAACAATGTTTTCAAAACGGACTGCAGAGTGTTTTACTTGTTGGCCCGCCTTCCAGCGGGAAAACGACTGTTTTACGCGCGCTTGCACAAAATCTCGCAAGCGGACAATGCAATCGCATATACAAATGCACGGTGATTGATGAACGGCAGGAGTTATTCCCGAAAAATATAGGCGATTGTTTTGCTGACGTTCTGTCAGGATATAAAAAGGCAGAAGGAATCCAACTAGCAGTGCGGGCTTTGTCGCCGGATATCATTTTTTGTGACGAAATCGGCAGTGCGCAAGATGTAATTGCGATTGCAGACGGAATCCGGTGCGGCGTGCATTTTGCGGTGACGGCACATGCAGAAAACTTGGAAAACCTATTGCACCGTGCTTATTTCAAATGTTTGTTTCAAACGGGCATCATTGACACCGTTATTCTATTGGGAACAGGTACAAACATCGGGAAAATACAAGGAATTTACAAAGCAGGTGAAAACAATGCTGAAAATGACGGGACTACTGCTGATTTCGGCATTTTGCGCACTTACGGGAATGTTTTTGTGCGCGCAAGTGCATAACCGCATTCGGGAATTGGAGCGTTTTGTACGCTTGTTTACGGTAATCGAAGCGCAAATGTCTTATACTTTACAACCGACCGAATCTCTTTTGAAAAATTTATGCTCGTTTTCGGAATTCCAAAATTTTTCATTTGTGCATTTACTCTATAACAAGTTTCATTCGGGAGAACCGTTGCAAGATGCGTGGAAAACCGCCTTGACCGCTTATGCAAAACATTCCGCTTTGCAAAAATCGGATTTGGAACGGATAGGTGCTTTCGGCGGCGTGTTCGGCGCAACCGATATTACGGGTCAAAAAGAGAATTGCATATACTTTGCCGAGCAGTTAACACAACTTTGCGGAGAACTCAAAAAAAGCGAGAAAAGCACGTCAAAGCTCTATTTGTCGCTCGGTATGCTCGGCGGGCTGTTTATCATCATTTTACTATTGTAGCGGAGGAATTATGGAACTGACGCTGATTTTTAAAATTGCCGCAATCGGTATGATTGTTGCCGTATTGCATCAGGTGCTGTCAAAATCGGGGCGCGATGAATACGCTATGCTGACCGTCATTACAGGCATTATCGCGGTTGTGACAATATTGTTACCGCAAATGGAAACTCTTTACGATATGCTTTGTTCTGTTATGGATTTTTAGAGAATGTTAAAGATACTTATACTCGTCATTTTCGGTGTTGTGTTATTGACCTTTATAAAACAATTTCGACCCGAATTCTCCGTTTTGCTGAAATTCGCCATCATCGCCGCTGTCGCATTGTTTCTGTTTGACGGCATTATGCGCGCTTCGGACGGCTTGCAGGATATTTTCGACCTTGCAGAGACGAATTCCGTGTATTTTTCGGTTATGCTCAAAATGCTCGGACTGTGTATCACGGCGCAAATTGCGGAAAACATTTGCAAGGACTGCGGCGAAACAGCGCTTGCAGGGACGGTGGAAACTGCTGCAAAAATCTTTATTTTGTTAATCGCATTGCCGGCGGCAAAAGAACTCGTGACAGTCTGCTTGGGATGGTTGCAACTATGAGATGTGTAAAAAAATACATATGGGTTTTTCTAATCATTTTGATGCTACTCGGTGTGTGCTCCATACATACCTTTGCGCAAAACGAGGAAACGGAAGACCTGAAATCCGTAGAAGAACTTTCCGAAACCATTTATGACGCGATAAACGACGATGCCGCCGCAATACTTGACGAACTCAATCTTTCTGATTTCAGTATGGACGGCGTTTTGGCTTTGTCGCCGCGAACGGTAATCGACGCATTGTTGTCAGTCATCACAGACGGTTTCGGCGCGCCGCTTCGCGCGGCTGTGTTACTTTGCGCAGTGACGGTGCTTGCAAACCTCAGTTCCGTGTTCCTTTTGGGTGAAAGTAAAATCCAAACCGCCTTTGATTTATGTACCGTTTTGATTGTGACCTGTATCCTTGCACAATCTTTAACGAACCTTTTGGAAATCGCGTTTTCCGTAGTTTCTCTTTGCAGCGATTTTATGCTGACATATATACCGGGATTTGCGGGTATCATCGCAATGAGCGGGAAGCCGCTGACATCGGCTGCATACGGTTCGGTGATGGTCGGCATTGCAAATTTATACGCGCAAAGCGGCGTTAAATATTTTTTGCCGTTTCTATTGGTATATCTCTCTTTAAGCGTTTTTTCATCTTTGCAGGAAAAATACGCTTTACTTCCCATCGTGCGGTGTTTACAAAAAATCATTTATACAGTGTTAGGACTCGCCGCAACGTTGTTTTCTGGATTGATAACCGTAAAAGGCGCTTTGGCTACGGGCGGGGATTCCGTCACCGTAAAGGGTGTAAAAATGCTTGTCGGCTCGGCAGTACCGATTGTCGGTGGCGCTTTGAGCGAAGGGGTAACTTCCGTTCTTGCAAGCGCCACGCTCATTAAAAGCACCGTCGGCGTTTTCGGGATACTTGTCATAGTATGCACAACGCTCCCCGCCGTCATACAACTGCTGTTGTGGTATGTTGCACTTTCTTTTGCGGGGGCTGTGTCCGAATCGCTTGGGCAAACGCGCATTAAAAATTTACTGCAAAGCATTGCCGGTGTGCTCTCGGTAACCAATGCATTTGTCATTTTTACGGCGTATATTTTTATCATTTCAACCGGCGTTATTTTACAGTTTAGAGGTGCATAAATGGAAAGAATTCAAAATGCCGTCGGCGTTGTCGGCGTATGCGTGACGGTTTGTGCACTGCTCGGGATGCTCTTACCGAACGGCAATATCAAAAAAGCGGTCGAAACAGGGTTCAGTATTCTTATGCTGTGGATTTTGCTGGCACCCTTTGCTCATGCAGGCGATTTGCAAAACCGCATTGTAACGCAAGAAACCCCATACGATGCATATATATATTCCGATACACAGGTATACAGCTCTGCTGTGGAAAATTTAATTACAACCACCTTGTCAGAAGCGGGCATTTCCGTACAATCGGTACAATCGGAAATTGAACTCGACAGTACAGGCAATGTATTGCTTCGTAGCGTTTTGGTCAGTGTTTCCGACGAAAGCGAAGAAAAAACGGTCACCGATATATTAAAAAATACACTTGAAATCCCACCCGAAACCGTCACTGTACAAGGAGAATGAAAATGGAAAAACTGCAAAAATTGAAGACCCTTTTTCAATCCGAAAAGCGCGTGCGGGTGTTGGCGATTTTGGGCGCAGTCGGGATTTTGTTAATATGCCTTTCCGAGTTTGTTGCTCTGCCAAGTGAAAAATCTGATAGTGCAGGAAAAAACGAAACGACACAAACGGATTTTTGCGAAAGCACAGAAGAAAAACTTGAAAAAATCATTGGGCAAATGCAGGGGGCAGGTCGAGTGCAGGTGATGCTTACTTTGGAAAGTTCCGACGAAAAAATCTATGCCGCAGATGAAAAAACCGATACAAAATCTTCGGGCGATACCGAGCAAAAAAGCACCGATGAAAAATATGTTTTGATAGACGGTAAAACAGGGGATGACGGCATTTTGTTAAAAACAAATGCGCCAAAAGTAAAAGGCGTCATTGTTGTGTGCGACGGCGGCGATGACCCGACGGTTGCAAAACAAATCACCACGGCGGTAAGCGCCGCATTGGGTATCGGCTCAAACCGAATCAGCGTAATAAAAATGAAACAAACGGAGGAGTAATTATGTCAAAAATTCTTGCAAAAAAACAGGTATTATTCTTTGGATTGCTTGTAGCACTTGCGGCGGCAGTATATGTAAATTGGTACTACACAAAACCGCTGTCTCAAATTGAAAACGGATTGCCTGAACAGACAACTGCAGCAGAAAATCTCGGTGAAGCACAGTATGTGAACGCACAAAACGGCACTTATTTCGATGCCGCCGTTTTAAAACGGAGTCAAGCACATGACGATGCAAAAGCCGCATTTCAATCCGTAATCGAAAGCAATGAAGCCGATGAGGAAAGTAAAAAGAGTGCAAGAGAAGGTCTGGAAGAACTTGCCGAAAACATTAAACAAGAAGCCGATATTGAAAATCTAATCACAGCCAAAAGCGGCGGCAAATGTTTGGTGACCATCGGTGAAAGCGTTGAAGTGATTTTGGAAAAAGGCACGCTCAATGACCAAGTCGCTATACAAATTAAGGAAATAATTGTCAATAAAACAGAAATTTCCGCAGAAAAAATTACTTTAGTTGAGCTAAAATAGTTGTGTATTTTTGAGTTTGTGGTATAATAGGGAAAAGAAAGGTAGGTTTTCCCTATGCATTTTAACGAGAGAACTTCCGAAAACGGCGGAATTATCATTTCCAACGATGTAATCGCTTCGATTGCCGCGAATGCCGCGAAAGATATTGAGGGCGTCAGCGGCTTTGCTTCCAAAACGGCGGGTCGCGCCGCGGGGCAGGGGGATACTTCAAAATCCGTTCGGGTTATTTCGCAAGATAATGATGTGAAAATACAAATCTTTATCCGCGTGAAAAACGGTGTGAATTTACAATCTGTCAGCACGGCAATTCAGCGAAGTATCAAAAATGCTGTGCAGAGTATGACCGGCAAAGTCGTTTCTAAAGTGAACGTTGCCGTGCAAGGCATTGATTTTGACGCACCTAATGAAGTGAAGGCAGATTCTTAAATAACAGGCTCTCCGCATAATAGGCGGAGGGCTTATTTGGCTTTTATGGAGGAAGCATATGACAAGATCGCAAGAAAGAGAACAAGCGTTTTTGCTTGTATTTGAAAAAGCGTTTAATATGGACACCGACAACGATGACATCATCGGTTATGCGGTGGAAGCGCGCCTTTTGGAACCGACGGTATTTTCAACGGCGCTCTTTAAGGAAACTTACGAGAAATTGGACGAAATTGACGCTGTAATCGAAAAATACGCTATCGGGTGGAAGATAAGCCGTCTTTCTAAAGTGACATTGTCCGTTTTGCGGTTGGCAATTTGCGAAATGCGCTTTGTGGATTCTGTGCCGTACGGCGTTTCTGCCAATGAAGCGGTGGAACTTGCTAAAAAATATGCGTCGAGCGATGATGCTTCGTTTATCAACGGCATTTTGGGCGCATATATTAGGAGTGGCGATTTAGATGTTGTTTCTGGGGATTGATACAAGCAATTACACGACTTCCGCGGCAATTTACAATTCGGAAAACTGCGAAATTGTGCAGAAAAAAATGCTGTTGCCCGTAAAATCGGGTGAAAAAGGTTTGCGCCAAAGTGACGCCGTATTTCACCATACGATACAGTTGCCGCAAGTCATAACGGATTTGTTTTCGGATTGTTCGCGTTCTGTGGAAGCAGTCGGCGTTTCCGTGTCACCGCGCCGCGCAGAAGGCTCCTATATGCCTTGTTTTTTGGTCGGTAAATCGGTCGCAACCGCGCTTTCTGTTGCAGAAAAGCATCCATTACATACTTTTTCGCACCAAGAAGGGCATATCGCCGCCGCGCTGTTTTCCGCAAAGCAACTGCCGCTTTTGAAACAGAGATTTATTGCGTTTCACATTTCCGGCGGCACGACGGAGACTTTGCTTGTCACACCCGATAAGGAACATATTCTCTCTGCCAAGTGCATTGCGCAATCCTTGGATTTAAAAGCCGGACAACTCATTGACCGTGTCGGCATTATGTTAGGGCTTTCTTTCCCATGCGGTGTGGCTTTGGAAAAGTTAACGCAAAAGAGTGATGCACAGTATCGATTGAAACCGACTATGAAAGGTGCGGATTGTTGCCTTTCGGGGCTTGAAAATCAATGCCGTAAATTGTATGACCAAGGGGAATCGCCCGAAAATGTGGCGCAGTACTGTATGCAGGGTGTCTTGGCAGCATTAACGGGTATGGCAGATGCCGTTCGTGAACAGTACGGCAATTTGCCGATGGTTTTTTCAGGCGGTGTTGCTTCCAACGCGATGTTGCGCACGGTTTTGTCCGAGAGGTACAGCGCATTTTTCGCCGAACCTACATTTTCGGCGGATAACGCCGCAGGAATTGCTGCTTTGACTGCGATACAAGAAAAAGGAATCGAGTTATGATGTATAACGCACCTTTGGTTTTAACCATAGCACAATTAAACCGTTATGTGAAATCACGGTTAGATGCTGACGAAAACCTGTATAATGTTTTCTTGGTCGGTGAAATTTCCAATTTTACCGACCACTATAAAACGGGGCATTTTTACTTTACTTTAAAAGACAGCGATGCACAAATCAAAGCGGTTATGTTTCGCCAAAACGCGCTTCGCGTAAAATTCAAACCCGAAAACGGCTTGAAAGTGATTGTACGCGGCAGAGTTTCCCTGTATGAAGCAGCAGGTTCTTATCAAGTTTTTGTGGATGATATGCAGCCTGACGGCGTCGGCGCGTTGAATTTGGCATTTGAACAGTTAAAAGAACGCCTTCAAAAAGAGGGATTGTTTGATGAAGCACACAAAAAGCCGTTACCGCGCTATCCGCAACGCATTGGTGTAATTACTTCCGAAACCGGTGCGGCGGTACAGGATATTTTGAATATTCTCGGTCGCCGTTTTCCGTATGCCGAGGTCGTGTTGGCACCCGTTTTGGTGCAGGGCGACGGCGCCCCTGAACAGATGATTGCCGCTTTGCAAGATTTCAACCGACTTCAAAATGCGGATGTCATCATCATCGGGCGCGGCGGCGGTTCTGCAGAAGATTTGTGGGCGTTTAACGATGAGAATTTGGCTTATGCCGTTTACCGTTCCGAAATTCCCGTAATTTCCGCGGTCGGGCATGAAACGGATTTTACCATTTGCGATTTTGTGGCGGATTTACGCGCGCCGACACCTTCAGCCGCGGCGGAACTTGCCGTGCCGGACCAAACCGAACTGCGTGCAGAGATTTTAAATATGTCTTATCGAATGCAACAAGCGCTAACGGCAAATGTGCGTGCACAAAGAATTCGGTTGGAAAGTGTTACAAAGAAAAGCGTTTTAGGCAATCCGAATATATTCTTTGATTCCAAGCGTATGCGTTTTTTGAGCGTTTGCTCGCAATATGAAACATTGGAAAAAGAAATTTTGCATCGTGCGCATGTACGTTTGCAAACCAATGCGGCAAAACTGCAAGCATTAAGTCCGCTTGCTGTGCTTGCGCGCGGATACAGCGTCGCACAACTCCCGAACGGCGGCGTGATAAAGTCCGTTCAACAACTTTCACAAAACGAAGAGTTCACATTACAACTGCATGATGGGAATGCAGTCTGCACGGTGAAGGAGATATTATGAAAACACAAACCTATGAATCGGCAATGGAAAAATTAGAGCAGATTGTTGCAAAATTGGAAAGCGGTGAAGCCACTTTGGATGAATCGCTGAAGCTGTTTGAAGAAGGGGCAAAACTTGCCGCCTTTTGCAGTAAGGCGTTAGATGCCGCAGAGCAAAAAATTACCACGCTTCAACAGACAGAAGCGGAAAAAACGGAGTAAGACTTATGTTGGATTTTGAGAAAATATATCTTGAAATGATTGAGCCGGCATTGGAAACCTATGTTTATTCTGTCACAGACGGGCAAACGGTTGTTCGCGACGCCATGCTTTACAGTCTGAAAAACGGTGGGAAACGGGTGCGTCCGATGCTTGTTTTGGCGTTTTGCGAAGCTTGCGGTAAAAATCCTAAGGATGCTTTGCCGTTTGCGTGCGCGGTTGAAATGATTCACACCTATTCGTTAATTCACGATGATTTGCCTTGTATGGACGATGATGATTTTCGCCGCGGCAAAGCCGCCTGCCACAAGCAGTTCGGCGAAGCGAATGCATTGCTTGCGGGCGACGGTCTTTTAACTTTGGCTTTTGAAACAGTAACAAAAGCGGAGAATATTGCTCCTGAAAACATCGTGCGCGCAGTAAAAACATTGTCCAATCTCGCAGGGTACGGCGGCATGATTGGCGGGCAGATTATTGACTTATTGTCCGAAGACAAACAAGTCGATTACGAAACCTTACATTGCATTGACAAATTAAAAACCGGCGCTTTAATCAAAGCTTCTGCTTTGCTTGGGTGTATTGCTGCAGGCGTCACGGATGATGCGGTTTTGAGCGCTGCTTCAAATTATGCGGAGAACATCGGTTTTGCTTTTCAGATTGTGGACGACATTTTGGATGTTACAGCCGACGCAAAAACCTTAGGCAAGCCCATCGGCAGTGACGAAAAGAATGCGAAAAGTACGTTTGTAAAACTGCTCGGTCTTGAAAAATGCAGAGCACTTGCAGACGATTTAACTGAAAACGCCGTTTTATCCCTTGCGAATTTGCCGGGTGATACGGCTTTTCTTGCGGATTTTGCAAAAGCGCTTGCCGTTCGCAAAAAATAAGGCAAAGCAGCGGGAGTGTATTCCGAAATGAAGTATTTAGATAAAATTCAATCTCCAAATGATATTAAAAAGTTAAGTACAAAAGATTTGAAGGTCCTCGCCGAAGAAATCCGTACGGTTTTGATTGACACGGTTTCTCAAAACGGGGGGCATTTGGCATCCAATTTGGGCGTGGTGGAATTGTCTATTGCGTTGCACCGCGTGTTTGACTCGCCGAAAGACCAAATCATTTGGGATGTCGGTCACCAAGTGTATACACATAAACTTTTGACGGGCAGATACAAAGATTTTTCCACAATTCGTCAAGAGGGTGGGCTTTCCGGCTTTTCCTGCCCGCGTGAAAGTGAACACGATATTTTTTACAGCGGACATTCAAGCACTTCTATTTCCGCCGCGTTGGGCGTTGCCACGGCAAAATCTTTGGCAGGTGACAAGCATCACACCGTTGCGGTTATCGGTGACGGCGCGTTGACGGGTGGTCTTGCGTATGAAGCACTAAACAACGCAGGGCGTTCCGGCAAACGGTTGATTGTTATTTTGAATGACAACGAAATGTCGATTTCCAAAAATGTCGGGTCTGTGGCGCGGTATCTTGCGGTGCTTCGGTCAAAACCCGGGTATTTCCGCATGAAAGCCCGCACGGAAAAAATCATCAACAAAATTCCGTTTGTCGGGAAATCTTTGTCCGAGCAAATATTTAAAATGAAAACCCGCATAAAGAATGACATTTATAAAAGTACCTTTTTCGAGGAACTTGGATTTCGCTATATGGGGCCGATTGACGGGCATAACATTGAGCAGTTGTCAGAGGCCTTAGAAGGTGCAAAAATGGTCAATTCGCCCGTTTTACTGCACATCAACACCATAAAAGGTAAGGGCTATAATTTTGCCGAAAAAGCGCCGAGCGAATTTCACGGTATTTCCAAATTCAATATCAACACAGGCGAACCGCTGATGAGCGGCGCGAATTTCTCCGCTGAATTCGGAAAATTCCTGTGTGAAATAGCGCAAAAGGACAAGCGTATTTGCGCTATTACCGCCGCAATGTCTTTGGGCACAGGCTTAGAGGAATTTCGGAAAACCTATCCGACCCGATTTTTCGATGTCGGTATTGCCGAGGAACACGCAATCACTTTTTCTTCGGGGCTTTCCCGAGGCGGCATGATACCGATTTTCGCTGTGTATTCATCTTTTTTACAGCGCGGATTCGACCAACTTGTGCATGACGGTGCCTTGCAAGGTCTGCATATGGTTTTGGCGATTGACCGTGCGGGGTTTGTCGGCGAGGACGGTGTTTCCCATCAAGGGATTCTTGACACGGCGTTTTTAAATGGGATTCCAAACATAACTGTATTCGCACCCGCCACCTATAAAGGATTAAAGCACGCATTTGTGCAAGGCATTTATCACGAAACCGGGTTGGTTGCCGTACGGTATCCACGCGGCAGTGAAAAATCTTTGCCGCAAAATACGGAAGACGAATTTTCCTCTTATGAATATTACGGTGTAGAGAACGCCGAACAGGTGATTGTGACTTACGGTCAAATTTTTGCCGAAGCCGTTTCGGCTTGTGACAGTTTGAACGAAACCAATCAAAATACAGGTGTTTTAAAGCTCAACCGTATTATCCCTATGGATATTGAGGCAGTAAAATCTGTTTTGTCCGCAAAGCAAATCTTCTTTTTTGAAGAGGGGATTTGCTCAGGCGGCATTGGCGAACGGTTCGGCGAATTGCTTTTGGAAAACGGTTTCAAGGGTGCATATACTTTAACCGCTGTACCGGATGAATTCGTGGTGCATGCGCCTGTATCTTCACAGATGAAACGCTATAAACTGGATGCGGAAGGGATGCTTTCCGTAATCACGGAGAAAAACAATGGCTGAGAAAAAAATCAGATTGGATGTTGCTGTTTTGGAACGGGGACTTGCTGAAAGTCGCGCAAAAGCGGGCGCCCTGATTATGGCAGGGCAGGTCTATTTGAATGACCAAAAAGCTACCAAAGCAGGCGTCACAGTAAAAGAATCGGATAAAATTGAGGTGCGCGGCGAAAAGATGCCGTTTGTCAGCCGCGGCGGGTATAAACTCGATAAAGCGGTTAAGGAATTCGGATTGTCTTTACGAGACTTGATTTGTATGGATATCGGCGCATCTACGGGTGGGTTTTCCGACTGTATGTTGCAAAACGGCGCAAAAAAGGTCTATGCCGTCGATGTCGGCTACGGGCAACTCGCTTGGAAATTGCGTACGGACGAGCGTGTCGTCAATATGGAACGCACGAATTTTCGCTATTTGACGCCCGCGGATATTTCGGAACTTTTGGATTTTGCAAGTGTAGATGTTTCATTTATTTCTTTGAAGATTATTTTGCCCGTGCTCTATACACTTCTTTGCGAGGGCGGCGAGGCGGTTTGCCTTATTAAGCCACAGTTTGAAGCAGGCAAAGAAAATGTCGGGAAAAAGGGCGTTGTGCGCGACCCGAAAGTACACGAAGAAGTTGTACAAACCATCAGCCGCTTTGCCTATGAAACAGGCTTCTCCGTTTTACACTTGTCTTTTTCGCCAATCAAAGGTCCTGAAGGCAATATTGAGTATTTAATGCACATCAAAAAAGAACAAGAGCGTACATTTTTTAAAACGGATATTTCCGCTCTCGTTTCGGACTCGCACAACTTATTAAAGTAGGTGATTCTATGAAAATTGCATTGCTGCCGAATTTAACCCGCACCTGCGCTTTGGAAGTTACGCAAGCAGTTTGCGCATGTTTGGATTCGTTACAAGTTCCGTATTTTTTCGAGGATACTGTGCAAAACCAGTTGTCATCGCAGTATAAATTCTTGCCTACGGAAAAACTTTTACAAGATTGTGACGCCGTCATCGCTATCGGCGGCGACGGGTCGTTGATTCATGCCGCCAAAAAGGCGGTTGCCTATCAAAGACCCGTGCTCGGTGTCAATGCGGGCAATCTCGCTTTTATGGCGGGTATTGAGAAAAATGAGTTGCATCTTTTAAAAGACTTAATCGAAGGCAACTATGCGATTGACCCGAGAATGATGTTGGAAGTTCGCTGTAAGTCGCCAAAGGACAACGCCGAAAAAAGCCTCGGCTGTTGTTTAAACGATGTTGTGGTTGCACGCGGGGAGCAAATCAAGTTAATTCACCTCGATGTCTATGCAGACGGCAAACACATCAATCATTACTATTCGGACGGAATTATTCTTTCCACGCCGACAGGCTCTACTGCATATTCTCTTTCCGCAGGCGGTCCTGTTGTTGACCCGAAAATTGAAAGTATTCTTTTAACCCCGATTTGCACGCATTCTTTGTTTGCGCGCTCATTGATTTTTGAAAGCAATGCGGAAATCTGTGTAGAAATCCCCGAAGACGGTGAGGATATTTACATTTCCTGTGACGGTGACCCCTCATCGCAAATTTTGCCGGGCAGTATTTTAACTGTGAAAAAGTCGCAGAATTACGCGGATTTCATTCGCATCAAAAACGATTCGTTTATTGATGTTTTAAACAGCAAACTGTCACAGAGGAGGGCGTAACCGTGAAGAAAAGACGCCATGAACTGATTTTAAAGTTGATAGAAGAAAATGAAATCACCACGCAAGAGGAATTGCTCTCTCTGCTGTTGGAACACGGATTTCAGGTTACACAAGCCACAGTTTCCCGTGATATTAAGGAACTGCAGCTTGTAAAAACACCAACCAAAAACGGCCCGACGAAATACACCATGAGTCATCACGAAACACAAAATAAGCATGCAAAAAAATTCTACGCCATTTTTTCGCAATCCGTAATTTCTGTGGACTGTGCAGGCAATATGGGCGCGATAAAATGCTATTCGGGTACGGCGAATGCGGCAGGCGCGGCAATTGACTCCATGCAAATGCCCGAAGTGGTCGGAACACTCGCGGGGGACGACACCTTATTTGTTTTGTGCCGCGATGAAGCGAGTGCTCAAGTATTTAAAAATCAAATTGAAGCGATGCTGAACGGTGATGCGTAATGCTTTGTGAACTGCAAATTGAAAATATTGCCATTATCAAAAAGGCTGTGATTGCATTTCAAAACGGATTGAATGTAATGACGGGCGAAACAGGTGCCGGCAAATCCATTGTGATTGACTCCATAAATGCCGTCCTCGGCGAACGTACTTCGCGCGAACTTATTCGCACCGGGAGTGAAAGCGCGTTTGTGTCCGCTGTGTTTTATAATATCGGAAAATCTGCGGAAGATGTACTTTCGGAGTTGGATATTCCGTTAGAGGAAGATGGCACGCTCTTAATTCAGCGGCGACTGTTTGCGGACGGCAGAAATCAATGCAAAATCAACGGCAACACTGTGACCGTTTCGGCTGTAAAAAAAGTGGCTTCCTATCTTGTAAACATTCACGGGCAGTCTGACAATCAAATGTTGCTTTCACCCGAATACCATTGTACTTATATCGACAACCTCGCTGAAGATGAGGCGCAGCTTTCTGCGTTTTCAGAAGAATATCGTGCCTATTTGAAAATAAAATCCGAATTGGAAGCGCTCAACACAGACGAAACCGAAAAACTGCGGCAACTCGATATTTTAAATTATCAAATTGAAGAGTTGGAAAGCGCAGAAATTCGTACTGGCGAAATTGCCGAAATTGAGGAACGTTTGGAAGTTTTGCGCAACGCTGAACGCATTACAGACGCTTTGCAGTCTGCGCACGCTTATTTGAACGGTGAAGAAGAACTCGGCGGCGCTGTTTCTGCGGCATTTTCCGCGGCAAAAAGTCTTGAGAATATTTCTGCCTTTTCCGAGGAGTATGCGGAATTACAACGGCAGGTACAAGAGGCAGCATATACACTTTCCGATATTTGCGACGATTTGCGCGACCGCTTATACTCCGACGCGTACAATCCCGCCGAAATCGACAGTTTGGAAGAGCGGCTTGACCTGCTTTATACTTTACAGCGCAAATACGGCAACAGTGAGCAAGCTATGCTCGATTATTTGGCGCACGCCGTATCGAAACGGGAAAGTATTGAAATGGCGGATGAATTGAAAGAAAAATTGTCTGCCAACTTAGAAAAGCAGTATCAAAAAGCATATTCTTCTGCTGAGACTTTGCATAAAATGCGCGAAAAAGCGGCGGCAGTGTTCTGCAAAGATGTCGCGGCGGAATTGGCATTTTTAGATATGCCAAGCGTGCGGTTTATTGTGGAAAATCAAGTTGGTGAACTTACCGAAAACGGTATCGACAATTTGGAATTCCTTTTGTCTGCAAACGCAGGCGAAGCACCGAAACCCCTTGCCAAAATCGCTTCAGGCGGTGAACTTTCCCGCATTATGCTTGCCATAAAAAGTGTTCTTGCGGAAAAAGACAGCATCGGTACGCTGATTTTTGACGAAATTGACACAGGTGTCAGCGGCAGGGCGGCGCAAAAAATCGGCATCAAACTGAAAAAAGTTTCGAAAAACCATCAAGTGATTTGCGTAACGCATCTTGCACAGATTGCCGCATTTGCCGACGCGCATATGCGCATTGAGAAAGCAGAACGCGACGGGCAAACCTTTACAGATGTTACCCCTTTGGATTTTGTCGGCAGAAAATACGAGTTGGCTCGTATTTTGGGCGGGCTTACGATTACCGAACTTCAACTGCAAAGCGCAGAGGAGTTGCTCAAAACCGCCGAAACAGAAAATTTGGGTTGACAAATCTATGTGAAACAAGTATAATCCACATATCGGCTGTGAAGAGAAGAAGTAGATTGCAAATTCGGCAAAGAGAGCCTGCGGTTGGTGTAAGCGGGTGCGATATGCTTTTGAAATACATCTCGGAGCCGTGGGGAAGAACTTTCAGTAAGCCCCACCGTGTGCGAGCGTTAATCGCAGAGTGATGTTCGTCACTCGCAAAGGCCGTTTTTGCGAAAAATCGGCGCAATGAGGTGGTACCGCGTACTTTTACGCCCTCTGTTTATGCAGAGGGTTTTTTATTTTTACTTTTAAGATAAACGGAGGAACAGAGAAAATGGGCGTTTATGAAGAATTGCAAGCAAGAGGACTTATCGCACAGGTAACGGACGAAAAAGAGATCCGCGACCTTGTTAACAACGGCAAGGCAGTGTTTTATATCGGCTTTGACCCCACGGCAGACAGTCTCCATGTCGGGCACTTTATGGCGTTGTGCTTAATGAAACGTTTGCAAATGGCGGGCAATAAACCGATTGCCTTAATCGGCGGCGGTACAGGCATGATTGGCGACCCGTCCGGCAGAAGCGATATGCGGCAAATGCTGACACCTGAAACCATTCAGCACAACTGCGATTGTTTTAAAAAGCAAATGAGCCGTTTTATTGACTTTTCCGACGGCAAAGCGTTGATGGTCAACAATGCCGATTGGCTGATGAATTTGAACTATATTGAACTGTTGCGTGAAGTCGGCGCTTGCTTCAGCGTCAACCGTATGCTTACAGCGGAATGCTATAAACAGCGTATGGAAAAAGGCCTGAGCTTTTTGGAATTCAACTATATGATTATGCAAAGTTACGATTTCTACGAGTTGTTCCAAAAATACGGCTGCAATATGCAGTTCGGCGGGGACGACCAATGGAGCAATATGCTCGGCGGTACGGAATTGATTCGCCGCAAACTCGGCAAAGACGCTTACGCAATGACCATTACCTTACTGCTCAATTCCGAGGGCAAAAAGATGGGTAAAACGCAGTCAGGTGCTGTTTGGCTTGATGAAAACAAAACCTCTCCGTTTGATTTTTACCAGTATTGGCGCAATGTGGACGATGCAGATGTGCTCAAATGCATCCGAATGCTCACATTCCTGCCGCTTGAAGAAATCGAGAAAATGGAGTCCTGGGAAGGCAGCGAACTCAATAAAGCCAAAGAAATTCTTGCCTATGAGTTAACAGCGCTTGTGCATGGCGAAGAAAAGGCAACCAAAGCACAGGAAGCGGCACGCGCACTTTTCTCGGGCGCGGCGGATACCGAAAATATGCCGACCGTTACCCTTACAGCCGAAGATTTTGTTGACGGGCAAATCGGAATCAATGAAATTATGTTAAAAGCCGGTTTGATCAAATCCAAAGGCGAGGGGAGACGCTTAATTCAGCAAGGCGGTGTCACCTTTGATGACCAAAAGGTCACAGACCCCGTAGCAAGCGTTTCTGCAACGGATTTCACTGATGGGCACAAGATACTCAAAAAAGGCAAAAAGGTCTTTTATAAGGTCACTATGTCTTAAATTGCATAAAAAAAGCACCTCACAAAGTGGGGTGCTTTTTTCGTGGTATTCTTAAATTACGCCGAAAATGCTTTGTGCAATTCTTCAAGTGTGTTCTCCAAATCTGCTTTGGCAACAAGCACGGAAATATCAACTTCCGAGGTAGTAATCATACCGATGTCCGCCTTGGCTTTCGCAATCGCATTAAAGACTTTGCAAGCCACCCCCGGGCAACCGCGCATTTCTTCGCCAAACACCGAAATTTTACAATGTCCGTTGCTGATGGACAATTTCAAATCGGGGTTTAACGCACGAAGTTCTGCAGAAATCTCTAACACCTTCACCATATCTTCACCGGAAACCGTAAAAGAAAGGTCAGGCATATTGCGGTGCGGCGGCGTTTGCGAAATCATATCCACGTCAATGCCCGCTTTGGAAATCATTTCAAAGATTTTGGAAATCAAACCGATGTCGGCAGGAGAATCCTGCAACGAAATCAGCGTAACATCTTCCACAACTGTAATACTTTGAATGTTATTCATAGAACGCCTCCGTTATTTACCTGCAATTAAGTCTTTCATCGTGTAGAAGCCGGATTCCTTGCCTTTTAAGAAAACACCGGCGTTAACTGCACCAACCGCAAAAAGGTTCTTAGAACGCGCGGAGTGCGATATTTTGATGACTTCATCAAGTCCTGCGAAAATAATTTCATGTTCGCCGACAATCGTGCCGCCGCGCACGGCGTGAATACCGATTTCGTGTGGGTCGCGCTTGGCGCGTTTGGAATGGCGGTCAAATTCATAATGCGGTTTTTCGCTTAAAGCATCTGAAATGGAGTCCGCCAACATCAAAGCTGTGCCGCTCGGCGCATCAATTTTTTGATTGTGGTGCATTTCCACAATTTCAATATCAAACGCACCTTCCAAAACGCGTGCCGCTTTTGCCGCCAATTCCGAAATCAGGCTAACGCCAATGGACATATTGGCAGAGAAAAAGAGGGGAATAACCTCTGCGGCATCTTTCAGTTTGGCAACCTGTTCATCTGCCAGGCCTGTGGTCGCAACAACCGCCGCGCATTTGTGTGCTGTCGCGTAATCGAGCAATCCGTCCAACACAGACGGGTGTGAAAAATCAATAATCACATCGCCGTCTACATTCAAATCCGAAAAACTTTTGAAAACAGGGTAATCAGCGACACCTTCGCCAATGTCCACGCCTGCAACAATTTCACAATCCGCACGGTTACGCACACAATCCGTAATCACTTTCCCCATGTGCCCAAAGCAACCGCTTAAAATTACCTTCGTCATTGTTTCACATCCCGAAAAACTTGATTATTTCACCAGACCGTATTTTTTCATTACGGCTTCTAACTTCGCTGTGTTATCTGCATTCATATCGCAAAGCGGCAAACGCAGAGGGCCTGCGTCAAAGCCCATCATACGCATTGCTTGCTTAACAGGGATGGGGTTAACATCCATAAACATTGCGTTGCAAAGTTCCAAATATTCCAACTGCAATTTGCGGCTGGTTTCAAAATCTCCCGCCAAAGCCGATGCGGCAATATCGTGGGCAACCTGCGGTGCAATGTTGGAAAGCACGGAAATTACGCCCTTGCCGCCCAAAGACATAATCGCGGTAATCTGGTCATCATTGCCCGAATACACGGCAAAATCCGGCTCGCAAAGCGAAATGGTTTTCGCAATCGCGGAAAGGTTCCCCGTAGCTTCCTTAGCCGCATAAATCATTTTGTGCTTGGAAAGCGCGGCATAGGTTTCGGGTTTTACTTCGCAACCGGTGCGGCTCGGCACATTGTAAATGATAATCGGCGTAGAAACACGGTCGGCAAGATACGTGTAATGACGGTAAAGACCTTCTTGCGAAGCCTTGTTGTAATACGGCGTAACCATCAAAAGACCTTCAACGCCGATTTTTTCCGCCTCGTTGGAAAGTTTCAGTGCATATGCGGTATCGTTACTGCCCGTACCCGCAATGACAGGGATCCTGCCTGCAACGGTTTCTACGGTGAAACGGATTGCCTCTGTATGTTCCTCGTGCGAAAGCGTCGCGCTTTCGCCCGTGGTCCCGCAAATAACAATGGAATCCGTGCCATGTGCAATTTGATATTCCAAAATAGTTTTGAGGGCAGGGTAGTTTACTTTACCGTCCTGTGTGAACGGGGTAATAATCGCAACGCCTGCACCTGTGAAAATCGGTTGTTTCATCAGAATAACCTCCAATTTAAAAGTTAGTCCATATAGCCTTCTGCGCAAAGCAATTCTGCAAGCAGTACGCCGCCGCCGGCAGCGCCGCGCAGGGTGTTGTGCGAAAGACAAACAAATTTATAATCGTACTGCGTATCTTCACGCAATCTGCCGATGGAAATCGCCATACCGCCTTCCAACATTCTGTTTAGTTTCGTCTGCGGCATATTGTCCTCTGTGAAATAGTTGAGGAATTGCTTCGGTGCGCTCGGCAAATCGAGTTCCTGTGCTCTGCCTTTGAAGTTCTTCCAAACTTCCAAGATTTCTTCTTTGGACGGTTTGTTTTCAAAGCGAACGAAAACTGCGCCCATGTGGCCGTTGGAAACGGGAACGCGCAAGCACTGCGCCGTGAAATTGGGGGAAGATGCGGGTTTAATTACATCCCCATCAATTTTACCCCAAATTTTCAGCGGTTCCTGTTCACTCTTTTCTTCTTCGCCGCCGATGTAAGGAATAACATTGTCAACCATTTCAGGCCATGTCTCAAAGGTTTTGCCGGCGCCCGAAATTGCCTGATATGTGCATACCAAAACATCTTTCACACCGAATTTCGAGAGCGGATACAGCGCGGGCACATAGCTTTGCAAAGAGCAGTTTGATTTTACGGCAATAAAGCCGCGTTTTGTGCCGAGACGCTTTCTCTGCGCAGGGATAATCTGAATATGGTCAGCATTGAGTTCCGGAACGACCATCGGCACGTCGGGCGTATGACGGTGTGCGCTGTTGTTGGAAATCACAGGGCATTCCGCTTTTGCATACTGCTCTTCAAGCGCTTTGATTTCATCTTTTTTCATATCTACGGCGCAGAAAACGAAATCTACCAACGAAGCAATTTTTTCAACATCGCCCGTAGCATCCATAACGATTAAGTCTTTGACATTCTCGGGGATTTCCTCATCCATGCACCATTTTTTGCCAACGGCATCGGCATATTTTTTACCTGCCGAACGCGGACTTGCCGCGACAACTTTTACATTGAACCACGGATGATTTGCCAAAAGCGTTAAAAATCTTTGACCAACCATGCCTGTAGCACCGATTACACCTACATTATACTGTTTTTCCACTTGTGTTTACCTCCAAAAAGTGTTATTCTATTGTCTGCATAAAAAAAGCCGGCCAAAGGACCGGTCATCATATACTTTCGGAATGTACGAGGCACGGCGTAAAATACCGTACTCGCAATAGCACTCCATCAAATGTATGATGACAGTTATGCCGCTGTTCGCAAGCATACCCAAAGCAAACTTCTTTCGGCGAAGCCACCCTTCGGCAAAAAACCCTTTCGCGCGCCGTCAGTGACAGCCGAACATCTCAAACGCACTACTGATGTGTTTTGCACCTCTATTGCAGTTGGTAGTATCATATCATTTTTTTTATATTAAGTCAATCATTTTAACATTTTCAGTGAATTGTCAGGAGATTAGCAATGAAAAAACAGGATTTTTATTACGATTTACCAAAAGAACAGATTGCGCAGACGCCGATTGAGCCGCGCGACCATTCCAAAATGATGGTTTTGCACCGCGACACGGATGAAATCGAGCATAAGCATTTTTATGATATATTGGACTATTTAAACGAGAAAGACTGTTTGATTTTAAACGATACCCGCGTTTTGCCTGCACGGCTGTACGGTATAAAAGAAAAAACCGGCGCGCACGTGGAGTTTTTACTGCTCAATCAAAAGGAAAATGATGTTTGGGAAGTCATTACCGGTCCCGGGCGTCGTGCTAAGGTCGGCGCGCGTTTCTCGTTTGGAGACGGCATACTGAAAGCAGAAATTTTGGAAGTTTTGGAGAACGGCAACCGTTTAGCGCGCTTCTCCTATGAAGGAGATACCATTTTCCCCGTGCTCGAAAAAGTCGGAGAAATGCCGCTTCCGCACTACATTACCGAAAAGTTGGAGGATGGAGAACGGTATCAGACCGTGTATTCTAAAAATTTGGGCTCCGCAGCCGCACCGACGGCAGGCTTGCACTTTACACCCGAAACACTTCAAAAAATTCGTGAGAAGGGTGTTAAAATCGGATTTGTCACCTTGCATGTCGGCATAGGCACATTTCGCCCTGTAAAAGCCGACGATATTGAAGACCATAAAATGCATTCGGAGCATTACCACATCTCCGAAGAAACCGCTGCGCTGATTCGGGAAGCCAAGCAAAAAGGCGGGCGCGTTATAGCCGTCGGCACGACGAGTTGCCGCACACTTGAAAGCGTTGCAACCTTGCACGGCGAAATTTGTGCCGCAGATGGGTGGACAAGCATTTTCATTTATCCCGGGTACGAGTTCAAATGTATTGACGCACTGCTTACAAATTTCCATTTACCCGAAAGCACGCTGATTATGCTTGTTTCTGCGTTTTATAACCGTGAAAAAGTTTTAAACGCATACAAAGAAGCCGTTGAAAATAATTACCGATTCTTTTCTTTCGGCGATTGTATGCTGTTATTATAAAGTTAGGAGAAATTTATGTTTACAGTCCTCAAAACCGACGGAAATGCCCGACGCGGCGAATTTCAAACCGTGCACGGCACCGTGCAAACACCGGCATTTATGAATGTCGCAACCGCGGGCGCAATTAAAGGTGCTGTCTCAAGTTACGATTTAAAAGATATCGGCTGTCAGGTGCAACTTTGCAACACATATCATTTGCATGTTCGCCCGGGCGATGCGCTCGTAAAAGAACTCGGCGGTCTGCACAAATTCACAGGGTGGGATGGCCCGATTTTAACCGACAGTGGCGGATTTCAGGTTTTTTCTCTCGCAAAACTGCGCAAAATCAAAGAGGAAGGCGTGCATTTCAATTCCCATGTAGACGGTAGAAAGATATTTATGGGGCCGGAGGAAAGTATGCAAATTCAGTCTAACCTCGGTTCTACCATTGCAATGGCATTTGACGAATGCGTAGAAAATCCCGCAGAATACCGCTATGCAAAAGATTCGTGCGAACGCACCGTGCGTTGGCTTGTGCGCTGTAAGGCGGAAATGGCGCGGTTAAACGCATTAGAAGGCACAATCAATCCGCATCAAATGTTATTTGGCATTAACCAAGGCAGCACTTATGACGATTTGCGCGTGGAAAATATGAAGCAAATTGCCGAACTTGATTTAGACGGGTATGCCATCGGCGGACTTGCGGTAGGGGAACCGAAAGAGGATATGTACCGCATTATTTCGGCTGTGGAGCCCTTTATGCCGAAAGATAAACCAAGGTATTTAATGGGTGTGGGTACACCCGGCAATATTCTGGAAGCTGTCAGCCGCGGGGTAGACTTATTTGACTGCGTAATGCCGAGCCGAAACGCGCGCCACGGACATTTGTTTACAAAAAACGGCATCATTAACCTGAACAATGAAAAATATAAAAATGATTTGTCGCCGATTGAAGAAGGCTGTAATTGCCCGACCTGCCAAAAACATTCGCGTGCCTACATTCGCCATTTATTCAAAGCGGGTGAAATGCTTGCCATGCGTCTTTGCGTGATGCACAATCTTTATTTTTATAATACGCTGCTTGCACAAATCCGTGCACAGATTGAAAACGGTACGTTTGAAAGTTTCAAAAATGGAAATGTCGAGAAATTAGATACACGCATCTAATTATGAGCATTTTGTAAAATTCGCATTATCTATTGCAAATTTATACAAATTTATGTATAATGAGTTGATTTTAATTTTTGGAGGAACAAAAATGTTTAATAGTTTGTTAACCCTGGAAGCCACTGCAACTACCGCAACCGGTACAAAAAGTATGTTACCGACCATTTTATTGATGGTTGCATTGTTTGCAGTTATGTACTTTTTCACCATTCGTCCGCAGAAAAAGCAGCAGAAAAAAGAGCAGGAAATGCGCGACAACACCCAGGTCGGTGATGAAATCACAACAATCGGCGGCATTATGGGCAGAGTTGTTACCGTAAAAGAAGATTCTTTAATCATCGAAACCGGAGCAGACCGCAATAAAATGAAAATTGCGCGTTGGGCAATCCAAATGAACAACACCGCCAACGAGAAGTTACAGGCTGAGCGTGAAGCGGCAAAAGCTGCACAGGCAAAAGAAAAAGAAGAAAAGGCAAAAAAGAAAGATAAAAAAGAAGACTGATTTTTTCAGCATAAACACATTCACCCCCGCATACTTTTTAGTAAAGTGTGCGGGGGTGTTCTTATGTCAAAAAAAGTAAAAGGGCGGCGAAGCAGTACGCGGCAAAGTACGCCGCAAAATCAACAGGTTAACCGCATTAAAACAACTGTAACACGCGGTGTAATTGCTTTTATACTGTTTTTGCTTATTGCGGCGTTACTGACCGCCTTTATGCTTAAAAGCGACTCGCCGCCGAAATCTATGCGTATTACGATAAATATTGTATTTGGCTGTGCATCGTTTTTAAGCGGCTTTTTGTGCACGGCACACAAAAGAGAACCGATTCTGCCAAACTGCTTTTTTGCGGGATTTACATATCTTCTGCTTGTGCTTTTTTGCGGATTGATTGCCGTAAAAGCACAATTCACGGTACTCGTCTGTATTCCGATTGCGCTTGGGTTGATTTGCCCGATACTCGGCGGTTTGGTCGGTAAAAAAATAAAATAAAAGCAAAGGTGTTCAAAATGAAAAGACGCAAAACAGGGGCTACCATCATTGCAACAGGTATTCGCAGAAAGAAACGTGTAAGCAAAGGCATATTCAAGAGTAATCAAAAACTCATTCTTTTGACCACGCTATTTGTTTGCGGAATGTTGTTAGGCGTATTATTTGTGAAACATACTTCCACCGAAACATATTCAATGTTGCAAAACTTGGTTGATACCCATTTTAAAGAAACAGAAGCACAATCCGTTTTGATGAACTTCCTAACCACTCTCGGCATAGAAGGCATTTATCTTCTGCCGGCGGTGCTTTGCGGACTTTGCATTGTCGGAGAACCGATTTTGTGGCTGTTACCGATTGGCAAAGGATTGGGACTTGGTGTGGTTTCCGCGAGTCTTTATAAAATCTACACCTTACAAGGGTTAGAATACTACGCCTTATTTCTTTTGGCGCCCGCAGTTCTCTCCACAGCCGCATTGCTGTTTGGGTGTAAAGAAAGCATTTTATTTTCACGGGATATGAACCGTAGTTTATTCAAAAAGACAGACGCAGGATTCGGCATCGGCGCATTGAAACTCTATGCTTTGCGGCATATTGTTCTGTTTGTTATTATGATTTTCGCCGCGGCACTCAGTGCTGTACTTATGCACTTATTTCACGGCTCTGTCAGTCTTTTTTCTGCTTAACATTGGCAAGCGGATTTAAGTCCGATGCTTTTTTTAGTTGTTCATCCACCAAATGCGTATAGATTTCGGTCGTGCCCAAGTTTTCGTGTCCCAAAATTTCTTTCAACACCAAAACATCTACATGTCCGTGCTGATACATCAGCGTTGCGGCAGTATGCCTTAATTTGTGAACGGACAAGCCACGGTCACCAAGGCCGCACTTGTCCAAATACCCGTAGACCATATGCTGTACGGTTTTGGGACTGATGCGCTGAAAACGGCTGCTTAAAAACAGCGCAGATTTGTCCTTTTGCTTCACTTTATCCACAGGACGCACCGCCATATATTGCTTTATGGCGTGCATACACGCTTCATTTAAGTACACCGTTCTTTCTTTGTTACCCTTGCCGGTTACCACAAGCGTATTGTTGTCTTTAATATCCGTATAATCAATGGAAACCAACTCCGAAAGACGCAAGCCACAGTTTAAAAACAGCGTCAAAATACAATAATCGCGTTCTTTATAAGGGCCGTCCACCGCCGCAAGCAACTGCAAACTTTCCTCTAAAGTTAAATACTTTGGTTGCGCTTTTTTCTTTTTTGGCGTTTCCAATTCCTGCATCGGATTTTCGTCTAAAAGCTTTTGCTGTACGCACAAATAACGAAAAAAAGCACGAATACTGCTTGTTTTACGAGCACGGGCGGCGGCATCATTGTCGCGTTCCGATTTACAATAAGAAAGAAACGCGTACGCATCTGCCAGCGTGATTTTTCGAAAAAAATCAATGTCCAATCCAGAAATATCAATCTTTTCAAAATCCGGGGCAGAGGAACCGCTGTTTTCAGCCTCACGAATCTTCAAATAACGAAAAAACAATGTCAAATCCAATACATATTCATCTACCGTTAGGTCAGATTTATTCTTAATCGCCAATTCATGGTTGGCAAATTCGCGCACCAAGGGCGGCAAACTCGGGGATTTTGCATATTTCGTCATAACAAACCACTCCTATTCTTTGTGAAACAGTTTCACGGCTGCTATAAAAATTATATAAGTTTTTAATAATCCTATTTAATTACTCAAAATACCATATAGTAAATAAGATGATAAGATAATAAGAGACAGGGCATCCCGATACGAAGTGCTTAATATCGGAAAATCAGTCCGTGTATCAAATAATAAACATACGGATTTGATTGCTCAATCGAATCAAAGGATAATTATTTTCCAAGTCGAAATTTCAGCCAAAAAATGCTTAACAATTCTCTCGAATATCCTCAAAAAAGCAGCGTTTTTATTCAAGAGCCAAAATTGCATCGAATAGAAAAATTTTTAACAGAGACTTGGTTGTCAGAAAAATTTCTATCGGCCGGAAAATCTATTATAAGAAAATGAAAAAAAATGAATATAAGATGAATTAAAGAAAGAAAAACAAATCTTAAATTGAATACTATAATTGCAAAGCAAACCAAGTTACACAGAAAAAAACTGTAAATTGTTACATAGAAGCAATAAAATAGCAACTAACGGCGAAATACTCTAAATACTGAAAAAGGCATTAAAATGATAGTTTCAAGCAAAAAATCGCCGTTTTTACTCCCCTAAATTATACAAAATATTGATTTTGTATAATTGTATGTTAAATTTGCACAAAAGTCAAGCCCCTTTTAAAACTGCCAATCATAAAGAATACGACTAATATCACGCCAAATTTTATCAAACATTTCACGATAACATTTTTGTCTATAAAAACTCAATATTGCATAAACATCCGTATCAGGTGTGTGTGTCAAATGGTTTCGCGCTTCTATGTATTCATTATATCTGTAATAATCGTTTTGATTGAAATATTTCATTATTAACAAAAGTTTTTCGTTATCCGTCATTTTCATCTACCACCAATTCCGCAAAATCTCCGTGCTGAATAAGATTAGAAGTTCTTTTAATATTTCCTTGCTTGTAATCAATTATTTGATTGACCGTTGAACCGGATATATCATACTGAACAATCTTTGACCCCTGATAAGTGTATGTAGTGTCTTTTTCAACCTCTTTAGAAAAAGTGAACCATAAATCTTCCTCATCGTGAAAATATCCAATATCCGGCGCACCAATCGCTTTTAACGGGAATTCCATAGGACGGTCAAGACCAACTGAACAGTTAAAACAACGGCTTCCCCACTCAAGCGCCGCTTCTTTTGTAATGTACTTAGAAACATAAGCGCCAACATCGCGCACCCGCTCCCCTCTTTTATATCCGTCCTGCGCCTTTGTATAGCGCAATTCATTCAATATATGTATTTCTGTTCTACCGTGCTTCCAAGCCTTTTTTAAGACCTTTAACGGAATTTTTTCATCATTGAATACAACTATATGCGCGTGTATCGTTCCCTCATTTCCCTCTTTTTGTCCGCGCTCTAACTGCCGTTCGAGGACGTACAAATAACGCAAATCATAATCTTGTCTTTTCATTGCTTGAAAAAAGGTAGTTAAACGCCGCATAAAGACCGTTTTATCAAGGCAAATATCTGCGCAAGTCAGCGTTAAAAACTTTGTATGCGGTGTTTTGTTCTGCCATATAATGCGCCGAACAGTTTGCCGTGCACGGCTTAAATTGTCCTCGCGCTTTCCCTCTGCCGCATTTGACGAATCCCGAACAGGTGTATATTCTCTTTCAAAATCACACTTTATAGGCACACTGAATGAAAGTTTTTCGAGTTTATCCCCCGAAATAACAATCTTATCTGTGATGTAAGTATCGCAGTATTTTTGTTTTTGCTCGTACATACATTTTCACCTACATTCTCTAAGTATAATGTGTGATTTAACCGTACTTTTTTGTGTGAGTTGTGAGGTATAGACAAGGAAAAGGGACGCTTCGCGTCCCCTGCCGTCCTCGGCACCGTTCCACGGCGGCTCGGACGGGTACCGACATCGCATTTTTTCTATTGTTCAATGCAATTTCTACGCGCTGACGCGGGGGAATTTCAACAAACAGTCGGTTTGCTCTGCTAAATAAGGCGCGAATTGACATTCTGCTTGGCAAAGCACTTACACGCACAGTAAGCAAACTACAAACCGTGCATTTGCTGTCAATATGGTTGCTGTGCTTGCGCACAGCCTATTTAAACGCTAAATACAGGGGTTTTACTATCTGCCACGCAAAAGGCTTTTAAAACCCCTGTACCCGCCGAGAGAGTGCCACGCAAGAAGCGTATTTCAAAAAGTACTATACAATCGTGTTTCAACAATATCCCAATTTTTAGAAATTCGCCCATATTTACGCCGCGCCGTAGCCCGTGCATCTTCCATATTTTTTTTTGAATTGTTACGGAAACAGCTAATATATTCAAAGCTGCCGACATCGTGCCCGTCATCCCAAATGGCAATATATGTTCTTTTTTTCATTTTTTTACTCCTCATTTGACAAATTTTATTTTTTTGATATAATGGGGATGTAATCAAGAGGGAAAACCCACGCGATTATAAATAACTGCTTACTTGGCACGGTGGGCGGTTATTTTTTTATGGCTAAAACAAGAAGCAAGATTATAACCAAAATCAAGGCTATGTTTTCCATATTCTCACCCCCAATCCCCACGGGGGTTTGAACTCCTCTTGATTACAAGTATATTATAATATATTGGGGACGATATATCAATTGACAATACCTACAAATATATTGGGTACAATATGTGCAATTTGTATATTGTGTACGATATAAAAATATGATATATTTTATAAAAAAGGTGGTGATAATATGGCATACTCAGAAGCACAAAAAAAAGCAACAGCAAAATATATGGCAAAAGCATATGACGAAATAAAAACAAGAGTACCAAAAGGTCAAAAGGCTGTTATACAGGCGCACGCACAATCTAAAGGGCTATCACTAAACGCGTACATTGTCGGACTGATTGAAAAGGATATGCACTAAATGCAAACGGGGCTATAACTTGTTAGTTGTAGTCCCGTTTATTTTTAGTGTCATATTTTAAATTAAGGTATCATATTACACGGCTATTCAGTTTTCAAAATTTAGATATTCATTCCATAGGGGTTGGGGTTGGGGTGTCTTTTTGAATGGTACATAATCAGTTAAGAATTTGCCATAGTAAGGTTTACGGTACAAATGATAATTGCGCAAGGGTATTTCGCATATATCAAATGTTACTTTTCGAGCACCTCGTTTAAAGGCTTTTCCGAGAACTTCCGTTTGATTTTCGGCTATTTTAACTGTCATAGTTTTTGATGTTTCAATCGTTGTAAATCCGGGGACCATAAGGGATTGCGTTTCAAACCACGTTTCATCAGCGGCACGTTTAACGTTTAAATCCAATTGGTCATAGTACTGAACCGCTATGCATAGTGTTATATGCTGTTTGCGAATGAAGTTAAAGAAATCACTATCTAACTTCGACCACCGAGCATAATCACGTGCAGGCCATACGGTAGAACCTTCATCAATTAAAATCAATGCACCGTCCTCGAATTCGTGGGAATAAAGCCAATCTTTATCAATATCGAAACGAGTAACGTTTTTAATACGTTCTGCGACAACAGGAATCATATGTACGCCCTCATAAGGGAATTGACAATACACATCCCTACCCTGCTTTTTAGCCGTTTCCGACATAAGCGCAAAGGTAGTTGACTTACCTGCACCGCGTTCGCCCGTGATAACAATACAAGAAGACTCCAAACAATGTTTACGAATTCGACGATTGAAAACCGCGTCAAAAATATTCAAGAGTAACGCCCCCAACGTCAGGATGAGCCCCACCAGTACCAGGATGGCCACGGATATCACGGACA
>DAVZHM010000001.1:0-55485 GCA_052273845.1 Candidatus Fimenecus sp. | reverse complement strand
TGCGCACTGCCGCAGCCGAAAACGGCACGGTATCGTTACTGCTTTCCTGCTCGGGTATGCCGACCGACGCATTCCCGACAGCACTTTCATTACTCTACGAGACTTGCTTTCCCGAAATCGCACAAGCCCACGATTGAATTTGTATCATTTGAGACAGATTTTTGTGAAATATTCAACTTTTGTTAAAAAAATCACAAAAATATGGAAAATTGACAATCAGTATGAAAATACTGATTGTTTTTTTGTAAAAAATGATAGATTTTTAACATACTTTCTGCTATAATCTGTTTTATGCGTTGGAATGCGTCGCGGTAAAAAGGCAGACCGGTTCAAACACCGTCTCGCTCATCGCCGCGCACATACGATTATTCGCAAAGGAGGATATACAGAAATGCTCAAGAAAATCAGTTCGATTCCGTTTCGCGGCACACCCGAACAGGCTGCCAAACTGCAAGCGGTCATCGACGAATCCAAGAGCGACAAAAGCCTGCTGATGCACGTGATGCAGGAGGCGCAGGAAATCTACGGTTACCTGCCCTACGAAGTGCAGGTGATGATTGCCGAGGGAATGGATGTTCCGTTGGAGAAAGTCTACGGAGTTTCCACGTTCTACGCGCAGTTCTCGCTCTCGCCGAAAGGGGAAAACAACATTTCGGTCTGCCTGGGGACGGCTTGCTACGTAAAAGGTTCGCAGCAAATTTTGGACCGACTCACGAAAGAACTCGGCATTGACGCCGGCGAATGCACGGCGGACGGTCGTTTCTCGCTTGAAGCTTGCCGTTGCATCGGCGCGTGCGGTCTTGCACCCGTTTTGACCGTCAACGATGAAGTTTACGGCAAAATCACCGAGGACGATGTGCCCGACATTCTCGCGAAATATAAAAACTGATGCGCGAACTATCTTTGAATGTGCTGGACATTGCACAAAATTCCATTGCCGCAGGTGCGTCGCAAATTCAAATCGTTGTGGTTGAAAATACCGAACAGCACACTTTGTGCGTCGGCATTTATGACAACGGCTGCGGTATGACCGACGAACAGGTGAAAAGCGTACTTGACCCGTTTTACACCACCCGCACCACCCGCAAGGTCGGTATGGGTGTGCCGCTGTTTAAAATGGCGGCGGAACAGACGGGCGGTAATCTCACCATTTCATCGAAAGTGGGCATCGGTACCAATGTGAAAGCAACTTTTCACACCGACAGCGTGGATTTCACGCCGCTCGGCGATATGGCTTCTACGGTGACCACGCTTGTGAGTATGAATACGGAAATCCAATTTCTGTACCGTCACAAGGTAAATGACAGGGAATTCATTTTGGACACGGCGGAAATTTGCGAAATTCTCGGCGGCGTGCCGCTTTCCGAACCGTCCGTGATGCAATGGATGCGCGACTTCATAAAAGAAAATACAGAAGCTCTGTACGGAGGTGTTACAGTATGAAAACATTGGAAGAATTGATGGCAATTCGTGAGAATGCGAAAAAGAAAATGACCGTGCGTGAAGATACGGGTGATGATAACGTTCGTATCGTCGTCGGCATGGCAACCTGCGGCATTGCGGCGGGCGCGCGTCCCGTTTTGAACGCATTTGTGGACGAAATTGCAAAACGCGATTTGAAAGGCGTTACCGTTTCGCAGACCGGCTGCATCGGTATGTGCCAATATGAACCGATTGTTGAGGTTTTAGAACCCGGCAAAGAAAAAGTCACTTATGTGAAAATGACCGCCGAAAAAGCGGTGAAAGTCGTCAACGACCATATCGTCAACGGCAATCCGATTGTCGATTTCACCGTCGGCGCGGCTACGAAATAAGGAGGAAAAACAATGTATCGTTCCCATGTTCTGGTTTGCGGCGGTACCGGTTGTACCTCTTCAAACAGCCTTGCGATTATTGATGCACTCGAAGCCGAAATCGCAAAAAAGGGCTTGCAGGATGAAGTCAAAGTTGTCCGTACGGGCTGCTTCGGTCTTTGCGCTTTGGGCCCCATTATGATTGTCTACCCCGAAGGCAGTTTTTACAGCCAGGTTAAAGTGGATGATGTTCCCGAAATCGTTGAGGAACATCTGTTAAAGGGCAGACTTGTAAAACGCCTGCTTTATGATGAGACCGTCACTATGGACGATGTCAAATCGTTGCAGGAAACCGATTTCTACAAAAAACAGCACCGTGTGGCGCTTCGCAACTGCGGCGTGATTGACCCCGAAAACATTGAGGAATACATCGCGTTTGACGGCTACATGGCTCTTGCAAAATGCTTGAAGGAATACTCTCCCGAGCAGGTTGTGCAAATTATTAAAGATTCAGGGCTTCGCGGCAGAGGCGGCGGCGGATTCCCGACCGGCTTAAAATGGAGTTTCACAGCGGCAAACGCGGCTGACCAAAAATACGTAGTCTGCAACGCGGACGAGGGCGACCCCGGCGCATTTATGGACCGTTCCGTTTTGGAAGGCGACCCGCACTGCATCGTGGAAGCTATGGCAATCTGCGGTTACGCGACCGGCGCGAGCGAAGGCTATGTCTATGTGCGTGCTGAGTACCCCATCGCCGTAAAACGCTTGCAAAAGGCGATTGAGCAGGCACGCGAATACGGGCTGTTGGGCAAAAATATTTTTGACAGCGGCTTTGATTTCGATTTGCACGTGCGTTTGGGCGCAGGCGCATTCGTCTGCGGTGAAGAAACCGCGTTGATGACCTCTATTGAGGGCAACCGCGGTGAGCCGAGACCCCGTCCGCCCTATCCGGCGGTCAAAGGTTTGTTCGCCAAACCCACCACCGAAAACAATGTGGAAACCTTTGCAAATGTGCCGCAAATCATCTTGAAGGGCGCGGATTGGTTCGCTTCGATGGGTACGGAAAAATCCAAGGGCACCAAAGTTTTTGCGCTCGGCGGTAAAATCAAGAATACCGGTCTTGTGGAAATCCCGATGGGTACCACCTTGCGTGAAATCATTGAGGAAATCGGCGGCGGTATTCCGAACGGTAAAAAATTCAAAGCGGCACAGACGGGCGGCCCCTCCGGCGGCTGTATTCCCGCTTCGCTTATGGATACCCCCATTGACTATGACAACTTGACCGCCATCGGTTGTATGATGGGTTCGGGCGGCTTAATCGTTATGGACGAGGACAACTGCATGGTTGACATTGCGAAGTTCTTCTTGAACTTCACGGTTGACGAGTCCTGCGGCAAGTGCACACCCTGCCGCGTCGGTACCAAACGCTTGCTCGAAATGCTTGACAAAATCACCGCGGGCAAAGCCACGATGGAAGATTTGGACAAATTGGAAGATTTGTGCCACTACATCAAGGCGAACTCCCTGTGCGGTTTGGGGCAAACGGCACCCAACCCCGTACTTGCAACGCTCAAGTTTTTCCGCGAGGAATATGTGGCGCACATTCAGGATAAGAAATGCCCCGCAGGCGTCTGCAAAGCGTTGATGACCTATTCCATCGACGCCGACAAGTGCCGCGGTTGTACCGCTTGCGCGAGAAAGTGCCCGGCGGGTGCTATCGAAGGCAACGTCAAAGAAGTACATACCATTCATACCGACAAGTGCATCAAATGCGGCGTCTGCATGGAGACCTGCAAATTCGGTGCGATTGTGAAGAAATAAGGAGTGTGCCAAATGGAAACTGTAAATATTCAAATCAACGGCATGCCCTTGAGCGTGCCGAAGGGTATTTCAATTTTGGAAGCGGCAAGATTTGCCGGCATTGAAATTCCTACCCTTTGCTATTTGAAAGACATCAACGAAATCGGCGCCTGCCGTATTTGCATGGTGGAAGTCAAGGGCGCAAGAAGTCTTGTGACCGCCTGCGTTTACCCCGTAAACGAAGGGATGGAAATCTTCACCAACACCGAGCGTGTGCGTCATTCGCGCAAAACCACGCTTGAGTTGATTCTTTCCACCCACGACAAAAAATGTCTTTCCTGCGTGCGCAGCGGCAACTGCGAATTGCAGGCATTGTGCAAGGAATTCGGCGTGGACGATGAAAACGCGTTCGCAGGCGAAACCATCCACTACGATTTCGACGATTCCGCCGCACATATGGTGCGCGACAACAACAAGTGCATTCTTTGCCGCCGTTGTGTAGCGGCGTGCGACGCACAGGGCATTTCCGTAATCGGCGCGAACGCCCGTGGTTTTGACACGCACATCAGTTCTGCGTTCGATAAGGATTTGGCAGATGTATCCTGCATTTCCTGCGGGCAATGCATCGTGAACTGCCCGACCGGCGCGATTGTTGAAAAAGACGACACCGACAAGGTGCTCGAAGCCATTAACGACCCCGACAAGTTCGTCATCGTCAACACCGCACCGTCCATTCGTGCCACGCTCGGCGAAGCATTCGGCATGCACATCGGCACCAATGTGGAAGGCAAAATGGTTGCGGCTTTGCGCCGTCTCGGCTTCGACAAGGTGTTTGACACCGATTTCGCGGCAGACCTGACCATTATGGAAGAAGCGCACGAATTCTTAGACCGCGTGCAGAACGGCGGCGTACTGCCGATGATTACCTCCTGCTCGCCCGGTTGGATTAAATACTGCGAACACTATTATCCGGAACTCATTCCGCATCTGTCCACCTGCAAATCTCCGCAGCAGATGTTCGGCGCGACCATGAAAACCTATTACGCGCAGAAACTCGGTATGGACCCGAAAGATATGGTTGTGGTCGGCGTTATGCCCTGCACCGCAAAGAAATTCGAGACCAAGCGTCCCGACCAGGCGGCTTCGGGGTATCCGGATGTGGATATTGCCATCACCACGCGCGAACTCGCCCGTATGATTGAAAGCGCAGGCATCTTCTTTAAGCACCTGCCCGATGAAAAATTCGACATTCCGTTCGGTGAGTCCACCGGCGCGGCAACCATTTTCGGTGCAACGGGCGGCGTTATGGAAGCGGCACTTCGTACCGCGGTGGAAACCCTGACCGGCAAAGAGCTCGAAAGCGTAGACTTCAAAGAAGTTCGCGGTATGCAGAACATCAAAGAAGCCGAATACGATGTGGCGGGCATGAAAGTCAAAGTTGCGGTTGCAAGCGGCACCAAGAACGCCAAAGTATTGCTTGACAAAATCAAAGACGGCACCGCGGATTATCAATTCATTGAAATTATGGGCTGCCCCGGCGGCTGCATCAACGGCGGCGGTCAGCCGATTCAACACGCCGTGGTGCGCAACTTCGTCGATTTGAAAGCAAGACGCGCCGAAGCACTTTATTCGGCAGACGCGGCGAATGCCAAACGCAAATCGCACGAAAACGAAACCATCAAGGAACTTTACAGCGAATTTTTGGGTGAACCCGGCAACCACAAGGCGCACGAGGTTCTGCACACCTCTTACATCGCGCGTAAAAAGTACAACTAATCGCACAAACCGATTGGAGCACCCGTCCCCTATAAGACGGGTGCTTTTTATATGCGAGTTCGGCAAATTCGGTGAATTAAAAAAATAAGTTGACCCCCGTTAAAAACAACGGCGGGATGTTGACGCGACATCCTCATAGGATTGTTTTATCTCCTCTGCGAGGGTTTCTCGCAGCCGTTCTCGCGGGTTGCGACGGTTCGTTCACGCTCGACCTACGACCGAAGGAAGTATCATTGTCCCTGCTGTAAAGTCTTCGCTCTCTAACGGAGTCACCGTTATAAATCCGAACACGATGTTTCTGCTCGTGCCTTTCCGTTCGTAGGGTTTCATCTGAAGCCTTACGCGTTTTGTATTCAAATAAGAACAGGCAGTCTTGGCGGCGCGCTCGGAACAGCTCGTTTACAGCGGAATGTCACCATTGCTTTGATATGCGGTTGTCAAGGTTCGATATAAACTGATGTAAATAGAGAACAATTTCTGCTCATCGCCGGTAGGTTTGGCAACGACATAAGTATCTCACTACTTACATCAATATATATCTTATCACATACAAATGTATATCGCAAATGTGCGAATTTTTGAATTGCATAATACGATTTTTTCCTAAAAAGCAATTTTTTGTAGAGTGAAAAAGTCTTGTGTATCAAGTCTTTTGGAAATTGGCATCTCGGCCGACAACTCGCTCATAGCGAGCTTGCGGCTAAGATGCCAATTTCTTTAGGCGATCCAATCCAATGGATCAACATTGTTCACGCGGTATTTTGAACCGCCGACGCGGACTTCAAAATGCAGATGAGTACCGGTTACATTGCCTGTCGCACCACTCCAAGCGATTTGTTGTCCTTGTTTCACATCTTGTCCGACTGATACAAGCAAAGAATCACAGTGAGCATATAGGGTGTATATTTCATCGCTGTGCGAAATCATAATATGATTTCCATAAGTCTCCGCTTGGTCGTTAATATGTATAACCGTTCCGTCCGCAGCCGCATAAATTGGTGTACCAATGGGACAAGAGATGTCGCGTCCCGCGTGGTACTCTCCACTTCCCGCATAGGCAGGAAAGTCATTACCGTTAAAATGTCCGTCAGGACACGGATTTATCAATCTGCCGTTTCCTGCGTTGCCTACGGTTATCCCTCCAAAATCGGCGTACATAGAAAGCACTTGAGAGAGCGTCTCTCGGTCACCATCGGAAAATTGATAAAGCGTAGCCATTTCCTCTGTGCTTTTATACATCACAGTAACTACACCATAGGCTTCTGTAACAGTAATACTGTTCCCAGCTTCATCTGATTCAACCGAGGTTACCGTTTCGGAGGAAACTGAAAAAGAAATCATATTCCACATTGTATCCCGTAGAAGTGACTCAGTTTGTTCATTCATTTCAATGGGTACAAGGTTTTCATTTTGCGCGCGGGTGGAATAAACAGCAAGGATTTCGTTCCACTTTGTGACAGATGGAGCAGGGCGAACAACGATTCGGTCATAGCCCTGTAACAGCGCTTTTTGCTCGCTCAATTTTTCAGAAAACTCCCGATTTATTTCTTGTTGCACCGTTGACAGCGCGTTTGGATTCGCATCGTCAGCAAAATGAATACCGAAAGCCGAGCTGAAAAGGGCGGCAAGTATAACCACAATCAAAATTGCAACGAGAACAATCCAGCCGCCTGCGGCAAGGAACGCACCGATTGCTTCTACTGATGCCGAAATAGCTTCTACAGCAGTTTTAATCGCCGCCGCAAACGCTTTTGCAGTAACCTTTGCAGCATAAAATGTGGTTTTCGCAACTGCTTTTGCCGCTTGGAAAGACCCCTTTGCGGCGGTGCTTGCTCCTTTTGCAGCGGAAGATCCTGCTTTTCTTGCGCTGTTTGCTGTTTTTATCGTGTTTCGTGCAGTTTTTACAGATGTCTTAACAGATTTGATTTCCGCCCTTATAGCAGAGCGTGATTCTTTAAAAGTTGCTTTTGCAGTTTGGAAGCTTTCCCGCGCGGCGGAGGTTCTCTGTTTTACGGACACAGCGCTGCGGGCAGAACGATATGCGGTCTTTGTAGTTTTGCGTCCTGCAAATTCTGCACCCCAGCGTTCACCAGATTGCAACAGTTCGGCAGGAGCATTATCGGGAGTATCCTGCGAAAGCACCCTCTCAGATATTTCTTTTATATCTCTGCCGGCACGAAGGGAACGGTCAAGGTTCTTGACCGTTCCCTTCATAGTTTTGATTGTCTTAGGCTGTTTCTTCCGTGTCTTTATATCCTTTGCCATAACTCACACACCAATATCATAAATAGCTTCACCGGGCTTTGTAGTGAGCAATTTATAGATTTCTGTGTCCTTCGGAATATCATTTTCAAACGGAATCAGTGTACCGCCGACCTTAATCAGCCCCGAACCCGGCTTTGCATTGGTGATGTATTCCTGCTGGTTTTCGCTGATGTCAAGCAGTTCGGACAACTGTTCACAGTCCAACGGCGCTTGGTTGAGCATAATAATCAGCTCCGAAGTGGATAGAATCGCGCGCCCGTTCGGGCTTCGGAGCAAATCTTCCACATTCTGCGTAATGCCGCAGAAATCACAGTCATATTTCCTTCCGCGTTTCCAGCAACGGAAAAAGAAATTTGCAGTATATTCCCGCAAAAGCATCATATAGAATTCGTCGGCAACAATACTGGTCGTAATCCCATTTGCTCGGTTGTGGATCATCCTATTCTGAATATGGTCAAACAGAATGAGCATTGCTATACCCGTCAAGCTTTCACTTAAATCGTGAATATCGAAGCAAATAATGTGATTGTCCATATTTACATTGGTTTGATTTGCAAAGACAGACAGGGAGCCTGTTGCATATAATTCCAATGACAGAGCAATATCTTTTGCTTCTTCTTCGGGCTGAGCTCTCATACATTCGTAAAAGTCTTTCAAGGTCGGCGCATCACCTACACAGCCGCCCCGAACATAATTCCGAAGAACAAGCTCTGTGCAACGGTCAATCAAAGACTTTTGCTTCGGTCCGATAATCGTCGGATACATTAGCTGTTCACAAAGCGAGAGCATAAATTCCGCCTTGTCGATAATCGGATTTTCAGATTTGTCATACCCACTACTTACGCCCATTGCATTTACATATGTTTTGCTTTGTGCTGAAAGGTAAACTACTTCACCTCCCAATGCTTTTACAAGTGGTGCATATTCCCGTTCCGGATCGATAATAAGTATGATATGACGGTCGTTTACAGTCGCGAGAATTTTATTCAGAGCAATCCATTTTTCGAGCATAGATTTTCCTGATCCCGGACGACCGCAAATAACGCTGTTTGCCGATTGCTGATTTCTCGGATCAATCATAATGAGATTGCGGGAAATTTGATTTTGCCCATAACAAAAGCCGTGCGCCTGCTGAATTTCGGTCGACTTAAACGGTATAAAGCCTGCAACGCCCTCGGTGGTTAGGGACATTATATCCTCAATCCTACGGACGCCCAGCGGCAGAGCCGTATTTAAGCCATCCAACTGTTGCCAGCGAAGCACCTGCATACGGCATTGTACGCTACTGCGTGCTGTTGCCAAAATACTTTCGGTATCTTCATCAAGTTGTTGTTTAGAGTCCGCAAAATGCACCATCGTCACAACTGCGTACATCAGATGCTGATCTCGCTCGGTTAAATCTGTTAGGTACTCCTGCGCTTGTTCGCGCTGTTGCTTCAGATCATAGGTTAGTTCAGCGGCAAAATTCTTGTTGTTATATTGCCTTTGATACCATTTTGTGATGTTTGATTCTACACTTGTCGCGCGTTTTTCCGCCTCCTGTACCGCTTCATCTGTTGGCACGGGAATAATATCCATACTGAATATCAGACATCTGTTGAGTTCACACAGGTCCGAAACGACAGAATCCTTGAGATAGGTCGGATAGCTATGCAACACAAGCGCGCGGCCATAAACCTTGCCAAGTTTAAAATAATCTGCTTCAAACTCCATACTTTCAGGAGAGATGTAGTTCTTGGCAGATGACCCACCGCGTAAAGCCTGTTGCAAATCGAAAGTTGGTTCATTTTCATTGTCGCTCCGATAAATATCGCGCAGAAGCTCCAGCCTTTCCTTGCCCGAGAGTTGGCGGCAGGCGCTGCCGAGCTTTAATAACAGGGATTGCAGCGTTGATGCTGAGCGCAAAAAGAAACTACGGGCAGATTCTATATCCTTTTTGTTGACGGAAATGGTTAGATACACCTCTTGAATCATTCCGTTCCCCTGCATTGCCCGCTGTTTTAAAATACGGTTATACTCCGCTTGGATTTTTGCATACTGCGGGTTTTGGCTGTGCATCATAAACCGATCCAAGGTCGCCGTACTGATTTTGTGTTTGATGACATTGATTTTGTTTGTTGATCCGGGATCAAGTGCGTTAAGAACCGCAGACCAAGCAAAGAAAATCTGTTTTTGCATTTCGTCTGAAAGCGTTAGGTAAGAAATATCCTGAAGTTGATATGTAGCCGAGTATTTATTATTGTACTTTTTACCTGACTGTACCAAAAAAATACCATCCTCATAGAATTGCTCCAGTGGAATGCAGTTTTGTGTAAAGCGAATGGATTTTAATTGCTCCTTATCCTGACGCCTTGTGTTTTTCAGCGTTTTACTCATCCTGCTTTGCCTCCTTTTCCCGTGCTTTAGCTATACGCGGTTTGTCCTGCTCATAAAAGTCATTTTCCAATCGAAAAACAACCTTTTTAGGGCAAAGAAGATAATGCTTAAGCCACACCCGAACAAGTTTTTCAAACGGCATACCGTGGTAGGAAATAAAGCCGAGCGCGGCAAACGGAGCAACAGCGGCGATGCACAGCCAAGATGCGAGTTCTGTATTCATTCCGTGCTTTGTGGTTTCAACATAGGTTACAATTCCCAAAACAAGTCCAATGCCGCCGAATACCGTTTGCCTGAAACTCAAGCCAAAAGCGAAGCTGTCCTGAAGTTTTTGAATATCCTTATTAAGTTTAATTTCCATAAAAGTCTCCTTATAAACCAAAAATTTCTTTTATGATTCTGTCTGAACCTTTCACAATGATGACCAACAAAAGCATTTGCAGAGTGACATTCCCTATATAATCCCAAGTCATACCTCCGGGAGAGGTTGCCGCCCAACCGGGAGTCACCATTGTAAATGCGGAAAAAATCAAACAAGCTGTAAGCATTAAAACACCGCGTAAACATTCTCCGATATATGATTTCAAAAAGTTTCGACCGATAGGTGAAGTTGCTTCACTTGCATAGCCCGCAAGAGGTATCGGAGCAATAGCAGACAACAGAAATATTTTGAAAAATCTACCGTAAACGACAACCACGAGAATTATGGATAACAGCCAAATGATTGCTGTGCCTGCCAACGATGCGGCAAAAGCACCCATTCCTGCGCCCCAATCCGCCGTTACAAGCGCAGTTCTCAAATCGTCTGGCAGGTGTAAATCCATAGTTGGTGAAGCCGGATTGATTTGCAGAATGATATTGCGGACAATTAATATAATGCTCAGCATTAAATCGGTTGCGTTTGTCACGAAAAATTTTGCGAAAAAGAAACGGACAAACTGCATTAGAACAAGGCGGGGATTCCGGACTAAGTCTCTGTAATCTAAGGTGGATTTAATTACACCGTACAGAAAAAACAGAATGAGCAGCGACACGCCCGTTGCCTCAACAATGCGAATGATTCCCGTAACTGTATTCCAAATTGCGCCGTTTTGAAACTCGGAGGGGTCTTGCACAAGAATACTGAAAATACTTTCGTATCTTTGCCTCCAAATAGCCAACGCATCCTCAAGCTGAGCGATTGCTTGTTCGCCCCAAAAGTTTAAGAGCATAGGTTTAAATAACAAAAATGGACACCTCCCTTGCGCCTTTTATCTCTTTTTTCTCATAAACTAACCCCGAGCACGGTCAAAATTTCTTTTGCGAAAACGATAATCAGTCCTGCGGCAAATATGGTGATGCCTCTTGACTTTTGCCCACCGTCGTGGCTTTGCATAGACATTGCAAATTCAACAATCCCCCATATGCAGGCGGCAATACCGAGCAGGCGCACGATGGAAAACATCAGGTCGTTGAATTTTGTTAAGCTATCTGTCACACCGTCACCTTCGGCAAACACGGGCAGGATGGTAACCGTGAGAATCAAAAGAACCGATACGACCAGCGTAACGGCTCTGCGGATGATTTTGTTCAGTTTTGTTGTTTTTTTCATAGTGAAAATCCTTTCTTAATTGTTTGTTGAAAAGTTTTGAATATATGCTTCCAACTCGTCAGCATCGACAGAATACATTTCCAAAAGGTCAGAAACCTCCAAATCCGAGATGTTGACGCGTCTGCCGTTGATAATGAATTCGACCAGCGTTTCTTTTTTCGATTCACCGACCGCAGTTGATTCAAAAATATCTTTCGGCGCATTGTCGGAATTTTTCTTTTTCGCGCGGTGTACGGTACCCGAATTCTGCCGTTCAGAGCGCAGCGGAATTGAATATTCCATATCCTTATTGCCGCAAATTGCCGTGCCTGCTGCAGGCTTATAATGAAACACATCGATTTTTTTATCCACCAGCGGCAGCGCATTTTTCACAAATAAAATCGCTTGATCGTAAGGCAGAACACGAACTTCGTCTGGCGTCATTAGCTCGCGCCCGGCAAACTGAAAGTTTGATGAAGCATCACCGTGCATACCGTAACGCCGACCATAGGTGGTTGTATCGATAGTCTCTTTTCCGAGCATTTTTGACACATACTCGTGTGTAGAACTTTCGTTACCGCCAAGATACAGGAATTCATCACATTGCCCGATGATGTTTTCCCAGCCCTCTTTGTATTTTGCTTTCAGCTGTGACAGGTTTTGCAGGATAATCGATACCCCGATATTTCGGGAACGGCAGGTCGCTAAAGTGAATAGGAAATCGTCGGGCGTATTTACATTCGCAAATTCGTCCATAACGATGTGTATAAAACGCGGCAATCTGCCTTGATACACACGATCCGCTTTGTCATACAATGCTTGGAAAAGCTGGATATACAGAAGTGAAACAATAAAATTGTAACTGGTATCATTATCGGGAATAATCAGATAAAGCGCCGTTGGCTTGTCCGCAAGTGCGGACAGTTCCAACTCGTCCCTTGTAGCCATTGCCGCGACAGAAGACATTTCAAACTTTTGAAGCCGTGCGAGTAATGTGATTTGTACGCTTTGCTGTGTCTTTCCGGCACCACTTGTAGCGTTGCGATAGTACCGAACACAGATGTGATCCGGAAATCTCTGCTCTATGCTCTGAAATAGGATATCCAGGGGCGACTGTCTGTCATCATCCTCGCTGTTTTCGATTCTTCCCGCACGGATTAAGTTCATCAAATACGGGAAGTTTTTTTCCGATTCCGCACCGAAATAGTAAAGTAGATACATTAGTGCAGACAGTAGCATTTTGCCTGCCTCATCCCAAAACGGATCTAATGTTTGAGAGTTCGGCGCGGTCGTCGCTTTATATATCGCGGTCACGATTTTTTGGATATCATCCTCCGCATAGGCTTCCGTTTCTGTGTCCTTTCGGATATATGTAAACGGATTGTAGCCACACGAACGGTTTGGGTTTACAAGGTTAAGAACTTTTATGCTGTAGCCTTTGTTGTTCAAAAACTGCGCCGTATTGCGGCACACCTCGCCTTTGGGGTCCAGCACAACATAACTTGCGCTCGCCTCCAATAGATTTGGATAAACATAGCCTGTCGTTTTGCCTGCACCCGGACCGCCGATGAGGACGGTATTATAATTGCGCTTGTGCTGATAGGTGTCCTTTTTCGTAACGCTCAAGGCAAAATTTTCCGTATACACAATTCGCTTCGGGGAGTCCGAGTGGAACTCCTTGCGAAGTTTACGGACATCCGCATAATCCGCACCGCCATTCTCCACGCCGCTACGGTGTAGCCGGCGTTTGTATGAGAATAACATAACAACTGCGATGGCATAAAAGAAAAGACATCCAATAATCGTCTTTGGAGTGTCTTGCGTCCAACTTATGTCTGCCGGATTAAGGCTAATCTGCACTGCGTTTTGCAAAACGGTAGGCAAACCGCCTTGAGCATATGGTGCGATGCAGATTGCAAAATAAATAACTGCTATACTGCCAATGGCAGCCGCGATGTAAAACGGGCGGTCGCGCGCCTTCTTGTTTTTATACATTTCTAACCCTCCTTTGCAAAATGTACCTGTTCCGAGCCGGCGCGGTTTTTAGAATTTTGCTCGCGCAGTTTGTTGTTCAATCGATATGCCAAATCGTGTGCAATTTCCTGACAGCTTTCGAGCATAGCACGAAAGGCGGTTTGCTCCGGGTACTTTGACTGTAAATGGGACAGGTCAAATCGAAAAGCCGATGTGTCCACGCCCACACTCCGGCAAAGCAGATAGGACACAATTCCGGCTTCAAAGGAGCGCGATGTGCGGTCAAACTTTGAACCTTCCTGCTTATGGAAGATGCCTAACGCAATCTCATAGGCAACACGCTGAAACCATTCCTGTCGCGCCACCTTCCGAATGACAACCGTTTTTGTTTCGGGAATGTATCGCAGCTCGTCGCTTTCAGATATGTTTTCAGCTTTGTGGATCAACTGTTTTGGATCATATACAATGCATCGGATTGGCGACGCATTGCACAAAGCAATATTTCGGGTTCTTTCGGGATTGTTACTGCCGACAAAGACAGAAACAGGCTGTGCGTTGTTCATTACGGAGCGAGCATAATCAGGACTAATGGTTTGACAGGCATCATATCCCTTGTAGATTTTGAATTTTGTATGTACCTCACCATTTTCATCAACACGCTGTCCGTTTGGAGCAAATTGATAAATTCCTTCAGGATAATAGCCGTTTTTGTCTTTTTTTACAGCAATATTCCGTTTATCCCACTCTTTGATGGACAGTACTGCTGTCGCATCGGGAAGCTGTGCCTGTACCAAAATGGTGTTTCCGACAGAGGTGGTAACGTGGGAAGCAAGCATATTTAAGAATCCAATAAAAATATCCTCATCCTGCATTATTCGATCTGTCTGTTCTCGCAACAGCGCAAATGTTGCTTGCTCTTTCGCAAGCATTACCTGTTTGAATTCTTCGGGCGTTAAATCAAGTTGCTGTCCCATTACCGAGCGCCCCCTTTTGTGGGCAAGGGAATATTGGGCTTTTTATGCGGCGTGTATTTTGGCACCCAGTTTCCGGTTCCCTTGATTTCACCACCTGTAACTTTGCGGAGAAGATTATTGTTCCGATCCACAATCTCATAAAGATGTGTGTCCCGAAGATCCACCCGAATGGATTTCCCGCCATCTGCATTCATTGAAACAATATCGTTTTTTGGAACAACCAAGCATTCCTGCTTTTTCGTGCCCGGTATGGTCAATGTCACGGCGTCCTGTGTTTCCGAAACCAAGAGGGTTTCTTTATTTGCTGAAATCGGAATCAGCCGACCGTCGCGTCGTGCTACAACCTTATAGGCTTCATCCAAATTTTCTGTAACTCCTGCTTGGGGATCAAAGGTCAAATCGAAAGGCTTGGATGCGGCGGAGCTCGGCTCCGATCGAAGCGAAGGGTCGATCGGAGCCTGCGTGGGGTTTTCGCGTTCATTTACCGTGATTCCATCATCAGCGACCGTTACATCTACACCTTTTACAGTTCCTTCTTTCAACGCTTGCTCGTATTCTTCGGAGGATAACTCATTGACCTGCATATCATATGGGTTGACGCTTGCAATACCGAGACTTTCTGCCAAACGGACAAAACGGTCGGCGTCATCCCGGCGAACCGAGATTTCCACACGACCATCCGCCTTCATTTCCTTTGTTGTTTTGTATTGCATATACGGAATATGCAACCGCTTTAATTCTGGCTTCAACTTTTCCATATCACTTTTTGACAGAGGGAATACGGAGCTGCTTACAAAATTGCTGAGAAAAGCGCGTGTTTTTACTTTGCCGCCGAGTTTTTGCTTTCCCTTGTTTCTCTCATAAAGAGTTCGCACCCCTGCAAACAGTAAGGCAAGCCCTTTAGATGCTGCTTCTCCTGTAAACCGAAAACAATATTGAATGCCTTCCATTGTCATTCGTACGAGGATATCCGTTGCTTCAGCTTCTGCTGACATTTTCGTCATTCCTTTCATTCTCATTCATTGGTGTTTTTAATAGTGGGGAGTTGTCCTGTGGGTTTACATTCTCTTGTATCATCTCCTTCTGTATCGCATCTATCTGCTTGTTTGTTACGCGAACACGGTTCGACCTTTCATAGATGCGTTCGCACGATTGCATCTGCTTGCCTAAATTCTGTATCACGGTATTGAGCCCCGCAATTTGTGCCTGCAATATTTTAGAGGTATCAGCAGAATCGCAGTTGCTCAACGCCTCACGCAACGACAGGCGCTGGGCGCACAATCTGTTCCGTTTTTTGTCCACCGCGTAATAGAATTCCGAAAGCTGATTTACATTGTCGATTCCGTTTTCAAACAATAGGCGAGCGTCTTCCGCAAACTCCCGAAACAGTTTGGTATCGCGTCGCGCTTGGATCGGTATTCGCCTTTGCACCTGCGCAGAAACATTCAGCAGTTTTCTCAATCGGTAAAGGTAGACATAATAAAGCCCGCGAAACCCACCCTTTGCCTTGAGTGGGAAACTCGACTTAATGTGGTAAGCCTTTACTCGGATCCGTATCGGCTTTATGCCCGGCGCTTTTGCTCGCCGCCTGTCTAAATACAAAATTCTTTCTGTAATATCTTCTTCGGTGTATCCCTTACCAAGTTTGTATAGTCGGAAGTTCACCTTTGCTCCCGGGGGGGATAGGCTGAGGTACTTGCCACGACGCCGTACGGTGTATCCGTTCTGCTCCAGCGCATCCAACAATTCCTTAAGCGTTAGAACCGTTGGAATCAGCTCGTCAATATCCTGACGAATCATCCCACGCCAAGTAAAGCCGCCGTTTTTACCGATGACCCATTCCGCGTAGGTTTTCCCGTTGCTTTCGGGATTTTCAATGACTGATAAATTATGCGCCCGGCAAATCCGGTCATTTTCTTCACGCATTTTTCGGATGAAATTATGATCCGTTTGCAGTTTCTTCCCATCTGTTGGGTTGACCGCATTTACAACAAAGTGATTGTGCAGATGTGCCTTATCTAAATGTGTACCGATTACAACTTGAAATCCTGCATTCCCGAGCAAAGCATCGGCAAGTTCCTTACCGCAATGAGCAGCTTCCTCGGGCGAGGTTTCTCCTGGCTTAAAACTTTGGATAAAATGATAGGCAAAATTTCCGCTGTTTTTATCCCAACGATCTCGAACAGCTTTGAATTGATTGGCTGCGCCGACAATCGAACAATTGCAGGAATCTGCATACAGGCATTTTTCATCAGTTGTTTTATCGGGATTTAAAGCATAGCGAATCAGTTTGACGACAGCAGAATGTGTTTTTGGAGGCTTGGGTAATCTTTTCGTCGTTGCCAAATAATCACATCCGTTCCAAAAACGCCTGCATAATATCTTCAAACTTTTTAACTGCATCGGAATATTTCTCCACACTGATAACATTCATCGTGTTCGCACGACGCGCAATCTGATTCAGATTATTTCCGATAGCATAGAGCTGTGACAACATATCTTGTTCGTGCTGCCCGATTTCTTTTGTCTTTGGAATCTTTTCTGCTAACAGTTTGCGAAGATATGCTTCCTTAGAAAGACCGGATCTCTCCAAATTGTACAAAAAGTACTCGTACTCATCATCGTTCAGCCGAACCTGCACACGGTGTGTACGCGCCCGCTGTTCACTCATTGATTCTCATCGCCTTTCTGTGTAGCATAGAAGTCCTGAAGTTCACGAACTTCCTTGGGATTTAAATTTCGTGCAATAATCCGAAGTCCCAGCCTGAGGATTTCTGCACGCGACAAATTTGCCTGTTCAGAAATGTATGTCAGCAGTCCCGATTCATACGGGGACATTCGGATAAGCATTTGCTGAGTTTTGTTTTCACACATTGTTTCACCTCCGTTTCGGGGCAGAGTCGCCCTATACCGTTCACCGTGTTTCGCCCTCAGGGAAAGAAAATTGGTAAAATCAAAATTCCCTTTGTCCGAATTACGGTGGACGGCGTGGCAAGCAAGGGATTTGGGTGACCAATCCAAATCCCGCTTGTTAGGGAGCGCCCTAAAACCCCATAATAATTAGCCGCAAAAAGCCGATTAAACCTCAGGGAAAGAAAGTGATTTCTTTTGCTTATTTTCGGTTTTTTGCGGCCGAGATCTATAAGAAAAGCCATCAAAACGCGCTGCCGTTTTAATGACTTTTTCTCCGAATATTTTTTCTACCTGTGCGGTAGAAGATTGAATTACACAAATATGACAGACACCGGATTTATAAAATGCAGAGTGTGGAATTCCTCTTAATGGGCTGTCCGTGGGCGTATGTAAATGCACATAATCATCGTAGGAAACCTCGATGCAATAAATGGTTTCTCCCTTTGTTTTTCCCCACTTGCATAGTTCAAAGTAGTGTACTTTTGACGGCTGAAACCGTATGCTTCCATCTAAAATTCCCTGTAAATCTTTAGATGGATTCAGCCCAAACAAAGGAACTTTCAAGAGAGAAATATCATCGACTGCACGCCGCAAAATCGCACATTTTTCATTTAAATCATCGGCTTTTTGCAAAATTTCATCACAAGTTGCGACTGCGTTTTTCGCAAAATTCTCTCCGTCAATCTGCTTGTAAAGACGGTAGCTGGTCAGTAATCCTGTGTAATAATCCTCCCTTTCGTTGAGCAGAGGAAACCAAACGCGCTGTTTTAAAATGTTATGATAACCAATGGTATCTGTCTTTCGGAATTCGTTAAAAGGGACACCGTACTTTTCTTCAAATGCAGAGATTTGTTCCGGCTGGTCAATGAATAAAGTAATATCCGCAAACGGATCAGGCTTTCCGCCTGTTTCCAAAACACAGATATTAAGGTTCTTACTCGTTCTATCGGGCTGAACACCGAGCTTTTTCCACTCGAAATCCCACAGCGATTTGTTATCTCTTTGTCGGTATTCACGCTTAATGTTATACCAATCGGAGAGCTTCTGCATTGCAGTTTTCCGGTCACATTCCTCCATTGTTTGCACAAGTGTTATCGTGTCACCGCCGATGCTTCCACCGAAATCGTACCAAGAATTGTTAGGGTAAATATAGCAGGAATCGGTGCGTTCTGGACGAATTTTACAATAAAAACGGTTGCTCTTTTGGTGAAGTTCAATGCCATAAATATCGTGCAGGATTTCAGAAAGTGGTATTTGTTTCAATTGCTGGATATAGTCGTCTGGCATAGTTTTTCCTCCTTACAAGACACAAAAAAGAGAAGTCTCGCAGCGAAACTTCTCTTTATACAATGTGTATTTAGTTTTTACCTACTCAAAGTGATATAGGGGGTTCTTTCCGGCGAATCGGTTTCAACCCGTCCATACACTTTTCATATAGAAACTTTTTAATTGCTGTGCTGTTGTTGCTCTCGTAAAAATCTACGAGCATCTGCTTAAAAGTACCATCTAATTCGACAGGAACAGAAACGATACCGCAACCGTTGGCAATTAAAACTTTGTTTGCGGCAAGCGTAGCAACGCGCTTGTTTCCATCCTTAAAGATTTGGCTACGCATTACCCAAAGCATCAATGTTAGTGCCTTGTCCGTTGTCGTGGGCATAGACATAATACCCACAAGCTCACGATGCAAACATTCAATATTAGGCAATTCCGGTCGCCACATCGTACCGCTGATGAGAACATCCTCTGTGCGAATTCTTCCGAGTTCGCTATAAGGAAGATCCGCCCTCGCAATCAGGTTGTGCAGCTCCTCTAAAAAACCAAGGTTCATATCGTCATTGATATGATCTAAAGTATAGTGCCAAGCATCGCGCAGACAGAATACTTTGTTAATCTCACTCGGCTTTAAAGAGGATACATTGACATTGTTTAATATGTCGATGGTCTGCGCGTAAGTTACTGCAATTCCTTCAAGATTCGCACTTTTATATATTGCGTCAACCAAGGTGCGTTTGGCAATTTCTATGTTTTCATTCTGTGTCATCGCGTACTTGTCATACATAAATATCACTCCTAATTTAGATTAAGTATACCCTGTTATTATAAAAAAAGCAATGAAAAAAAGTACTTATCGAAGAATAACAGGTTGTTTGTTTTTTGCCACAGGTTGCTTCTTGGGTGCCGAAGATGCCCCTTCTTCTTGAACCGCCATTTGATATAAACGATACTCGGTTGCACTGGGATGATAGGAAAGATCTAACACCTGTTCCACATAATCTATCAGGGCTTGTTTTTCACTCTGTGTTAACACCGTATAAACAACCAGTTCGGGATATACTGTGCATAAATTGTCAATCGCGCCTATGTTCACGGAGTTCGGAGAGCGTTCCGAAACAAAATCACGCAGATATGCATAGGCTTTTTCAATCTGATCAGGCGTGACAGTATCTTTCGCTTCCCACTGCAAAAGCCCTTTTCGATTCATTTTCACAAGACAGGCATCAGGGGGGATATCCAATTGGCACTCGTAATCGTGTACCGACTGCCACAGTTCTTTGTGCGTTTGAGTGTCCGAGACGCAAGTAAAAGTGACGCCTGCAAATGTTTCAGCATCGAGAATATACTCACTGTCCTTCCATTTCTGTTCGGCAATACTTTCTGCTTCCTCCCGACTATCAGCTTCTACAACAATGTTTTTCTGTAGTGTTTCTGTAATAATAACTTCATATTCCTTCATCTAAATACCTCCTTTATAGGTTCCTTCATCGTTTAAGTTCGTTTTGCTTTTGCTTTGGCTTTGGCTTTAGCACTTTATCGCCTTTGTCAGGCTCGCCATCGACAATCTCATTCTCACGCTTATCAACATTGAGGAGAGCGTTTAGCTCATTCAGCCTTGCAGTTTTGGTTTGCAATTCTTCTTCCTGATTGAACGGTTTTTCTACATCAACCATTGCGATTTCAAACTGCTTTTTGATGTTGTCAAGTTCCTGTTCGTTTATCGCCAAACGCTTCGGAAGTCCATCAAGTGCGTTATCCAAACGAGTGATGTTGCCGAAGGTATCCGTACCGAGCGATACGGAATATCCGAGTTCACCCTTGAACTTTACCTTGTATTCCTTTTCAAAGATGTCAAAGGACAGTTCTGTTTGAAAACCCCGGTACTCTCCGAGCGGAATCGGATCGGGACTCGTCATAGCCTGACACGCATTGAGGATTGCATTGCCGGCATCCGCCTTCTCGGAATAAAAAACGCCATTGACCGTCATACCCAAAAAGGTATCACCAATCGGTTTCGGGTGCTGTTTTGCTCGCTCAATATCGGATTTCAATCTTTCTATCGTGTCAGTCCGTCTCGCGATTTCCTGCGGATAGAACTTGATTATCTTATCTTCCAGAGCATATTTTTCAGAGAGGAAGTTGGATTTAAGCAGGCGCAATTTCTGTACCTGGACATCCAAGTCCATTTTCTCTTTGATATACGGATTGCCCGTTGCAAGCATTTTGATTTCAGCATAGGACAGCGCGGTTTCATCAATATCCTCACAGGAACGGACAGGTGATTTGCTCGTCATAATCTGCGAAGCGAACTTCTGTTTTCCCTCCACAAGCTGATAGAGGTACGCGTCGAAGGTTTCCTCGGTCACGAAACGGAAAATATCTACCGTGGGGTTTTCATTACCCTGTCGGATACTTCTGCCGAGACGCTGTTCCAAATCGGAAGGTCGCCACGGGCAGTCAAGGTCGCTCGATGCAGCAAGTTTGTTCTGCACATTCGTACCGGCTCCCATTTTTGCGGTACTGCCCATAAGGATACGGACATCACCTCTGCGGACTTTCTTAAACAGCTCCAGCTTCTTTGCTTCGGTGTCCGCCTCATGTATAAATTTGATTTCTTCGGCGGGTACTCCACGCTCTATGAGTTTCTTACGAATATCATCATACACGGAGAAATTGCCGTCATTTTTGGGAGTGGAGAGGTCACAGAAGAACAACTGTGTGAGCCGTTTTTCCTTTCCTTTTTCCCAAGTTTCAAACATTGCGTCCACACAAGCATTTAGCTTGCTACCTTCAAAGTCAGGGAGCATCGGGTTAATCAGTCGTTGGTCAAGAGCCAGTTTTCTACCATCGTTTGTGATTTTCAGCATATTGTCAACGCTCGCATCTACCATACCGCTGCGAACCTTTTCTGCTCGCTCTGCAAGCTCGGCTACCATCTGCTTTTGGATTTCAGACGGCTTAACCGAGATGTTGTGATAGACGGCTTTCGGCACAGGAAGGTCAAGCATATCTGCGGTTTTTATATCCGCAACCTCTTTGAACATTGCCATAAGTTCGGGTAGGTTATAAAACCGTGCAAACCTTGTCTTTGCCCGGTAGCCCGTTCCTTCGGGTGTAAGCTCTACCGCTGTTACGGTTTCTCCAAAGGTGGACGCCCACGCATCGAAGTGTTGCAGATTGTTCTTCACAAGAGTGTTATACTGCAAATATCTCTGAATGGTATAGAGTTCCACCATAGAGTTTGAGATTGGCGTTCCGGTCGCAAACACGGTTCCACGACCACCCGTAATCTCGTCCAAGTATCTGCACTTCATAAAAAGGTCGCTGGATTTCTGGGCTTCGGTCTGTGCGATACCACCTACATTCCTCATTTTTGTATAGAGGAAAAGGTTCTTATAGTAGTGGCTCTCATCAATGAAAAGCCTGTCTACTCCGAGTTCCTCAAAGGTCACAACATCGTCCTTTTTAGATTGATCGTTGAGCTTGTCGAGCTTCTGCTTGACGGACTTCTTCGTGCGTTCCAACTGCTTGACCGAGAAATTATCTCCTCGGTTTCTTTTTAGGTCTGCAATACCGTTGGTGACTTCCTCAAGTTGCTGTTCAAGGATAGCTCTCTGCCGTTCAACACTCATCGGGATTTTCTCGAACTGAGAATGCCCGATGATGATAGCATCGTAATCCCCTGTAGCAATTCGACCGCAGAACCTTTTACGGTTTTTAGTTTCAAAGTCTTTCTTCGTTGCCACCAAGATATTTGCGGAGGGATAGAGCTGTAAGAACTCTGATGCCCATTGTTCGGTCAAGTGGTTCGGCACTACGAAAAGGGATTTCGAGCATAAGCCGAACCGTTTTGCTTCCATAGCCGCTGCCGTCATCTCAAAAGTTTTGCCTGCGCCAACAGCGTGAGCAAGTAAGGTGTTGCCGCCGTAGAGAATGTGAGCCACCGCATTTCTTTGGTGTTCTCTCAGCTCAATTTCGGGGTTCATACCGTTGAAAGCAATATGACTTCCGTCATACTCACGAGGACGAATACTGTTGAACTTCTCGTTGTAGAGTTTTGTCAAACGCTCTCTGCGCTGGGGATCAGACCATATCCAGTCCTGAAAACCCTGCTTGATAAGTTCCTGCTTTGACTGAGCAATAGCAGTTTCCTTTTTGTTTAATACTGCTTTCTTTTTGCCGTCTGCATCTTCCACATAATCGAAGATACGCACATCCTTCAGGTTCAGCGTTTCCTCGATAATCTTGTATGCATTGATACGGCTTGTGCCGTAAGTGCTGTATGCTTTGACATTTCCTTTGTCGTAGGACTTGCCTTCAATGTTCCATTCTCCCGTGTATTCGGAGAAATGAGTTTTGATATTCCATTGAGCATATCTCGGCGTACCCAAGAACTCAAAAATGAATTGCTCAACGATTTCAGGCGGTAGCCAAGTCGCACCGAGGCGGACGGAAATCTCACTTGCCGTCAAGTCTTTCGGCTGCACCTTTTGGAGTGCTTCCACATTGATACTGTAATCTTCGGGTTCAAGCTGTGCGGATTTCTTTGCCCGCGCGAGTTTCTCACGGACATTACCGGAGAGGTATTCGTCAGCCATAAGGTACTTTGCTTCGGTACTGCTTCCGTACCCATACTTCGGGTTTAAGAAGATAGCGCCTTTTAAGTCGGCAAAGATTTCTTCCTCGGTTTTGCCACTAAGCTGACACATATACTCCATATCAATACAGGCTTTTTCGCCCATAGATACGGCAAGCGCTTCGCTAGCAGTATCAACCGAAGTAACCGGGGCGTGGGGTTTAATTGTCCGCTTGTAGAACATATCCGCTTTCTTTTCCAGAGTCCCGTCATCGCCCAAGACTTCAAGAGCTGAGAGTAAAAAGAACGAGCTGTCTTGTGAGAAAGCGGAAGAATTGGCGCGGCTGTTAATAAGACCGTACTTCGCCGTAAAGGTATCATAAAGGTTGTTGAGTTTTTCCTGCTCTGCCTTGATTGCCGAGTCGGGATAATCTTCGGTCTGTAACTCAATAAGGTTTCTAACGCAGTCACGGATTACAATCATACCCTTAATGCGGTTTTCTGCGGTGGTAGACACATCTACCGGAGCCATACGGCTGTTTTCACGGAAGTAGATTTTGCCATCCAAAAGCGTATAGGAAAAGTTTCTCACGGTCGGATCGGCGGGAATAGAATTATCTTCTTCGGACAGTTCGTCATCCACTTCATAAGTGATAATCTCACCGTGAATGTTGGTGATTGCTTCGCTCAACTGCTCGGCAAGGTCTGCATCTTCATACGGTATACAAGACGATTCAAGCCCGAATCGACCTGATACCATTTTCATCTCACCGAGTATCATTTCGGGGTGGTTGACAAAGTAACTGTTCATTGTGATGCCGTTCTTATCTTTGCCAAGATGCACCCAATCGGGCTCAATATCTATCAAGTGGTCACGCTTTTGCAGGATAAGAATATCTGAGACAACTTCCGTTCCGGCGTTGCCCTTAAAGGTGTTTTTTGGCAGACGAATTGCACCAAGCAGGTCAGCTCTCTGTGCGATATATTTACGAACTGCGGGGTTTTCCTTATCCATTGTACCTTTGCTCGTTATGAGAGCCATAACGCCGCCGGGACGAAGTTTATCAAGGGACTTTGCAAAAAAGTAGTCGTGGATCAGGAACTTGTGCTTGTCGTATCTCTTGTCGGGGACTTTGAAATCCCCGAAAGGCACATTACCCACAACGGCGTCAAAGAAACTGTCGGGGAGATTTGCTTCCTCAAACGGCTGTGCTGCAATAGAGGTCTTTTGGTAAAGCTGCTGTGCAATACCCGCCGATATGGTATCGAGCTCAACACCGTAAACCTTTGCTTCCTTCATAGACTCAGGCAACATACCGATAAAGTGCCCAATACCACACGAAGGCTCCAAGATGTTGCCCTCGCTAAATCCCAACTGCTCCATTACCTTATAAATTGCCTGTATTACCGTAGGCGGTGTGTAAAAGGCAGTCAAGGTGCTTTCTCTTGCAGAAGCATATTCTTCGGGCGTCAGGATATTTTTGAGCATATTAAACTCGGTTTGCCAAGAGCCTGCTCGTTCATCAAATACTTCGGGGATGCCGCCCCAACCGACATACTTTGATAGTGTAATCTGTTCTTCAGGAGTGGCAAAACTATTTTCAAGCTCACACGCTTTCAGAACTTTTATTGCTTCCATATTTCTTTGGAAGCGTTCTTTTTTGCCGACCTCCTCAATTTTGTGAGAAGCAAGATTGAAATTATGACGGTCGGCCATCGGAGTTTCGGGGTGCAAGTCAAAGGGCTTTAATTTGCTCTTCTTCGGCTGTTCCCAAGCAGGAACGGCGGGTGTGTGAGCCTTTTCTGCTTGTTCAATCTTACTATGGGTTGAATCAGGCTTTTGTTGTTCAGTTGACAAATAGGCAACTGTTTTTTTCAAAATCGGAACGATGTCATTATATTTCGGGTATTGACTTAAAAACTCTATGACGCCACCATCGCCGTCGCCTATATCCTGCCTTTCCGTAAATGTTGTGCCATCGGGCATATTTAAAGTAAATCTCACTTTGTCATAGCCGTAATACTGTGTGTATTCATCTACAACATCGGAATTATACCAAGCCTCTGATGACCCATACTTTTCAATAGCAGCTTTTTTCCCTGCAACTCTTTCGTCATCTGCTGTTTTCATCAGACGATCAAATTCAGCAATCGAATAGGTTTTTCCGTCCTCAAAGACCGGACTCTCACTCCATACACAAGTGATTGTTGGAACGGATTTATAATCAATTGCTTTATCTGAAGCCGTTTCAAGATACGGACTGTCAATAATTTTGACACTCTGCGACAGATTGAGAGAAGATAGGAAATCCACCGAAATGGTTTTACCGTCTTTGTCCCCATACAGAACAATTTGCATCGAATCTCCGCAACGCTTCTCCTCTTTAATATCCCTTTCAAAGTGAGAAGGCCTCGTATATTCAATACTTTCCTGCACAGTTCCATCTGCACGTAAATACTCAATCCTGCCGATTGGTCGTGACTCCACCGGATTTTCCTTGTTCTGAGAAACAAAGTTATACACCTTGCGTTCCCCGCCTTCAAGAATAGATAACGCTACATCATATCCACGGTCAGTCAGCATATTAAGGCTTGTTTCCAAACGGTGTTTTGGAAGTCCAACCATAGACACTCTATCATTGTCAGTTATCAGTCGAGAGGTCATTATCAAGTCAAGAGCATCTGCAACCTTTTGAGCATCGTCATTATACGATTCAAAGAAATCTCCAACCTGATACAGCACAAGATTGTCGGGGTTTTCAGTTTTCACTTCAAGATAACCCCTATATAGCTGCTTAACTCTGTTATCCTTAACGGGTATCCCATTATGTTCAGACAGATCCGTAAAGTCTTTAAGCAAATCATCATCGATACCCACTACTTTGCCGTTATCGTCAAACACAAAGGTTTCTTTTACAAGGAACTCATAAAACTCCTTGCCGTGCCACTCGTTGTCCATACTGTCGGTTGCAACAAGCTTATCACCGTCGAAAGTCAACTCAACATTATCAATTTTCAGCGCAGAAAGAACATCATAGAGGATTTCTGCTTCACGGTCATAAACCGGCAATGCGTTAGGCTCATTCTGCCCAGCCATTCTGTTAAGTTCTGCTTGATGTTCCGTTTCAAATTGCTGAATATCCTTGTGGATTTTGAGAATATTTTCGGGTGTGAACTGAATATAGTCGCAGTCCATCTCATAGTCGTTTTCCGCTTCCATAAAGAACGGAGTGTTGATGTCAGCCAAAAACTGATCCGACATTTCTTCAAGGTCGGCAACAAACCTATCCGTGTTTTCGGGATGATTCGCAATATCATACTGCTCGATGAGTCCCTCAAAAACAGAGAAGCTTAAATCACCTGAGACATACTGACCTCCGGCATTTGCGTCGGGATTATAATATATCCAATGAACAAGGTCGTTTCCGCTATCCAGAGATATTCTCACCTTCGTGTTGTCCGGGGTTTCTTCGGCTGGAAAATCCTTTACCTTTAAGTGGTCGTTCATCGGGTTTTCTTGCACCTTTTGGTCGAATTCTGCACGACTCATTTCCTTATTGAATAACGGAAACTGCGTATCATAGAGCATTACCCGGTCATCGTCAAAGGACAGAATTTCATACTCACTTGCACCAATATACACCTTGTTGCCAAGATGATATTCGTACCTTTCGGTTGTCGTTTCAGGCTCATTCTTGTCGGTGGGTGCAGTAGAAAGGATTTCTCGCTTTCTGCGTTTCTCTGCGACTTCGGCTCTGCGAATTTCGTGTTGCTCAAGCCACGCAGGATAGAGTTCCTTTTCCTTTGGGTTCAGGTATCTATCCATTTTGATAAGCTCAGAGATACGATTTTCAACCTGATTCCAATTCAAAAGGATTTTAACTTTTTCGCCATTAACTTGCTTTGTGAGTTTTATTCCTTTGGCATCGTGCATTTCATCAATGCCCGTACCGACAATGATAGGATATGAACCACCCCAACCGTATTCATGTTTGAGGAAGTCCACATTTTCCTTTTTGGATAAACTCTTTTGGAATTGCTCATAGATACGGAATTTTCCCTCGCTGACCTGACCGCCTTTACAAAGGATAAGGTCGATAATCTCTTGGGAAAAAGAAAAAGCAGAGGGTTTTGTAACCTCTGCTTCGTAGTCGAGTATTAAGCTCATTTGTCCGTCTATGGAGGGTAGGGGTTTTGCCGTGTCATAGAGTTCACCTAAAAGTCGCATTGCTTCAAAGTGATCGGCCATAACGCCCCAATCATAATAACTCTGTGCGGTACGGCTAAGATAACTTCCTTCCCAAAGGTGCAGAACATTTTGAAAAGTTTTGTAGCCGACACGCCTACCGTCACTCAAGATCACTTCGGTATAATCGTTATTGAAAATACTCTTGATATACTCGGTGCGTTTATCGTCATCGGCTACGGTTTCAAAGAACGCTCTTATTTCGTCTTTGGATGCTTTCAGGTGGGGTGTCGTATCAAGAATTTCTCTTATGGTATCATCGCCACCGAAGAAAGGAAGGCTTTTGTCCTCGTGTTCACGGTCGTACCAATCTAAGCGAAGATTACTTCCGCTTTCACGATCTCCTGCGCCGAGTTCCTCAGATTGTTCATTAGGCGAACCCACTTCATCATATCCGTCGCCTTCATCTGTTCGGTCACGCCCTCTTTCTCCGCCATTTCTTTGATTAAGCGTTCCTCCATCTCGGTTGCCGTCTGCTGAACCTCCGCTAAGTGTTCGTTCAGTTTGCAGCTCGTCAGGAGATTGTAATATAGAACTTTGTGGTGTTCCTTCAAAAATGCTTTCCTCATTCGAGCGTATCTGCCCATTTCCGCCACTGGTTGGTTGGGCATTTCCAAGTTCGGAAGGTTGTAATCTCCCTGCATTGTATAGGTTATTTTCTCTGTCATAATTAGGACTCCCTTCAGTATTTTTATTTCCGTCTATATTATAGTCGGAATTTTTATATTCTGCAAATGTGCGATTTTGCCTTTCAAACGACATAACCGTTTTAGATATTTCAGAAAGCCCCATTTCAGCAATATCACCGGTAGCAAAGCCGAGAGCGTTTAAGGTGTCGGTAGTATTAAAGTTTACAATATCCTTAAAATCTTCATAACTAAAATACCTGGAGGTGTCTATTCCAAGTCGAGACATTATCATAAAAGCCACACTATTGGTTACGGTTTTATGAAAATTTGAAACAACTGTATTGTTATCCAACATCCCTAAAAGGCTACCCATCCTTGATATTAAAAGATCACTTGTGTAATCGGTAATGTTATCGTCGACCGCGTTTGCGGCGGCACACAGAACGACGTTGGCAAGGTCACGCTTGTTTTCCGTTTCTCCAAAATTACTTTCAAGAGTTTCAATAACAGCGTCCTCATACTCCGGCTTCATTTCCCAAACAGGAACAGGACGGGAATGTGGGCCCGCGTGGGTGTCGGAAATATCAAAGTAGTATATGAGCCGCTGTCTGCTCCTGTCTGCATCTTCAAATACGGCGATTCCTTTTGCTCCTCGGTTTACCCATCTTCCGAAACTACTGTTCCACCGTTGAATTTCAAGAACCGCTTTTGCATTTGGTTTCTGTGCAAACACAAGAATCTGCTCGTCGAAACGCAGTTTATAGTTTCGGCAAGCTGACTGTAAAAACGCCTGCCAATTCTGTGGATTAGCGGAAACCGTCTTGCAGGTGCGGTCATAGAGCTCGGAAATCAAATCGTATTTTCTCGCCATAAGAAGAACACCTCCTAATGCTCTTTTTCTTTATTTTTCAGTTTATTCTCTTTATGTTGCATCCGAATTATATACAAAGATTATCTTTTTTATGTTCTGACTTTTTAGGCTCTTGGATTTCAGGTGTTAGAGACTGCTGGTAAGTTTTGGCAACAAATTTTTTAAATTCGGATGTATCTACGCCGTATTTTTCAGCGCGGCGCAGAGTGCCCCTGAAGCCCAAGTAGTGGTTATATTCTTGACCGAAATCATCAAAGTCATATTGGCGATTGGCGGCTTTATATGCCGGAAGGCTGTTATTTAGTTTTTCCATAGCAGGGGTATGAATTGTTGCAAAAGTGAAATTCGGATCATCACACTTCATATGTTCTCCGCTGAGCCAATACACTTGATTGAATATTAAATATTCACGCTTGAGTTCATCAGGAGATAAGTCTGAGATGCGTAATGCCGTATCTCTTTCACAATCTTGGAGATCGGGGTTATCCGTAGGAAGCTTCAGCGCCCATATTTTAAAAGAATTATATGAGGTCTTTTGGGTAATGTTTTCAAATGTTTGACAAAGCGGATTGTCAGGCGCGTATTCAATACCAAAATCTCTGCATTCCGAAATAAGTTTGTTCCGCTTTTGAATTCGTAAAGAATCCGATGCCATTTTTGAAATGCCTGTATCGAATTTTTCATCCCAGGTTTCTACCATTGCAGTTTCTTCAGCTGTAAGGTCTTCGCGCCACTCTTGTGTTTCGGGATCATTGGTTTCCGCAAAGAAACTATCCCGTAAGTGCTGTTCGCGCTCTGTGCTAATTGCCATATCAATACTCCTTTTATCGCATCAAATCGTTTCGTGTTTTGAAAGGTGCCTGAACATTATATTCTTCTATGTTTTTAGAAAGCAATATCCAAAAAGACTTATAAAAAAGGTGGCGTTCCACTTTGAGAACGCCACCCTATAATTTTGCTGAAAGGGACTGATTTTTTTGATTAAGCTGCTGTGATTGAAATGTTGAAGTCGAATGTTCCAGTCCACGCACCTGCGGTAATCGCCGGTGCAGAAATGGTTGCATCCGTAGTAGTCCAATCAGTTGCAGAGATTTCAGACTGAACGAACGCCGTTTTTGCTTGTTCAATAGATGCTGTGATATTGGATTTCTGTGAAACTGTACCCTGTTCTGCAAGGGAGAAGTTAACGCCCTCTTTCTCTGCATCCTTGTCAACAGGAGCAACGGTAATCGTCTGGTTGCCTGCGATATTGCCTTTTACGCCGATGCGGTATGCACCGCTACCGTCTGCACCGTTGAGAACAACGGTCTTCGGGATTTTTACGGAATAAGTAGAGGCTTGGGTAGCGTAAACATTAACGGTTGCATTTTTTGTTTCTGCAGTCGCCGTTGAATCTGTCACAGCGTCAACATATTCCGATGTTTTGTCCTGCGTTGCATCCGAGCCGACAACATCAGCTGCGGAAAAGTCCGTTGCGGGCGAGCCGACCGAATTACTCAGGTCAGCGGCAAAGGCGTTTGTAGCGCAAAGCGTCAGCAACGCAATGCACATAATGGCGGATAAGATTTTTTTACTTGTTTTATTCATTTTTAAACACTCCTTAATTAGTTGTATATATATTTATATCCGGTTATTTGTCCCTTTCAGCGTCCGGATATTGACTGGGTATTGACCGAACATTTATTGAACGGTGATGTGAATATTCAAATTTGCCCCGTTACAAGGTGCTTGTGTCGCCAAATCATAGGTAGACAAAAGCAAAGGTACATCATATTCACCGGGTAATAACCCCTCCCGTGCATTCCATTGAACATATTTGCCGGGCGGAATGAGGTTTGTTGTCATAACGACTTTTTGCTTGTCGGGCGACATTATCGCATATTTGAAATAAACGGTATTGCCCGTAGGGTTAATCAGCTGCACATACGGGTTTTCTTTTGTGACCGTAATGCGTTCGTATCCGACAATCTCAATATCTTCGGAAGAGCCTGCAACCGAATCATCAGAAGGAACAGTTCCGTCCCAATCTTCAGCGTCTTCTTCAATAGGAAGCGAAAACACTTCTGTGGTGGTTTGAGGCACTTGGATAACCGGTTGCGGCGACGGAACAACTGCATTGTTTTCACAACCTCTAAGAATCCCGAGAAAAAGCAGTAAGAAAAGCGGAAGTAGCAAGAGCAAAGGCAGGCACGAAAATCTCATGCAAACCAGATAAGTAAACGGTTTTTTTTCGGTTTGCGGGACAGCCGAACCGTCCGCGCTGAAAGATTGCACCTCTGATTCCGAAATCACGCGAATATAGCCTATCTTGCGTTGAAAGAGCGATTTCTTTGATGAAACAGCATATTCCTGATTTGCCGCACAAAAAACGCGTTCTTGCGGCTTGTCGTCCTTTTTCAGACGACGCAGCTTACAATAGCCGAGAATATTAGGTTCGGAATCATTTTCTGTTTTTTCTGCCTCTCCCGTCTTTTCCAAATTACGGAACTGCTTGCAAGAGAAATAGTCAATTACATATTTCCTTTTCTCATCCTTATTCTTAATCGTAAATGTTTTATGCTCTCCTCGGAGAGCTGTGTGAAAGTATTTTGTCATAGTTTCATCTCTCCTTTACACTAAACCAATCGAAATAGTAAACTGCCATATGCCTTTCCAAACGCCGGCGGTTAAGGTCGCATCGACCGTCCCCGCAGTGATTGCCCACGCACCTTCAGACAAATCGGCGCCAATCCACGATGTCTTATTCTGCAAGACCGACGCAACAACAGCGTCTTTTCCGTCTTGGTTAAGCAAAAATGTCGCTTCGGGAGTAATAGTAACAGCCTGTCCTTCCGCGAGGATGCCTTTTACCCCAACGCTGTATGCACAATGCCCTGTATTCCCGTCCAAAACAATTGTTTTCGGAATTCTTACAGAGTAAAGCGTTGCCCTTTCGTTTGTAAATGTAAGGCTTATGACCTGACCATCCTCAGTCACAGAGAAAGTCTTTATCTCCGTATTTAACTTCCATCCGCTCGGACACGATTTTTGAACAACGGTATAATTCCCGTATATCAAATCATCAAAAACAACCTGCCCTGCGGCATCGGATGCCTCCGTTGTGTACACTTCCCCTGTTTCTGTGTTTTCAATTTCATAGACCACACCTTGAATGGGTGCATCGCCGACAACATTCATCGTTGTTATGTTGAGCGTTCCGCGTTTCAATCGAAGATGGATTGTAATATCTTCCATTGCCACAGACGGATTTAATACATACTCTGTAACCGTCGGCGTGATATATCTTTCCGGCAACGAACCAATCAGTTCAAACACATAATCCGTATTGTCTGTGGTGTGCATCTGCTTTTGAAACGGACTGTTTATGTTGATATAGCCTTTTGTAGTGTCGCCGGTATCCTCTTGAATCGTAAACGAGTCTGACAGGTTCGGATCTTCGTATGTATTCGGATCAACCAAAGTGAGGAAAAATTCCGCGCCTTCTTGAGCCGTTGTGTCCGTGATACCTTGCGAGTCAAGCCATTGCTGGACTTGCGTAAGCCACGCGTTATGGAAGGGACTGTTCTCGGCGCATACGAAGTTTATCGGGCTGATTGCTTTTTCTCCCGATGCGGAATCGGTGATTATAAAGCCACCGAAATACATAGAGAAAGTGTCTTCGGCGATAGTCACCTCATTAAACCGTACAGGCTCTGTGCCTAAGAAGGTCATCTTATTTACGGGGTTTCCGGCGGGATACGGCATTGTGCTGTTGGCACCCAAAGCAAATGCTGAAAAGGCTTTCACGCTCGGCAAGACGGTGGTTTTGTCCGTTCCGCCGCCGAGATAGTAAAGATAATCTTTTTGCTTGTTATACAAACTGCCTTTGTACGAACTGTAATTGGGGTTCTGTTCGTCAACAACAACATATGCATTAGACAACGTAGAAAAGATGCTCATATCATCAGTACCGATTACGCTTCCGCTATATGTTGAATCCATTGAGCGCATCGCGTCCAAATAACCGGCTGTGATGTTCGTTATAGTTGCGGGGACATAATACCCAGTCACATTTATTCTTCCCGGCAAAGCAGTCGCTCTAACCTTCTTAATTTCAACGCCGTTAATTACGGCGGGAATACCGATATATGCATAATCCGCACCGGTATACTCTATAATCTCCGTGGCATCATTCGGGTTTACCGCCCAATCATTTTCGTCCGTATGCGGGGTGAGTAGTTCCAATGGAACAATTCCCACAGGGCTTAACCCTGCATCTGACAGCAATTGCGCGAGCGTCTGGGTTTGCGCGGTTGCTGAAAGCGGATTTAAGTCATCGTCACAAAAGTGACAATACTTTTTGGCAACTTCCTCTGCTGTTAAACGATTGCTGGAAATATCGTCTAAAATCATCGTTTTACAGTTGCCGCCGTAGGAATAGTAAATTGTGCATTGAGCGGGCGTAATCTCTTGACGCCTCGCGTCAAACATAATAAATTGATTAACCGAACTCGGAAGATATGCTGAGAAAGACTCCGAATTCGCATATACACCAACAGCGTCGTATCCGTTTTCGACTTTTAAGCGTTGTATCGGGTTGACAGCCTCCAAATCCGGGAAATCGGTAAATTCTGTCATGCCGTTGGTTTCTGTACCGGGAAATCGGCGTCCCAACGCATATGCCATATTATATCCGCTATACGGTATATACACGGAAGTACTGTTTCCGGTATAGTTTGCAACAATGACCCCAGAGCCAATATCAACAAGCTGAAGGGCGCTTACAGGCGGCTTATCCATCGGTTGTGTAAACGCATATGCAAAATCCTCGGTGGAATTGTCCTCCGTGGCAATGCGCACCGTCATCGTACCTGTCACAGAGCCTTTGTCAACCAAAACCGGGGTTAAAGTAACATAAGCATCTGTAGTCATAGGGGTGCTGAAATCGTATGGATTTCCGTTGGCGTCTAACCAACCGGAGATTTTTTTCGTATTGTCAGAAGGTTCAAAATAATAGCCATTTCCCACCGACGCAGCTTGATTCCAAGTCGAGTGAACCAATGTTTGCCCATCTGTTCTGTTTTGGTGTCCGTCGGGTGCGAGTCCCGGAAGAGATAACTCATTATTCTCTGCGTATACTGGGGAATAACCGTATGGGACAAGGGAATCCAAAGTGTCATAAGTCTGTTCATCGGACTGATTCGCACGCCTTATTGTGCCGAGTCCGTTTGTATCGTACCGAAGAGTACAATATTTTCCTTCAGTCGTAAAATTGATAAGCTGTTCAAACAAGTCTTCTTCGGCAAAAACAAAATCCTCAATATTTTCCGTCGTTTTTTGTGTGCCCGATTCGTCAAGAATATTATATTTATATCCCGTAACGACTTTATCTTTAGGTGCGTGCTGCAAAACATCTTGCAAATCGAAGCCGCCGGGGAAATTGCGGATGGCAACGCCATCGGTTTTTAAAGTGCCGCCTTCCGGCAAATAATACATTGCACGGCGATAATTAGATGTATAACCGCGTTGTCCAACCGCAAGAGAACGCACCTTTTGTGTATCGGCGTAATGCTGACCATAGGTAAATTTCATTTGATAAACACCGCTGCCGTCATTGTAGCTGAGCGGGGTTATTCCGAATGTTTCATATTCTTTAGCACCGCCGTAATCTTTAAATGAGTACCGTACACCGCCCAAAGAAAGTAAGTTTTGCAAATAGAGATACCGTTTAAAGCCTTCCAAAGTGTAGAAATCCGTATAGGCATCATTCGTACATACCTGTTCAACGAAATATAGCATTTCAAGGTATCGGTTCACAAGACTACCTTCATTGTAGTAATATGTACTCTTTCCGCTTTTCCACTCCGTGACATTATTTACTTTGTCTCCTGTGTTCAAGTAAGTGTTTTTGATTTCTTCGGCAGACTTTCGGCACGCTGCAACGCAGTCACTACTCGTAAAGGTTACACCGTCGTATTGCATCAGTTTTTCCAGGCATTCCGCCACAGACTGATAAAAGAAGTCTTCTTTCGTACAGCCTACCTGACTGCATACATCTTCGAGATGTAATAAGGCGTCCTCCAAGGTGCTATATCCAAATGCTACAGCGACAACATTCTTTCCGTGTTCTGCATCAAAATTTTTTGTGGCTTCAACGAGCGCCATAGCATCCAAGACTTGGAAAATATAAAACGCTGTATTGTGCAGTCGCGGGTCATTTGTCGCGAAAAAGCCGTCATCGAAATTAACATTCTCGTTAAGTTGTTCACCGGGAAAAGGGATTAAGAAAATACCGTTGTCACAGACAAAAACATTGTCGAATTTTCCATCAGTCGGATAATGGTTGTAGGACAGGTTTGTTGTAAAGAAATCATCAGGCGAAAAAACGCTTGTATTTACATCTAATGCGTCAGATGCAATTACATTTTTGGGTACAGTAGATTTCTTTACGCCCGACCAATAATTGATTATTGTATCTTCCGAAACGCGCAGTTCCGAAGTATAAAACAGTAAATCACCGTCTTTTACAAACGCGTTTGTCGGCGATGACTGTAAATGTATTTTTTGCGCTGTAACGCTGTCTCTGAAATAGAGTTGTGCGTTTTTACACATCAAAGCATTCAACCTCATCGCGCTCCAAACGGTTAATTTCGATGTATCAACATAACAGTTTTTCGCGGTCATTTGTATATAAGGGTTTTTCAAGTTGAAGGTGCTGTCCTTCATCACAATATCATTTGTTACCACTAAATAATCGGTCGCCTCTTCTGAATAACCGTCGATCGAATAATCCAGTTGACTGTTGTTAAGGTACAGGTTGTCCGTGCGAATGTCGCCGCTAACTTTCTTACAATACGATATTTTTGGCTTCAGAGATGCTGTGCTGTTGTAAAAACTAACCGAAGAAAAACCGGATATCATATCCCACTCAGGCCAATCATCCTTTGCCCATCCACTTGTCGTCGGAGCTGTCACCGAAACGACTATGTTGCCCAAAAACCACAGAGCCGATGCATCTGTACCGTAGAGTGGCATTTTAAAATCAATCTCTGCGGTTTCTTCGGTAGAAAAAACAATATTTTTACACGTATTAAACCGTAAATATAGTTTCTCGTTCCCAAAAGCTGTGCCGCCGAACGAGACATTCTGCAAAGCGTGAAATTCAACATTTGTATTCGCAGCGCAGGAAACATATGTAATGCTTGTATCTTGCACGCCAAGGTAGGCACAAATGCCGTCTTGAATAGCAAGGTTGTCAACATTTTTGACTAAGTAAGTGCCGTTTTGTCTTATGGTGTAGGGTTCTGTGGTATCAACAATGAAGTCGTAATTTTCTTCTGCCGCCGGTGGCGCGCTTTCGCCCAACATCGCAAGCACATTCGGTAATTCGGGTAAGTTCGGAATTGTGACATTCACTTCATTGGCTGCAAATGTGGCAAGCGGCATAGATGTTACCAAAATTCCGCACACAAGCAATGCCAATGTGAATATCTTTAAAGATTTCATTGAAAAAACTCCTTTCTGACTTTATGACACCGTGTCACAAAGTCTTAAATGCTTTCTTTTTCCGCGATTTCTTCGCAAATGCAATCCAAATCGTCGTGGCAAGCACGGTCGCAGCCACCAAAGAACTGCCGGCTAAGATTTCGCCGCCGGTTTTCGGAATTTCTACGGGGATTTTTTCGTTGGTCATTGTCACCATAACAATTTCTCTGTTTTGCGTAATCTCGAACGGGTATTCCGTCTCATCGAGCTGATAACCGTCCGCCGCATCGAATTCCTGACAAGTATATTTTCCATAGCGCAGATTGTCGAAGCGTGCTACACCGTTTTCATCGGTATAGCCTTCACGGATAATCTCACCCTGCTCATTGCGGATGCGGAAGCCTACATTCGGGAGCAGTTTACCGTCTGACACATCGGCTTTTGTTATAACCAAACTGCCGAGCAACGGAGTATTAACAAATAACCCGTTATCCGAATTGGAAATGGTAACTGTTTCGCCATCCTCGCGGATTTCAAAATAATAGTAACCGTCATCCAATAAGTATCCCTTGCCGCTCTGGTTAGCCTCGTGTAAAAAATACCCGTTATAACGAAGCCCTGTTAAGCTGTATGTGCCTTGTGAACTCTCTTTTAGGGTATCAACTAATTTGTCGACGCCAGGATTAAATTCGCCGTTTTCGTCCACATCAACATAAACTTCAAATACAAATCCTGAGAGAAAAATATCGTTTTCAAGGCTGTCCGCCTTAATGAGCATTACTGTGCCCGTAATAAAGCGGTTTTCAACTTCGACTTCCACAATCTGTCCGTTTTCGGCTATCTCAACGGAGTAAACATTCTCATTCAGATTAAACCCTTCAGGTGGCTTAATTTCTCGCACTTTGTAATTACCGTAAGGGACATTTAAGAAGCCGAATACGCCGATTTCATTTGAAGAACAAGTCATCAGCGCATTTTCTTCGATATACTCTGTTTCATCAGGACGGAACAAGCCCATCAGCGCACCGCAGACCTCAAATCCGTCATCATCTATTTTTTTACCGTAGATGTCGCCGCGAATGAGTGTGTTTCCAACGGCTTCACCATTGTTAATGTGCAGCTGCACGATTGCCGTGTTCTGCCCTGCGCATTCAAACACAACAGGATAGATTTTGTCGGACAGAACATAATGTTCGTCTGTGCTGTATTCTTTCACATAGGTTTTGGCACCTACGGGTAAATCTGTGTGGAAGGTTGCTGTGCCGTCCTCGTTTAAGCTGAGGATCTCCAGTAAACCGTCTTTCGGAATCACCGAGCCATCCGCTGCCGTCAAATTTTCTGTAGCATACAGCGCAAACTGCACTTTGCCGATTTCACCATTCGTGCCGATTCCAAACATCTCGTCCTGCTCCAAAACTTTCTTGAGGTCAATAATTGCTTTTTGTCGCGCATTGGTGACCGTAATTGCCGCCGTGGTCACAGACACATTCTGCCCTGCGTAAGCAAGCGTTACTTCGTAAACAGCGGTATCCAACACCATACCGTGCGCCGCCTTTGTTTCCTCCACAAAATATTTGCCGAGATACAGCGGCTTGGATTTCGCAACCCCGTTACCAATCACAAGATTATCCACGACGGTACCCGCAGCTGCGCGAATCGTGCCGTCAGGCGTAACTATATCTTCGGCGGCGGTAATTCTGAACTCTGCGCCCTTATTGTTTGCAAGTGCAAATACAGGCTGATAAACGCCGTTTTCCTCGGTGACAGAGCTAAATACCTCGCCGAGTTTCTTGATATCGATCGTGCCTTTCTGCGCCATATCGGACTTGGAAATCATAACAACGGTAATGCCGCCGTCCTCTTGCATTGTTTCGGGCGTAACATCGAAGTACACAGGCGTGCTGTCAAGCACATAGCCGTAAGGGGCTTTGACTTCGACCGCCGAATAGCCTTTACCGTAAGGTAATTTTTCGGGTGTGACGAGCTTGCCCTCGCTGTCCGTATAGAAGGTGTCAACGGTCGTTGGTGTCGGATAAGTAAAGGACATTGTTATCAGATTGCCCGCAGGATCGTAAAGCTGTACGCCTGTGCCGGCAAGCGGAATCGTTTTGCCCGTTTCAGCGTCCGTCTTGGTGAATTTCAAATAGCTCTCGAAGGTGGCGTTGTTGATGATGTAGCGGTAGGTCTCGCCGTGTTCATTGATGACCACATAAAAGTCAGGAATGAACGCCGTGCCCTCGTTGCCTTTGGTCTGATGCACCGTGTAAATGCCGTAGGGCAGTTTTTTTGATTGGTCAAAGCCGTAATCGTCTGTGACCATCAAATCCCTTTCGCGGTCATTTGCGGCGGCGTAAGAGCCAACCGACTTCAAGTACACTTCAAATTCTGCGCCGACTTCGGGTGTTTCGATTTGCGTATCGCCATTGTCGTTATGCTTGATGATAGCGATTTGTCCGAGTTTGACATCTTCGGTCACAGTCATAGAAATGGGGTTATGTTCGATTGTGAAATTGCCGGGTTCTGCGCCGATGTGGTGTACTGTTTCATCAAGCAAATAGCCTTCAGAGGGTGTCAGCTCCTTGAGCATCCAATTTTCACCGCAAATGTATTCTTTTGAGGTAAACGAGCCGTTTTCATCGGTCGTGTAGGTGTCTACAAGCGTGTCGCCGTCATAAATGCCGTATACGGCGTTTTTCAAAGTGGCGTCACCTTGTGCTGTTCCCGTTGCGCTGTCCTGTTTTTGGACGGAAACAGTGAATTTTTTGAGGATATTTGAGAAATATACCGAAGTCGTCTGCCCTGGCAGAACGGTTACAGTTTGGCTTTTCGGTTGCACATATTTATCTTTCGGCTTTTCAGTAATGGTAACTTGTTCACCGCCGCGCAACCCGTCTACCTGTATTTCACCGTTTGCGTTCGTGGTGACATCGGTATTGACGCCTGCACCTTCCAAATGGAAATCAATTCCTGCAACCTGACCGTCCTCGGATCCCTTAACGATTTTGACATTACCGGTGGCAACCTTCAGCGTTAGACGAACCATAGCCAAGGGGTCGTCAACTTCCGCGCCGTATTGAATTTGATCCTGAATCTGTCCGTTATTGTCTTTGCCTGTTGTCCCGTCTGACCAAACCACAAACGCACGCGTTTTCAACCCGACGCTTTTGCCCATTACCTGAATGGATTTGCTTGTCGGATTGGTTGTGGAAATAGTGAGCTGATTGCCGTTTTTTTGAATAGAAACATCGGCATTCGATGAAAAATCATATTTTCCGAGCACATTGTTTTGATCGGTCAGCGTAACGGAATATGTTCCGTTATTGTAACTCAGTTCAAATTCCGAACCGCCGAAGTTCGGTTGTAGCATATGCTGTTTGACAGCAGCTTCAATTCGGAAGTAATGCTCCATAATCTGTGCATAAATCGGGCAGTCTGCTGTGACCTGCTCGGCGGCATTGTTGCAGCCGTAGTCGTGTGCGTTGACTTTCGAGAAATCCGCACGCCGTTCGCCGACAATGACCTCGTGAATCAGAATCTGCGTAGCCTTTGCCTGCGCCAGCTCATTCGCGGCAGCCGGGTCGGTTGTAATCCAATTCAAACTGTTATTGCCTGTCCAGCCATATTGGAGAATGCGCCCAATTAAGCTTTGAATTACATCTCTCTCGATGGTACTATTACCAGGATGCTTAGCCCAATAGTTTTCTCCATGTTGTGTAAGTGTATCCCCCGTATGCTGGCTGATGCCCGGCTCGATGCAGTAGCAGGTCGGACCTTCATAGCCGTCGATGGAGCGCATCACCATTTTGTCGGAGGCTTTCATATACCAGCCGTCCATTAAATACAGATCGGGGTGCCCCCAGCCGCTTTTGTTCGGATCTGCCGAGCGCGGATAGTTGATAATGTAGACCTCTCCGCTCCAATCCGCTGCCGAAATAACGGTGGAAAAGCAGGAAAACAGCATAAGCATTGCCAACAGCACCGCGAAGCAGCGTTTTGTTGTTCGTTTCATTTGTTGTTTCATTGTTTTTTCCTTTCATTCGAAAAGTATCTATGTAAACGCCCCTACGGACGAAAAAGCACAACAAAAAAGAGACTTGTCAAAACAAGTCTCTTTTTGCATTATGGATTTTTAAGCGGTCGTTGATGGATTATTCCCAAGAAGTGTAGCCAATGACCAGCCGATAATCGCCGTTTGGTTTTTGCTCCGTCCAAACATTGAAGGATTGATAACTATAGGACTTATATTCATTTAAGCGTCGTTCGATTGCTCTTTCAAGAATACTAATCTCATTACCTGTTTCAATGGTACAAATCAACAGAGGATTATCATAACCAAATACATCTTTCGGCAAATCCGTTCTGTAGGTCAACCCGATGGACTTACCGTAGTTGATGGCGTACTGCACGAAATAGTCAACGCTTTCCGAGCGTTCCGTTGTCGGCGGGTCGGTCGGCTTAATAGTCGGTTTTTCAGTAGGTTTTTCTGTGGGTTTCTCCGTGGGCTTTGCGGTCGGCGGGGCTATCGGAGCACTTGTGGGTTTTTCCGTAGGTTTTTCGGTTGTAGGCTCGGTGGGCTTTGTCGGGTTTGTAGGTGTGCTCGATGAAGTACCCGAGTCGCCCGCGTTGCCGCCTGCGGGCGAGTTTACAACAGGCGTTCCCGCGCCTGCGCCGCTGTTCCCGCCTTGATTGCCCGAACCGTTGGCACTGCCTGTGCCGCCCTCCGTACGCTCACCGCCACCAAACAGACCGCTGAAAATGCCGCCCTTCTCTTTTTCGCTGTCCGCAGCTTCTGTATGCGGTACGCGCTGCATACTCGCCGTTCCGTCTGCGTTGGTTACCTGTTCACCGCTGGCGTCCGTGACGGGAACCTCGTCATAAACCGCTGTTACAGCTTCACCCGAAGCATCGGTAACGACCTCGCCCGATTCGTCCGTAACCGTTTCCACCACTGTCGGCGGCGTGTTCTTTGTAACAACAGGCACGCGCGTTTTCGCCACGGTCGGCACAATCACTGCCGCCGCGATCACAATCACCGCGCCCACAGCTGAACAAACCACGGTATCTCTCGTCTTTTTATCCGTTTTGATTTTTTCTAAAAACTTCTTCATAACTTACAGCCTCCGTATATCTTATTTTTCTTTATCGCTGCCCTGCACAGTCTTGAGGGAATTTCCACGCCTGATTTTTCATCGATGACCTTCACGGTGATTTCCTCTTTCACTTTGACGGGCAATATGATTGTGCCGATTCTCCAAAGGATAGAGAAGAACATAAAACATCCGAATGAAATAAGCAAAAACTTTTTTTCAAATGGATTATTTGCTCCCCCAAATAAAACCAAAAGACCGAAAACAATCAACGCAAGTGTTGAAAGTCCCGTACCGATTCGTCCAATCGGTCGAAGAATCATTTGTAAAAGTTCGAACAAAACGCGAAACAAGCCTAACAGGATTTTTTTCATCTTTCTCACCTACTTGTATATTTGTGATAATGGAACACATTATCTGTATGTTATATTATCATACATTTTTTGCATATACAAATGTGCGAATTTTGTTTTATAGTTTTTGCTTTAAGAAAAATCGTGTTTTACGAGTTGTTCATAGTATGTGTCGCTTCCGTATTGAGAGCAGTATAAGGCGGTCAAAACATATGACTGCATATTCTTAATCGCGGTTTTAGATGAGGAAATGCACATATCAACATAGGCAATGTTGTTTTCGTCTAATTTTAGTAATACGCTTTTAACAGCCTGCTGAGGTATATCTTGCCCTTTGATTTTTATATAGGGCTTTGTGCTTGTAATTGCATCGACCATTACCTGAACGCATAAATCTAAAAAATCACGGCTTATTTCCTGTGCGGGCAGGATGTCATAAGAAATGTTCTGTTTAACAGTTTCCTCGTAAGCCTTTCGCTCATCATAAAGCTTTTGCGCTTTTTCCATCTCATCAATCGAATTATCTTTCGGCGCTTTATATAACTTACTGTCATATGTAGATTGATTGGGATAGTTATTTATATTATCAGTACCTTTATTATTTAAGTCTTTTATTGTATCGGTTTTCCCTATATAGGGTTTCCCAACATTGGGAAATCCAATCTGGTTGTCGCTGTTTTTTTCTGCATTTTTCTTTGGTGTTTCTGCCACATCGGATTTTCCAATCTGGCTGCTTTTATCCACATTGGATTTTCCAACCTGGGCATTTTCTGTATACAGTGTATTCAGGTTTTCTTCAAATGTGTTTACTTCCGGAATAGCTTCGTCTTTTACCGCCTGTTCGTAAATAGTGTATTCCGTACATAGCAGTTGCCCGAGAGTGTTGCGAGAGCGTGAACGCCTTAAATAGCCGTTTTTTTCCAGCTCCTGAATCCCTGAACGAACTGAATCAACACCGTCGCCGCTGAGCGACACAAGCCCTTTCAAGGTCATATCCCAATCGGGCGGCAGAGAAAGTATTAAAGTTAATAATCCCTTTGATTTCAGGGAGAGGTTTTTATCCTGTAAGTGATGATTTGAGATTGTTGTGTAGTTTTTATTTTTTTCTACACGAAAAACTGTTGTCGTTGCCATTTTAACAGTCCTTTCTTATGAAAAAAGTTTATTTTTGACGAATGTTTCGCAGATTTTTTTGAGGTTCAGCATATTTATGATATTTTATTTGTCCGTTCCCGAACAGTATGTTTGGATATTCTACTCCGGCGAGCTGTCGCCATTCATCGGTGTATTCTTTTAGGCGGTTTTTAATCTGTTTGCACCAAGCAGAAAGCACATCTTTTTGTGTGCCATTAGAAACAACATCCATCTCAACATCTGATGATGCAGGTAGATAGACGCGGCTCTCTGTTTGATTTAATTGCGTAGATACTGTCTTAATTTGGTCTGACAGAACTGTCAACCTTGTATCCCGTGCAAGCTGTTTAGTAATGTATGTCTGCAAGTTGGAACAAGTGACCGGGTATGTTTGCCAAAGGTGCTCTTGCCGAATTGAAGCGGTCATCCAACCGGTTATCTTGGTAAGGGGAATACCGTATGCGCGAGACAGGGTGTAGCAGGTATTAAGGCAATTCATCATCGCATCATTCACGCCATTGTTCGTTTGAAAAAGGGCGAGCTGACCGGTTGCTTTGCTGTCGGTTATTTGACGGACAAAATCGCGTGTGCGCGCGGATACCGATTCGTAATCGAAGAACCCTTCGCCTTTGCGATATAACTCCTGAATTAAAAGTACATCGTGCGTCTGCCGTATCGAGAAATAAGACGGAAGCAATTCAAGAAAACGGTCAGGAAGAACATCATCCGAAAACCCATAAAAAGCATTTTCTTTTTCCGCTGTGTTTGAAATGCCCGATAAACGCTCAATCTGCAAGCAAGTTGCCATTGCGCTATCATCGTATCGAACGCGTTCTCCGTCCCAAATGTTGCCTTTTTCACCGCCGTATGCGCCTAATCCACGGTCGTTAATATCATTGATAAACTTAATTGCCGTGCCGCCTTGCTGCCTCCATTCCGATAGGTTTTTGTTGTAATCGTCAATCAATACACAGTCGGCGCCCATATCGGGAATAAGTGCAGTCTTATCTGTACCGGCAGGAACAAATACCATATTTCCATCTGAGAGCTGCGGAAGATGTGTGTGCAACCATTCGCGTTTTTCAGTTTCGGCAAACGGTGGTTCGGTCTCCAAAACCGCCGAAAGAATAAAAAACTCTGTATCGGGGTTGCGGTCGATACAGAGAGATATTGCTTTTAAAAATTCTTCAAACGGCTGGAGGTTCAGGTAGAATCCCTGCTCCCACATTCGCTCGATGTATTTATGCTCGACATCGTGGAATCGGCATAGTGTGCCGTCCATATCGATGTAAACTCGTTTGGGCATAGGCTTATTCCTCCTTTGTGGTCAGAAATGCAATAATAGTGTTTGTCTTAATTGCTTTTTGCAGTTCAATTACCGTCTTCATATCCCGCAAGTCCTTACAAAAGCTAACCATATTTTCTGCCGTTAAAGCAGAAATGGATTTTTCGTCGGTAAAGCCTGCTTCAACTACCTTGCGAAGTATTGTTAAGTTTCGATTGTTAATCTTCATCATCTTCACCTCCGATAAAAAATATGGTGCTTTCGGAAACGCTTTGGATTTCATTTTTGATAACGGCATCCGAACCGAACATAGAAAAAAGAACATCTTCAAAAAGGGATGTTACCTTTTCATAGGTGTTCTGCAATTCCTTTTGAATCTCTACAAGGCGTTCTTCGGCTAAAACATCACACTCCGCGCCAGCAGAGATAAGCGCGTTGAGTTGATTTGCATCTACCGTGAGTTGGCTGCCTGTAAACGCTACATTCAAAGAGAATATGGGGGGTAGAGCTTCTTCGGTATTGCAGCCAAAATTAAGGTTCTTCATTGTGTTTTTTCTCCTTTCAAGCAGAGGGAATTACAGACTGTTCCCTCTAAAACAACAGCGTCGATGTTAAAATCAAACCGCTGTCTTATGTTGGTTAGCTTTCCTGCTGATAATAGTGCATAAAATACTTTGTTGAAGCCGCTATCACAATTGAGGGAATACACTTTCATAACTTTTTCTCCTTATCTGTAAGGTTCTGATTTGCTCTTGCGGTTTGGTTTGATTGGTATGCCGCTTTTATCATAGTTGTGCGGATTGGCGGCGGGACAGTCCCATCCAAACATAGAACCCGCAACCATTGCCGCTTCTTGTGGCTTTGTTATACCGAATTGTTGGTTCAGTTTATCTGCAAGATCACGAATATTGGGGTTCCCTGCTAAATTTATTTTGATCGGACAATATCCGCTTTCGCCCCGACGAAGCATTGCAAATTCACCCGTGGAACGCAAAACGGTATAGCAGAATTCGGGTAGGTTAAGGGGGATGTATAAATGACAACCTTTGCCGAGGTTTCCATCTCGTTTGAAATCACTTATCTTTTCAGGGCTTGTATAGACATCAGAGCAGTTTAAAATACCTTGATGCACATCGGGATACCGTTTCCGGAATTCCTGAATTGCTTCCTGCCTATCAGCTGCATTGATGATGATATATCCACCCTGGAACGGAAACTGCTTAGATGTTCCAAATGAAAATAGGACTTCCATAATTCCTATCGAACCTCCATATAATCTTCTTTTCTTGTTCGTGTGCCTTTCGGATGGGATTTTAACCAAACGGCAACTTCGTCTTTCGTTAGCCTGAAATAATCGAACACACTGTATACATCAGCGTGCCGGTATTTGCCATACATTCTAAAGCGTACCGAACCCGTTACCTTTAGAAATCCAAGGCGCGCCATTCGCTTAACCTCATCGTGCGCAATTCCGAATTTTTGCTGAAAACAATACGTACTTACGCCTAAGTGCAAGCAATGATCGGCGATTTCCTCAATAGAAATTGCATCTTTCAACAACAGATACATATCTGCTTTTGTCAGTTTCCTTTCATCAATTTCAAAACCAAAAGAGCGAATCAGTGCTGCAAGGTCAGCCTTATCAACAACATTTTGTGTACCTTTGTTTGCACAAATTTCATAACGGATAAATTCCTCAGGCGAGTTAAACCTATCCATAAAGTTTTCATTGTCCATTGATATACCTCTTCCTAATCAGCATTGTTCTGCTTCTGTGGTTCATCATATTTTTGAATTTGATAATATCCGGGATTGTATATTCCGGCACGCTTCTGATTGTATTCCAGCAATTTCAGTTTATGGATTGCAGTATTCAAATTGATAATCTTAGTCTCAACCGTCCTGCCTGTCCTCGTTGTGATTTGAAACACTTATCTTTCCTCCTTTAGAATCTTGCTGACATTAACTTTGAATGCGATTTTTGCAGAGGTCACCCTCCATTTGCGCGGGTATTGCCTACTCAAGTGCGTTCTTTTCGGGTTTTCCATATGTATCTCTTTGGGCTTTTTCCCGTGCTTTTCGATAAAAATCAAGCGCCTTAAAGATACCTTTTTCGATATCTTCGGCGCTTGTGTTCGGCGGAAAATATCTGCTAAATCTGTTGAGAGGTATTTTGCCGCTTGGTTTTTGATTCGGTTTTTCTTGAGCAAGAAGGTTGTAGATTTCCTGTGAATTTAAGATGCCGTTGTTTTGCATTTCACGAAGTTGTATGGCTTGTGCGTGAGACGGTGTAGAAAGTGTGTCTTGCATAAAATCCAAAACAATTTTTTGGTTTTCAGGCGTCAAATACGAAATTTCAACCGCGGGCCGCATTGCCATAGATAGTGCTTCAGGTTCAGTTGGCTTTTCAACCGAATTATCTACCATTTGCAATATTTCAGGAATAAGGTAGGTTAAACGAATGAAACGACGCACCTGGTCTTGGCTTTCACCAACTTGCTCACCCAATAGTTCACGGGATGTCTTGCCCTCATAATTCTGTGCCAGTGGCACAGAATTTTCTTTGCTCGGTCTGCCAGCTTGTCGCTTCATAGCGTCAAGTTTCATACTATATGAAAACGCTTTTTCACTCGGCAGAAGATATGGACGGTGTGCGTTGCTGTCAACCATTAAAATTGTAGCTTGAACATCATCCAAGTCTCTGACAATACAGGGGAGCGTGCTCAGCCCGGCACGAATAGCGGCGTGCTTGCGTCGATGCCCCGCAATCATTTCATAGCGTCCGTTTTCTTTCGGACGAACAATACACGGCATTAAAACTCCGTTTTCTTGAATGGATGCTATCAGTTCGTCCATATCCTGATTGTCTCTCACTTTGAACGGGTGCTGTTGAAAGCCATCTATCTCGTTGCAGTCAATTGTAACAATGCGTTCCTGCTGTACCTGTTGCCGATCTTCCTCGGTTGTAAAAAGTTCATCTAATGGGTTGTTTATGTTGAGCTTTGGTAACTCCTTCGACATTATTCAACACCTCCTTTGCTAAAAGGTTATATGCGCGTGCCGACTCGGAATTCGGTGCATACGCCATTGGACTTTTTCCGTAAAGCGAAGCTTCAGCAGTTTTTACGCAACGGGGGATTTCCGTGTGGAAAACTTTGATTTGATTGCCGAAGGCGTTTCGCACTTCGGACGAGATGTGTTTTGACAGGTTTGTGCGTTGGTCGGTCATAGTAATCAGAATACCGTCAATACTTAATTCAGGATTAAGCTGTCGCTTGGCGGTCTGAATTGTGTGTAGCAAGTCTGATAGCCCGTCGGTAGCATACGGCTCAGCCTGCACGGGGATAATCAGGCTGTTTGCCGCAACTAAGGTGTTAATTGTAAATAAATTCAATGCGGGATTGCTGTCAATCAGTATGTAGTCGTAATGTGGCATAAACTGTGCAAGCGCCCGTTTAAATACGGTTTCACGGCTTATAACGCTGGAAAGTTGGATGTCGAGCCCTGCAAGATCAATGTTGGCAGGAATTAAATCAATGCCCTCCGCAGGAATGATGTAATCCCGAAACTCTTTTGTGGTTTCGTTCAACTCATCGAAAATCAGGTCTTTTACAGAATATCGGTATTTTGAACGATCTCGATATCCTAAGCCTTTTGTTAAATTTCCCTGCGGGTCAAAATCGACTAACAGTACACGATTCCCGCTTTCCGCCAAAGATATTCCTAAGCAGCTTGTGGTCGCCGTCTTGCCGACACCGCCCTTTTGATTGCATAACGCAATTATTTTTGCATCCTGCATTTTTGTAATTGCTCCTTTCATTTTTTGAAATAAAAAAAGAGCAATCACAAAATTGTAATTGCTCTAAATAACGTGTGTAATTGTTTTTGATGGGTTTATGCTACCGCAGTTGCCGATGCTATCAATATTTGTAATTCTTGTGAAAACAATTCTCTCGAACTGTTATAGTTAAACATTTTTCGTGGCATATTGTTAATCATATTCTGAATTCTGCGTAAATCTTCATCTTGAACATCATCAAAGGATGTTCCCTTTGGAAAATAACGGCGAATAATTCCGTTCCAGTTTTCGTTAGAACCCCGCTCCCAAGAGGAATATGGATGCGCATAGTAGATTATGGTTCTTTGATTGCCTTCCATTAAATTAGAACTTGAAAATTCTGTACCGTTATCAAATGTAATTGTTTTGAAAACGAGCGGGAATAACGCACCGAACATTCTCTCGAGTCGGTCAACAACTTCGACAATCCGACACGCCTGCTTATCTTTAACATTGAAAATAAATCCCATACGCGTTTTTCTCTCAATAAGAGTAATCCAATGCCCTTTACTGTCTTTTCCGACAATACCGTCGCCCTCCCAGTGCCCGAATTCTAATCGGGAATCAACTATTTCCGGACGCTCATCGATTGAACGCCCGAGACACTTTTTGTGTTCACGGACTTTTTTCTGATGTGTTTTCCATCCGACTTTTTTGAGTAAATCAATATTTCTTGTACTGCATAAACCGAGATCCACCCAGTTATATAAGGTTTGCGTTGTAACGGTTTGCTCAAATAAATTCAACTTTTTTGCGTGTCCTGCTGCTGCATCTAATGACCACAGCTTATCAGACTTCACTTGTTGTTCAACATAATTTAAAAAATCACGGCATTCAATGATTTTGCATTTTCGCCCGCAATGCGAACGGTTTTGTTTATATATACGCTGACCTACATCAGCAAAATAGACGAGTTCGGTTTTGTATAAAGGAATATTTGCATCTTTTTTTGTGGTTTTGATTTCTTTTCTCTGTTCAACAGAGCCTCGTTTTATTTCTTTACGGATAGTTGTTATGCTGCGGTTCAGCATTCTTGCAATTTGTTTTTTGGGTGTGTTATTTCTCAGAAGCCGCTCAATCAATTCTCTTTCTGCTTCGTTTATCTGCTTGTATTTTTTATTACGAGTTTCCGCCATTTTTCTGTTCTCCATCATCCTCAAAAATTGATTCATTTTAACATCTTTTTTGAATTATGGCAAATTGGGTAGGGGGGTCAGGTTATTTTTTTAATTCACCGTTCGGCAAATTCCCCGTATTTATACGCTTTAGTTACTTGACGAGTGCCTATTAAAATTGTATAATATTCGGGTATAAAAAAGGAGGCTGTGCAATGAAAAAGAAACTCGCTTTAGACACAGGCAAAAAAGTATTCCCCATCATTTTGATGGTCGTGGGCATTGCAATTATGCCGGCACTTTGGATTCTGCGCTTGAACATCGTCAGCGTGGTTGCCGTTGCGTATTGCTGCATTATGTCCGCAGTGATTTTGTTGAGCTTGCTCATCAAAAAGAAAGTCTATGCACCGATGGTATTCGGTTACGCGGCGGCAGCGCTCGGCGTGATTGTGTACTACATCATTTGGGGCGCGGACGCAGGCTTCGGTGCGTTTTCTTCGGGGCTTGCAGGGTACAGTTCCGCAGCGCATCCGTGGTTGCAGGGCGAAGGCAACATCGGCACAAGAATCCTCGGCAACGTGTTGCTGGCACTCCCCTCTGCGGTTTGTCTTTGGGGCTTGTTCTTTACCGCAAAACACGTGTTCTCCAAAGAGAGCGCGAAGAAAGCGCTTTCCGGCGTATTGAGCGTATTGCTTATCGGCACAAGCATCGTTTATGTGCTGACAATGAACCTGCGCGCAAAGCCCAACACCGAACGCCTTTGGGACGGTCAGGATGATTACTTAAAAGGCGTGGACAAAAACGCCGCCAAAGCAGACAAGCCGAATGTACTTTTCATTTTGATGGACGACCTCGGTTGGGGCGATGTTTCCTTGAACGGTGCAATTTATGACACGCCGAACATCGACAGCATCGGCGAAAACGGTTTGAATCTTGAAAACTTCTATTCTTCTTATTCCGTTTGCTCGCCCGCGCGTTTCGCGGCGATGACCGGTCGCTATCCGTACCGCGGCTACGCCGACAACGTAATGTATCCGACCATTGCAACCCTCACTCCGTTTGCACAAACCCGTATTTTCAACTCGATTGAAATGGGTGCAAACGCTGACGGTATGCTCGGTGACGAAATCACCATTGCCGAAACCTTCAAAGCGGCAGGCTACAACACCGGCGCATTCGGCAAATGGCATTTGGGCGATTACGGCGAGTATCTGCCCACCAACCAAGGCTTTGATTACTTCTACGGCAGCCACCATGTAAACGATATGACGCCGTTCTACCATGTCCGCGAAGAGAACGGGCAGTACGAAATCGTGCACGGTACGGACGAAATGTTCGTAAACGGCAAAAAAGACCAAAGCAAACTCACCGAATGGATTCACGGCGAAATCACCGATTGGATTACCGACCGGGTACAGAATTCCGACCAACCGTTCTTTGCTTATTACGCTTCTCCGTGGCCGCATGCTCCTGTTTTTGCAGGCGATGAATTTGACGGCACAAGCGGCATGGGCACTTATGTAGACTGCGTGACGGAATTTGACGCCTACCTTGGCGAGTTGTTTGACACCTTGGAAAAACTCGGTGTAATGGAAGATACCATCATCATCTTCACGAGCGATAACGGCCCTGCACTGGAAGGCTCCGTCAGCGATTTGCGCGGCGGCAAATACCTTGCCTACGAAGGCGGTCAGAAAGTACCGTTTATGATTCGTTGGGATAACGCCAACGGCGCTTTGGGCGAAGTCGGCACCACGAGAAGCCAGTCTGCAACGCTTGTTGACCTCTATCCGACGCTTGTGGACCTTTGCGGCATCACCGGAAACGGCGGTCAAACCGGTTATTTGCCGACCGACCGTGAAATCGACGGTGTGTCTATGGTGGATTTGCTTAAAAACGATACGGTTCTGCACACGAAGGACAATCCGATTTTACATATGAAGCGTGAGGACATCAAGGCAATTCAGTACACGATGCCGACTTCCGAAGTGCGCGCAATGTATCCGGATTATGATTACGATGTGTTGACCGAAAACAATTTCATCACATTCAAATACTTCGACCGTATTCAGAACGACAACTCCGCGTTCTTCGACAAATACCGCAAGAATTGGCTGCACATTTTGAGCGATGACGTCGGCGAAAACTACAACCGTACGCCGGTATATCCCGAAATCGCAGACGAATACCATGCGAAGCTCGACGAAATCCAAAAAGATTTCAAAGAAAATCGCCGCGGTATTATAAAATAAAATCCTTTTCCCGAAAGATGTGGTCTTATGCCAAGTTTATCGTTGATGATAAAACCGGCGTCGTCCCTTTGCAATCTTTCGTGTGAATACTGCTTCTACCGAGATGTTTCCGAGCACAGGGAACATCTCGGTTTTGGCACTATGTCACTCGAAACCGCCGAAATTCTCATAAAAAAGGCACTCGCCTTTGCCGACGGGCACCCCGTTGCGTTCGCCTTTCAAGGTGGCGAACCGACGCTTTGCGGTCTGCCGTTTTTTGAGCATTTTACTAAAACGGTCAAGCAATACAACCGCAAAAACAGTCCCGTTTTTTATTCCATTCAAACCAACGGCACACAAATCACCGATGAATGGGCGCAGTTTTTCGCCGACCATCAGTTTTTGGTGGGCTTGAGTTTGGACGGAGATTTGGAAGGCAATAAATTCCGCAAAAAGCCTTCGGGGCAAAACTCGTTTTACCAAATCTTGAACGCGGCGGAAATTTTGCGGCGGCACGGGGCGGAGTTCAACATATTAACCGTGCTCACAGGGTACTGTGCCGAAAACGGCGAACGGATTTATCGGTATTTCCGCGCAAAGGGATTTCGCTATTTGCAGTTTATCCCTTGCTTGCGTCCGTTCGACTCCACCGAGGAAAGCGAACTGTATATGACGCCCGAACAGTACGCGAATTTCTTAATTAAGGTCTTTAATTTGTATGTCAAAGATTATGTGCGCGGGCAATACATCAGCGTGCGGCAGTTTGACAACTGGGTGCGGCTGTTTTTGGGGCAACAAACCGAGCAATGCGGCATTTTGGGGTATTGTTCGCACCAATTTGTATCGGAGAGTAACGGCAATATTTATCCGTGTGACTTCTACTGCACCGATGAATATTTGCTCGGCAATATCCGGGAAACGGATTTTCGCACGATGGCAAACAGCAAAACGGCGACCGACTTTATCAAAGAAAGTTTGCCCGTGCCCGACCGCTGTAAGCAATGCAAAGTCTATCCGATTTGCCGTGCGGGCGGTTGCAAACGCACACAGCAAAGTGCGGATTACTGCGCGGCATACAAAAAGTTTTTTACTTCCTGCCTGCCGCTGTTTCGCGTGTTTATCACCGAAAAGCCGCCCGAGCAAAGAAAATAATCGTATGATAAAAGCAAAACCGCTAAGCAGACGCTCAGCGGTTTTTATTATGGCATTTTTACGGTGTAATTTCAAACCAATGCACACCGTATTGAAAATCACAGCGATTGGCGAAGCGGATATAGCAAGGCTTGTAAATTTCCTTTTCCAAAGAAAGCCCGATTTTGCGAATTTCGCCGAACTCTCCCGTGAGAGAGAAGGTTCCCGCCGCGCCGCCGAGGAGTTTTTTGGGTGTGTAATCCGTAAAGTTGTATTCCTTTACATTTCCATTCGCATCGGCGAGATATAATGTCAATTTTGTAAAAACATACGGCAGCGCAAATCCACTGTTGGAAAGTTTCACGGTGGCAATTTGCCCGCCGTCGGGGGTGTCGCCGATAAAGATTTCCCACACCGCAATTTGATACCCCAAATGGTCGGTCAAAAAGTCAAAGACAGTTCTCTCCCTCGCCGCCCCGTTTTGGGTGAAATATTCAGGCGTAGAGGGGCACGAAAGTTCGCTTGCACGTATGGCGTTGAGCGTTTCCGTTTGCCAACGCACAGCGTTATGCTGCCCGTCCTCTTCGATATAATTGTGCGTCAAGCTCAGCGTGGAAAGGCTATGCTGTGCACAGGCGGTCAGCATTTCGTAGCCGTTAATAAAGCCGTTTTGATAAGTTTTATCTCTGCCCCACGGCATTTCGCCGTCATTTAGTGTAAAGCGAGACTCCTTTACAAACCTGTCGAAGGCTTCGCTGCCAGGCGCGCCGGCAGGCGTATTCCATTTGTGGTAAGCACCGACCAAAAAATCATCGTGATAGCCCACACGCGCGGCATTTTCGGTGTTTTGCACGCAATCCTTAAACGGTTGCATACGCACTTGCAAAGGCAAATACGGCGGCGCTGCGTCGCACAGATGTGCAAGCACTTTCTTTTTGCTGTGGTAATGTTTTGCGGTGTGCCACTCGCCCCACGCGCCAATCATACCCGCCTGCAACACCAACACAGTTTCCCGCACCAAAGGCTCGTTTTGCAAAAACCATTTTTTGATTTGCTGAAGATGCCCGTAAATACGGCCGGAAGTCGGTCCCACCTTGCGGTTCACTTCATATTCATACGCAAAGCGCAATATCGCACGAAGTCCCCGCGCGCGAAGCCCTTCCAAATACGCTTCCAACTGCGAAAAGGCAAGTGAATCCAACGGCTTTTTGCAGTATTCCGTTAAATACACATACACCTGCACCAAACGGCAAGGCGTGTCACGGTACAATTCGATTTGCTCGTCCAAAAATCCCAAAGGGGTTTTTGAGGGTTTGAACATCACCGTGTTGCTGCCCAAAGTCAAATAAGTCTCCATTCGCCAGCCGCGGTCGGGATTTTGTCGAAGCAACGAAAACTCCTCGCCCTCCAATAGCGGCGGATGCAGTAAAATTGATTCCATTTCTTTTCTATTCCCTCCAAAGTCATTTTTTAAAGATAAACAAGTACTCGTGCGCAATCAACAGAAAGTTATATTTCACACTGTTCGTTTTCCAATATCCGGTCGCTTTGCAATTGTGCTGTTCTTTGATAATCAGTTCTTTTAATTGAAACCCTGCATCCTGAAATATTTTCATCACATCAAAAGACATAGGTATCATACAGCCTTTTTGTCTTGTATCGCCCATAAGTACGGCACAAAATTTATCTTTTTTCAAAACACGGTAGCTCTCTGCAGCCACCTTTTTCATTTCTTCAAGAAAACCTTTCACTTTGAGTTGCGACAAATCTCCGTCAATGCCATCGCTATATTTAATAATATCGGCATAGGGTGGATGTGTACAAATAAGGTCTATACTTTCATCTGAAAGAAAATCTAAATTTCTGGCATCTCCCTTACGGATGTAAACTTTTCCATTTGCGCCTTCATGCTCAAAATCTATTTTTTCTTTGCACCTATCAAGTGCAACACCATTGACATCAACGCCGATAATATCACGGTTCAAAAGCTTTGCTTCAACGAGTGTAGTTCCGCCGCCTGCAAATTGGTCAAGAACTACATCGCCCTCTTTTGAATACCTTAATATAATATTTCGTGGAATATATGGCGACCAATTACCACGCCACTTAGCATCGTGTGTAGCCCAATCTCCACGCTTTGGAAAAGACCAATGTGTAGTCATCTCAAGCTCAAAATCTTCAGGTTCCCATTTTGTAATTTTCTTTGCCATTATTCAAAAACCTCTGTAATTATGCCATTTTCCATATCCTTAATATTATAAATGTGTTCCATAACATCAAAGGTTTCTTCAAGATTATGACGAGCGCTTATCCAACCTTTTCCATCGGTAAACCAAACAAAAGTAAAACCGTCGATTGTATCGGTTTCGAGAGCAAGTGTTTTGTAACTGCGTGCTGTTTCATTTAATTTACTTCCGCCACCTCCGTAAAAATTAGTTTCGATACCGTAAATCATATTAGGTGTCTTAACCACAAAATCAAAACGCTTTTCTGTTTTGCCTTGGTTTGAGATGGCAGATAAGTCTATATTCCATTTTTCTGTAATTTGATGAATATACATTTCTTTGAAATAAGTTTCATCTTTAACAAATCCGGCTTTTTTGATAAAACTTTCCACCAAATTTTCCATCAAATGACCGCCACGATTTTTTCTTCCGTTTGAATCAAGTCCTGTTTCAACACCTGTTGCGTAATCGACAAGATTGTTGACTATATGATTTTCAATCAAATCAAAAAGACCCGTTTTACGCATAAACAATACAGTATACTATGGCATCGTCAAATCTCACTTCGGACAAGTTTTCCA